>JAICUU010000217.1 GCA_025935675.1 Burkholderiales bacterium
AGCGCGCCCGCCCAGCGGGACGGCACCGGCCGGTGGCGCCGTAGCCGTCATCGCGAGATGAATCGCGCGCTCCTGTAGCGGGCCGCTCGCGGGCAGCCCGCGCAGCGCCTCGGTCAGTCCGCCGGTCAGCGAGTCGTCGAATGCATTGGTGTCGAACACTTTCCACATCGGCGCGGGCGCCACGGCGATTTCGTTCCACCCGAAGCGGCCGTCGTAATTGCGGTTCACGAACGCGAGGCGGTGGATGGACGCGTCGTCGATCGCCAACGGCGCCGAGAAGTCGAGGTCGAGGCGCAGCGAGAACCCGCCCTGCTCGACCGGCAGGCTGGTCGCCGAGCGCAGGAGACGCAGCGGCACGCGCTTTCCGTCGAGATTGAGCTCGAGCGAATCGACGAGGGAGCGCGCGAGACGCGTCGCATGGGCGTCGCGCTCCGCCTGCGTCGTCACGCCGTCGCCATCGGCATCCGCCGCATGCAGCTCGCGCAGCGCCGGCAGCTGGCCGAACACGATGACGCGATGCACGTCGATGCGATCCTGCGCGATCGACAGCGCGCTGAACTGGTTGATCGTGAAGTTGCCGAGCAGGCTCGCTACCGTGTCGGCGCGAGCCGGCGCCGCCCACAGCGTCGCGGCCGCCAGCAGTGCGACAGCCAGTCCGTCCCCGAGGCGCCGCAGGGTCGTCATCGCGATCAGTGCACGTGCTGGTGCACGTGAGGCGCTCCATCGCCGTGAGCATGCATATGCTGGTGCAGCTCGACGGTGCGCAGACCCGGCTCGCCGAGGCGACCGAATTTCCACAACGCCACCGACAGGCCCCACGCGAGCAGGAAGAGCCCGACGATCGCATAGCCCAGCATGCCGAAGTCGAGTCCGGCCACCGCATCGACGACGGGGCCCCGCAGGTGCAGCAGCGAGATCAGCACCTGCCAGAGCTCGATGCTGCCGATCAAAAGCGCCACGACCACCGACAGACTGGTCGTCGTCAGGTTGTAGAAGATCTTGCGCAGCGGATTGACGAACGCCCAGTTGTACGCTTTCGCCATCAAAACACCGTCGGTGGTGTCCATCATCGACATGCCGGCGGCAAACAGGATCGGCAACGCGAGCACGCCGGGCAGCGGCAGGTTGCCGGCGCTCGCACCCGCGGTCATCGCGAGCAGCCCCACTTCCGACGCCGTGTCGAAGCCCAGCCCGAACAGCAGGCCGAGCGGATACATCTGCCAGCTGTGCTTCAGCAGGCGCTCGACATGCCCGCCGAAGATGCGGTTGAGGAAGCCGCGCCGGCGCAGCAGCTGCTCGAGATGCGCATGATCGTGGCGACCCTGCCGCGCGCGCCGCCACACGCCGAGGATGTCGAGCAGCACCAGGAGGTTGACGATGCCGATCACCCACAGGAACGTGCCGGACACGCCGGCGCCGATCAGGCTGCCGATGTCCTTCCACGCCGGCAGGTGGTCGCGCACCGCGGTCGCGGCGAACGCGACGCCGACCGAAAGGGCCAGCACGATCGTCGAATGGCCGAGCGAGAAGAAGAAGCCGATGCCGAGCGGCCGCTGGCCGCGCTGCAGCATGAAGCGCACGGTGTCGTCGATCGCCGCGATGTGGTCGGCGTCGAAGGCGTGGCGCAGGCCGAACATGTAGGCGGTGAAGCCGAGGCCGATCAACGCGGGGTGACTCGCCGCGTAATGCAAGTACAGGCCCCAGCCGGTGACGTGGAGCAGCGCGACGATGCCATAAAGCCCGGCGAGGCGGCGCCATTCGCCGCGCGAGAAGGCGAGCCTTGCGGCCGGACGCGCGGGGGTGAAGCGGACGAATGTGAGATCGGTCACGGACGGTCCTCGGCGCACGACGGTGCCTTGACCCTATACGGCGCGGCGCGCCCGCCGGATGCACGCGTCGATGCATCCGGATTCTGCGCCCTTGCGTAGATGGTCGGGTGAGGCGCGACTTCCGCGTCACGGCGCCAAGGCGCCGCGGGAACACGCGACACGGCGACACGGCGACGATGACCTCGACCTCGAACAACCGGATGCACGCCCCCCGACCGCGGGGCGCCATGCGCCGGCTCGCCGTGGCGCTGGCGTGCGCGGGCGCGTCGGCAGCCGTTGCGATGGCATCCGCGGCGAGCGCGGTGCCGCAGGTTGGCGCGGCGTCGCAAGCGAGCGCGGTCTCGCCGGCGGGCAGCCCGGCGCCCTCGGCATCACCACCGCGCGCGGCGGCCGGCGGCGGCGGTGCCGTGGAGGCAGGACCGCGGGCGCCCTATCGGCCCGACGACGGCACGACAATCCTGCAGCAAGTGCCCGCGCGGCATGACCCCGCGGTGCGCAACCTGTCGGCGCTGCGCGCCGCGCTCGACGCGGATCGGCGCGACCTCCATGCCGCGGCCGCACTGGCGCGTGCGTACATCGACTTCGGGCGCCAGGTGGGCGACGCTCATTACGTGGGCTACGCCGAGGCGGTCATCGCGCCGTGGATGGCCGCGGCCGATCCGCCGGTCGTGGCCGAGGTGCTGCAGGCCACGATCCTGCAGTTTCGCCACCAGTTCGACGACGCGCGGGCGCTGCTCGTGCGCGCGTTGCGACGCGACCCGCGCGACGCGCAGGCGTGGCTGACGATGGCGACGCTCGACACGGCGCAAGGCCGCTACGATGCCGCGCGCAAGGCCTGCGCCGAAGTCGCGCGCAACGGCGGCGAGGTCGTCGGCATCGCCTGCCTCGCCAGCGTGCGAATGTCCACCGGGCAGGCTCGCGAAGCGAGTGTGATGCTGCGCCGGATCGATGCGGACGCCGCCGGCACGTCAGGAGAGTACGCCGCGTGGATCGAAGGCCTCGCCGCCGAAGCCAGCGAGCGACTGGGCGCATGGGCGGACGCGGAACGGCATTACCGCAAGGCGCTCGCCGCAGCGCCCGCCGACAACTTCCTGCTCGTCGCCTACGCCGATTTCCTGCTCGACCGCGGCCGGGCGCGCGAGGTGGGGCCCCTCCTCGCCGCGTCGTGGCAGTCGGACACCGCGTTCCTGCGCATCGTGCTGGCGGAAGCGGCGCTCGGCGCGCCGGATGCGGCGCGCGACACCTTTCTGATGGCGGCACGCTTCGCCGCCTTGCAGCAGCGCGGCAGCGACTACTACGGGCGCGAGCAGGTGCGCTTCGCGCTCCACCTGGAGCACGATCCGCAGGCGGCGCTCGCGCTGGCGTTGCAGAACTGGAACGTGCAGCGCGCGCCATGGGATGCGCGCGTCGCACTGGAGGCGGCCAAGGCGGCCGACCGTCCCGGCGATGTCGCCGGCGTCCTGGCGTTCGTCGCACAGACGCGCCTGCAGGATCCGGTGATCGAGGTGCTCGCGGCCGAGCTTCGCGCACGGTTGGCCCGTACGCGCGAGGCACGGCAATGAAGAGCCTGCACGCACGAGGTACGTCGATCGAGGGCCCGCTCGCACGATGCACCGCGATGACGTGGCGTGCGCGCGTCACGCTCGCGGCGCTCCTCGCGGGCCTTTGCGCCGCGCCGGCGTGGGCACACTCGGCGAGCGACGCCTATCTCACGCTCACCGCGGATCGCGGTGCCGCAACCGCGCGGACGCTCGTGCACGGGCAATGGGACGTGGCGCTGCGCGACCTCGACTTCGCGCTGACGCTCGACGCCGATGGCGATGGCGCCATTCGCTGGAGCGAAGTGCGCGCCCGCGAGGCCGCGATCGCACGCTACGTCTATCGCGCGCTCGCCGTCCGCGGCGATGGCGCCGCCTGCCGCATCGTCCCCGGCAGCCAGAAGATCGCCGAGCATGCCGACGGCGCCTACGCGGCGCTGTTCTTCGACATCGCCTGCGACGGCCGCGCCAGCGCGCTGACGCTCGATTACGCGCTCTTCTTCGCGATCGATCCGTCGCACCGCGGCATCGTCGTCATCCGCACCGGCGACGATGTCGCCACGGCGTTGCTCGCGCCCGAGCGGCGCAGCGTGCGCTGGACGCCGTGATGGTCGCGGTCGTCATTGCCGCGCAGGTGGATTTTGTCATTCCCGCGCAGGCGGGAATCCAGTCCTGGCGCATCGTTGGATCGTGCGGCCTCACCTCGCGGCGTCAATTCTGGAGCCACGTCTTCGCGGGATGACGGAGTGGAATGACGGGCGATCACGCCACCATCGACGCGAACATCGCCACGACCGCAATCGTCATCAGGCCGGTCGCGAACCACCCGAGCCGTTGCAGTCGCGGACGGATCGTCAGCGGGCCCATGATCTCGGGTCGCACCGCCATGCGCATCATCACCGCCATGATCGGCACCGAGATCACGCCGTTGACGACGGCCGACCACAACAGCGCCTTGATGGGATCGATCGGCGTGAAGTCGATGCTGACGCCGAGCAGCGTCGCGACGGTGATGATGAAGTAGAACCCCTTCGCCTCGGTCAGCGACTTGCCGTGGCCGATCGGCCATTTCATCGCCTCCGCGACCGCATACGCCGCCGATCCGGCCAGCACCGGAATCGCCAGCAGCCCGGTGCCGATGATGCCGAGCGCGAACAGCAGGAACGCCGAGTTGCCGGCGATCGGGCGCAGCGCCTCGGCGGCCTGCGACGAGGTCTGGATGTTGGTGATGCCGGCTTCGTGCAACGTCGCGGCCGTCGTCAGCATGATGCAGAACGCGATGGCATTGGAGAATGCCATGCCCACCCATGTGTCGATCTTGATTCGCCGCATGTGTCGGCGGACCTGGCCCGGCGCGTCCTTGAGCGGTTCGTCGCCGTCGGTCGCGCGCTGGTCCTCGACCTCCTGCGACGCCTGCCAGAAGAACAGGTACGGACTGATCGTCGTGCCGAGCACCGCCACCAGCAGCATCAGGTAGTCGCCCGACAGGCTGAGCGGCGGCAGCAGCGTGCCCTTCAGCAGCGGCAACCAGTCGACGTTGATCGTGAACAGCACGAGGACGTACGCGAAGAGCGTCAGCGTCAGCCAGCGCAGTACCGGCGCGAGCCGCGAATAGGGCAGGAACAGCTGCATCAGCACGGCAAGCACGCCGAAGATCAGCGCATGGCCGTGTGCCGGGCCGCCGACGACGAGCTGCAGCGCCTCGCCCATCGCGCCGATGTCGGCGGCGATGTTGATGGTGTTGGCGACCAGCAGCAGCGACACGACGAACACCAGCAACGGACGCGGGTAGTAGTCGCGCAGGTTCGCCGCGAGGCCGTGGCCGGTGACGCGGCCGATCCGCGCCGACACCACCTGGATGCCGACCATCAGCGGCGTGGTGAGGAAGACGCTCCACAGCATCGCGTAGCCGAACTGCGCGCCCGCCTGCGAATAAGTGGCGATGCCGCTCGGGTCGTCGTCGGCCGCGCCGGTGATGAGCCCCGGGCCGAGGTGGTCGAGCAGGTATCGGCGTAGCTTGAACATGGGTCGCGAAGGCAGGCGTGAGAATGCGTGCCCGCGCAATCCGGCATCGGCGTGGGATTCGACGACCGGGATCGACGAGTGAACGACGCGGGGACGAGGCGCGCGGGGCCGCGCGAGTATAGCGCCCCGGCGGCGCGCGAGGAACCCGC
>JAICUU010000279.1 GCA_025935675.1 Burkholderiales bacterium
CGGTGTCGAGCTCCGCGGCGGACGCGAGCGACGGCGCGAGCGCGACGAGCGCGACCGCGGCGGTGGCGATGGCGCGGTGCCACTGGCCGGTTCGACATGAATTCTTCTGGAATGACATCCTGACCTCCTCGGTTGGATTGCGCGTGCTTGGCGCGCGGTGGTTATGGGTGCGACGGTGATGAGGTTGGCGGGGCCGGCGGCGCGAGCTGCTCGAGCAATCCGCGCAGCCGTCGGCGTGTCTGCTCGAAGCCTTCGCTCACCCTCGAGCGCTCGTCGCGAGGGCGTGCGAGCGGCACCGTGATGCGCTCGGCGATGCGGCCGGGACGGGAGGCCATCACGACGATCTCGTCGGCGAGGAACACCGCCTCGTCGACGTCGTGCGTGACGAACAGCACCGTCTTGCGCGAGCGGTCCCACAGCTCGAGGAGCTCGACCTGCATGCGCTCCTTGGTCTGCGCGTCGAGCGCGCCGAAGGGCTCGTCCATCAGCAGCACGTCGGGATCGTTGGCGTAGACGCGCGCAAGGTCGACGCGCTTGCGCATGCCGCCGGAGAGCTCCTTCGGATACGCGTCGATGAAGTCCGCGAGGCCCACCGTCCGCGCCCACGTCTCGGCGGTGGCCCTGCGCTTGCCGGCGGGAATGCCGCGGCACTGCAGGCCGAACTCGATGTTGCGGCGTACGGTGAGCCACGGGAACACGGCATCGGCCTGGAACACGAACCCGCGCGAGAAGTGCGGGCCGCGCACCGGCTTGCCCTCGTGCAGCACGACGCCGCGCGACGGCGGCACGAGCCCTGCCATGATCCGCAGCAGCGTCGACTTGCCGCATCCCGAGCCGCCGATGATCGCGACGAACTTCCCCGACTCGACGTCGAGGTCGATGTTCTCGAGCGCGGTGAACGGCGGCGTGCCGTCGAGGCGCTGGAAGTAGCGCCACACGCCCTTGACGTCGAGCGCGAGCGTGCGCCGGGATGTTGCAGCCGCGGCCACCGGAATCATGTCTGCCGCACCTCGCTCCAGCGGGTCAGATACGCCTGCGCCCGCACCGCCACCGCATCGAGCAGCGTGGCGACGACGCCGATCACGACGATGCCCATCAGCACGACGTCGATCTGCAGGTTCTGGCCGGCGTTCGAGATGAGGAAGCCCAAGCCGTTCGACGAGGCGATGAGCTCGGCGGCGACGAGCGCGAGAAAGCCCGTGGCCAACCCCGTGCGCATGCCCGCCATGATGTAGGGAATCGCGTTGGGGAACGCGACGCGCCAGAACGTCGCCATCCGCGAGGCGCCGAGCGATTCGGCGGCCTCGACATAGATGTTCGGCACTTCCTTCATGCCTTGCCGCGTGTTGACGACGGTGGGCTTGAACGCCGCGAGCACGATGATCAGGATGCGCGCGGGCTCGTCGATGCCGACCCAGACGATGACCAGCGGAATGTAGGCCAGCGCCGGAATGGGCCGGATCGACTCGATGATCGGGTTGAGCACGTAGCCCGCGTAGCGGAACCAGCCCGCGGTGCAGCCCATCAGCACCGCCAGCACGACGCCGATGACGAAGCCGATGACGACGCGGAACAGGCTCCAGCCGATGTTGACGAACAGCGAGCCGTTGGCGATCGCGGTCCACAGCGCGGCGAGCACCTTCGGCGGGGGCGGGGTGAGCGTCTGGTTGGCCTGCGGCTGCAGCGTGTAGATCCAGTACGCGCCGACGATGATCGCGATGGTGAGGAAGCCCAGGCCGACCTTCGCCACCCACTGCAGGCGCCGCGCGCTGCGCGGATCGGGCATCGCGATCGCGGGCTCGTTCACGGCGGCGGGCACGCGCGACGCAGGATCGCCGTCGCGGACTCGTGAAGCGCTTGCATCGATCATCGCCACTTGCCTCCGTGGGGAACCCCTGGTGTGCGCAATCGATTGTGCCTGCGCATTCGGCAAAGCGCAAACGGCAGCGCGGCGTGGCGACACATCTCGACGTTTGCCATGGCGCGCTAGCGGGACGGTATCTCGAGCGCCGCGATGGGCGCGGCGGCGAACGCCGCGGCGTCGTGCGCGCCGTGGTCCGAGCGCGCGAGCTGGCCGGTGCCGATCACGGGCTTGATCGCACCATCCTGCAGCGGGTCGACGTAGCGCGCGAACCAGCGCTCGAGCCGCGCGCGCAGCGCCGCGACGACATCGCCGGAGGCCGGGTCGTCGATGCGATTGCGACGCTCGCCGGGATCGGTCGCGAGGTCGTAGAGCTCGTGCGGGCCGTCGGGGTAGCGGTGCACGTACTTCCACCCGCGCGTGCGGAGCATCCGCGTCGGGCCGTACTCGTCGAACACGACCACGTCGTCGCGCGGCGCCGCGCGACCCTCGCGAAGCACTGCGGCGAAGCTCTGGCCGGGCATCGCCGCCGCGCGAGGCGCCGGCACGCCGGCGTAGTCGAGCAGCGTCGGGTACACGTCGTAGCCCGACAGCATCGCGTCGCTGACCGCCGGCGCAATGCGACCGGGCTGCGCGATGAGGCAGGGCACCTTGACGGAGGTGTCGTACATGTTCTGCGGCCGCGTGCCGTTGCCCTTGCCCCAGATGCCGTGGTGCCCGCAGTTCATGCCGTTGTCGCTCATGAACACCACCAGCGTGCTCTGCGTGAGGCCTTGCGCGTCGAGCGCAGCCAGCACCTTGCCGATGCCGGCATCCATGGCGCTCATCGCCGCGTAGTAGCCCACCAGGCTCTCGCGACGCTGCGCATGCCCCGCATCGGTCGCGGGATTGCCGGTCGCGGAGTCGGGATGCGGCGGCTCGTCGGGGCACGAGCGGAACGCGCAATCGCGGTAGAGGTCGGTGAATTCGCGCGGGTGCGAGTCGATCCACGGGTAATGCGGCGCGGTGTAGTTGAGGCTCAGCCAGAACGGCTCTCGCTGTGTCGCTTCCGCGGCGAGGAAACCGAGCGCCGACTCGGTGAGCACGTCGGTCAGGTAGCCCGGCGCGTCGACGAGGCGCTTGCCATCGCACATCGGCGCGTCGTAGTAGCGGCTCATGCCCGACTGGTGCGCGAACCAGCGCACGTAGCCCGGGCGCGGCGCGTCGCTGGCGCCCAAATGCCATTTGCCGATCAGCGCGCAGCGCCAGCCCGCCGCGGCGAAATGGTCGGTCAGGAGCGGCTGTCCCGCGAGGTAGTCGATGCGCGACTCGCCGATGTTGCCGTCGCGGATCCAGTCGTGCACACCGTGCTGCGACGGGATTCGCCCCGTCATCAGCGACGCGCGCGCCGGCGAGCACACCGGCGAGGTGCAGAAGAAGTCGGTGAAGCGGATGCCCGACGCCGCCAGGGCGTCGAGATGCGGCGTGCGGATCTCGTCGTTGCCGGCGCAGCCGAGCGACCACGCGCCCTGGTCATCGCTTAAGATGAAGAGCACGTTGGGACGCTGCGGATCGAAGCTCGCCATCGCCAGCGCTACGTCATGATGATGCCGCCGTCGACATTGAACGCCGAGCCGGTGGTGAAATCGCAGTCGTCGGAAGCGATGAAGAGCGCCATCTTCGCGACCTGCGCGACGGTGCCGAGGCGCCCGAGCGGCGAGCGGCCGTTGACGCGCGACATGATCCGGTCGATCTCGACGCCTTCGACGACCGCGCCGTCGCGCCAGCCCTGCTCGCCGAGCGGTGTTGCGATCGGTCCCGGGCAGATCGCGTTGACGAGGATGTCGTGGCGCGCGACCTCGAGCGCCAGCGAGCGAGTGAAGCCGATCACGCCGAACTTCGACGCGCTGTACGCGCTCGCCGTCGGCTCTCCGACCTTGCCGGCGATCGACGCGATGTTGACGATGCGGCCGCGCTTTTTCGCGATCATGTCGGGCAGCACCGCCTTCGCGCACAGGAACGTACCCTTGAGGTTGATGTCGAGCACCTGGTCCCACGTCGCCTCGGTCATC
>JAICUU010000178.1 GCA_025935675.1 Burkholderiales bacterium
CCGCACCGCGCCGGCGCCGCGCGCGAGCCGCCGGCCCCTCCTGCTGGTCGCGCTCGTCTGCATCGCGCCGATCGTCGCCTCGTACCTCGCGTACTACGTGTTCCATCGCGACAGCCACGTCAATTACGGCACGCTGGTCGCGAAGCCGGCGCCGGCGTTCGCCGGCACGACGCTTGCCGGCAAGCCGCTCGCGCTCGCCGACTTCAAGGGTCGCTGGCTGATGCTGGTCGCGGCGCCCGCGGAGTGCGACGCGACCTGCACGGCGGCGTTGTACGCGACGCGGCAGTCGCGCACGATGATGGGCCGGGAGCGCGACCGCGTCGCGCGGGCTTGGCTGGTGACCGACGGCGCGCCACTGGCCGATTCGCTCCGCGCCGAGCAGCCCGACCTCGACATCGTGCGCGTGGCGCCGGATGCGCTGGCCGCATGGCCGCGGGGCGACGACGCAATCTATCTCGTCGACCCGCTCGGCAACGTCGTGCTGGCGTGGCCGCGCGAGCCCGACATCAAGGCGCTCGCCAACGACCTCACGCGCCTGTTGAGGGCCTCGCAGATCGGCTGATGCCGGCGCGCGCTAAAATGACAGCTTCATGACGACGCTCGCCGCCGCCGACAGCCGCCTGCGGCAATTCCTCGCGCTGACCAAGCCGCGCGTGGTGTCGCTGATCGTGTTTTGCGCGGTGATCGGCATGTTCCTCGCCGTGCCCGGCCTGCCGCCGCCGCAGCGCGTGTTCTTCGCCACCGTGGGCATCGCGCTCGTCGCCGGCGCCGCCGCCGCGATCAACTGCCTCGTCGAGCAGCACATCGACGCGGCGATGCTGCGCACGCGCTGGCGGCCGTTGCCGGCGGGCCAGCTGACACCGCGCACCACGCTGGCCTTCGCCGCCGTCGTCGGCGGCGCCGGCCTGTGGATCCTGTGGGCGCTCGTCAACCCGCTGACGATGTGGCTGACGCTCGGTACGTTCGTCGGCTACGCGATCGTCTACACGGTGCTGCTGAAGCCCGCGACACCGCAAAATATCGTCATCGGCGGCGCGTCCGGCGCGATGCCCCCGGTGCTGGGCTGGGCGGCGGTGACCAACGGCGTGTCCGCCGAAGCGCTGATCCTGTTCCTGATCATCTTCGCGTGGACGCCGCCGCACTTCTGGGCGCTGGCGCTCTACCGCACGCAGGATTACGCCCGCGCCGGCCTGCCGATGCTGCCGGTCACGCACGGCTCGCGCTACACGCGGTTGATGATCGTGCTCTACACGGTCGTGCTGGTCGCCGTGTCGTGCCTGCCGTTCGCGATCCGGATGAGCGGCTACCCGTACCTCGTCGCGGCGCTCGCGCTCGGCGCCGGCTTCCTGGGCTACGCGTGGCGCCTGTGGCGCAACTACAGCGACGCGCTGTCGCGCCGCGCGTTCCGCTACTCGATCCTCTACCTCGCGGCGCTGTTCACGGCGCTCCTCGTCGACCACTACTGGCCATGAGCGGCCGGCGCCAGGTCGTGTGCGCGGGCCTTCGCCGGCCGGCGTCGCGATGGCTCGCGGCCGTGGCGATGCTCGCCGCGGCGCTCACGCTCGCGGCGTGCGCGCCGTCGCCGCCGAAGTTCCTCGCATCCGACATCACCGGCTCGTCGTTCGGACACGACTTCAGCCTGCCGGACGCGAGCGGCAAGCAGCGCTCGCTCGCCGATTTCCGCGGCAAGGTCGTCGTGGTGTTCTTCGGCTACACCCATTGTCCCGACGTGTGCCCGACCACGCTCGCCGAGCTTGCCGAAACGATGAAGCGCCTCGGCAACGACGCGTCGCGCGTGCAGGTGGTGTTCATCACCGTCGACCCGGCGCGCGACACGCCCGAGGTGCTTTCGCAGTACGTGCCCGCGTTCGACAAGCGATTCATCGCGTTGCGCGGCGACGCCGACGCGCTCGCGGCGACGGCCAAGGATTTCAAGGTGATCTACCAGAAGCAGCCCGGCGCGACGCCGGGCAGCTACACGATGGATCATTCGGCGGGGACGTACATCTACGATCCCCAGGGCCGGCTGCGCCTCTACGTCAGCTACGGGCAGGGCCCCGACGTGTTCACGCACGACATCAAGGCGCTGCTCGCCGGCTGACCCCGCTCGCCGGTCCCGCCGTGGTGGCGGGCGGCGCGTGCGCGCCGGCGTCCGGCGTCAGATCTCGATCATCTCGAAATCCTCCTTGCGGGCGCCACACTCGGGGCAGCTCCAGTTCGGCGGCACGTCTTCCCAGCGCGTGCCGGGTGCGATGCCTTCCTCGGGACAGCCTTCGGCCTCGTCGTAGATCCAGCCACAGATGAGGCACATGTATTTCTTCATCGCTGCCGCGCGCCGGAGTGGGTTTAAAATGCAATTTTAGCAATGCCGCCCACCGAACCCCCGCCGCTCGTCCTCGCGTTCGCCGCGTCGGACCCGTCGAATGGCGCCGGCATCGGCGCCGACATCCTCACGCTCGCGAGCATGGGCTGCCACCCGCTCGTGGTGATCACCGCGGTCACCGTGCAGGACACGATCGGCGTCGAAGGCATGCGCGCGATCGACTCCGACTGGGTCGCCGACCAGGCGCGCGCGCTGCTCGAGGACATGACGATCGATGCGTTCAAGATCGGCGTGCTCGGCAGCGTGGAGAACATCACCGCGATCGCGGAGATCGTCGCCGACTACCCCGACGTGCCGCTGGTGCTCGATCCGGTGCTGGCCTCGGGCCGCGGCGACGAGCTCGCCAGCGACGAGATGACGCACGCGCTGCGCGAGCTTCTGCTGCCGCAGACCTCGATCATCACGCCCAACAGCCTCGAGGCGCGGCGCCTCGCGGAATCGGACGAGGATGACGACGAGCCTTCGCTCGCGGCCTGCGCCGCGCGCCTGATCGAATGGGGCGCCGAGACCGTGCTCATCACGGGCACGCACGACGCCACCAAGGATGTCGTCAACACGCTCTACAACCGCTCAGGCGTCGTGCGCAGCGACACGTGGCCGCGGCTTGCCGGCAGCTACCACGGCTCGGGCTGCACGCTCGCGTCGGCGATCGCGGCGATGCTCGCCAACGGCCTCGCGCTTCCCGACGCGGTGCGCGAGGCGCAGGCGTTCACGTGGCAGACGCTCGACAAGGCCTACCGCCCGGGCATGGGCCAGGCGCTTCCCGACCGCATGTTCTGGGCGCGCGGAGACGCCGACGTGCCGCTCGACGACGAGGGCGAGGCGCGCGTCGCGCGCAAGCGTGCGGATGCTCGCAGCGGCCACTGACGTCGCCGGCGACGCGCGCGCGGCGCGACGCTCGCGCGTGGCCGGCGTGTACGCGGTCACGCCCGACCAGGACGACACGGATGATCTCGTCGCGCGTGTCGACGCAGCGATTCGCGGCGGCGCGGCGGCGATCCAGTATCGCAACAAGGCGGCCGACGCCGCGTTGCGCGAGGCGCAGGCGCGCGCGCTGGTGCGAGCCTGCGAGGGCCGCGCGCTCTTCATCGTCAACGACGACGCAACGCTCGCCGCGCGCGTCGCCGCCGACGGCGTGCATCTCGGCGAGGACGACGGCGCCATCGACGACGCGCGACGGCGGCTGCCGAGCGATGCGATCGTCGGCGTGTCGTGTTACGGCGATGCGTCGCGCGCCCGCGATGCCGCGGCACAGGGCGCCGACTATGTCGCGTTCGGCAGCTTCTTCCCGTCGCGCGTGAAGCCCGGCGCGCGACAGGCGAAAGTCGAGCTGCTCGCGCACGCGCGGACGCTTGGCGTGCCGGTGGTCGCGATCGGTGGGATCACCGCCGCCAACGCCGCCGCGCTCGTCACCGCCGGCGCCGACGCGGTCGCGGTGATCTCGGACGTGTTCGCGCACGCGACGCACGCCGGCGTCGAGCGCGCGACTCGACGCCTCGTCGATGTCGTCGCGGCGGCGCGCACGCCGCGGAGGCATTCACCGTGAGCGCGCCGGCCGGCGCGCGCGAGCAAGCACGGCAGCACGAAGCGCGGAGGTTAGCGCGATGACCGCCAACGACGAGCTCTTCGCGCGCGCCCAGCGCACGATCCCCGGGGGCGTCAACTCGCCGGTACGCGCGTTCCGCTCGGTCGGCGGCACGCCGCGCTTCATCGCGCGCGGCGAGGGCGCTTTCGTGTGGGATGCCGATGGCCGCCGCTACGTCGACTACGTGGGCTCGTGGGGTCCTGCGATCGTCGGCCACGCCGAGCCGTCGGTCGTGCGCGCCGTGCAGGAGCGGGCGGCGCTCGGGCTGTCGTTCGGCGCACCCACGGCACTCGAGGTCGAGATGGCGGAAACGCTCGCGCGAAGGCTGCCGTCGCTCGAGCTCGTGCGCCTCGTGTCGTCGGGCACCGAGGCGACGATGACGGCGCTGCGCCTCGCGCGCGGCTTCACGGGACGCAGCCGCATCGTCAAGTTCGAAGGCTGCTACCACGGCCATGGCGACAGCCTGCTCGTCAAGGCGGGGTCGGGCGCGCTGACGTTCGGCCATCCGTCGTCGGCCGGCGTGCCCGAGGCGATCGCCAACGAGACGCGCGTGCTGCCGTACAACGACATCGCCGCGCTCGACGCGCTGTTCGCGAGCGAGGGCGACGCGATCGCCGGCGTGATCGTCGAGCCCGTCGCCGGCAACATGAACCTCGTGCGGCCCGCGCCGGGCTTCCTCGAGGCGATCCGCGTGCGCTGCGACGCGCACGGCGCCGTGCTGATCTTCGACGAGGTGATGACCGGGTTTCGCGTCCACGCAGGCGGCGTGCAGGGCATGACCGGCATCGCGCCCGACCTCACGACGCTCGGCAAGGTGATCGGCGGCGGAATGCCGGTGGCGGCGTTCGGCGGCAAGCGCGCGATCATGGAAGAGATCGCGCCGCTCGGCCCGGTGTACCAGGCCGGCACGCTGTCCGGCAATCCGGTGGCGCTCGCTGCCGGGCTCGCGACGCTCGCGATCACCGAGCGTCCCGGCTTCTACGAGTCGCTCGCCGCGAAGGCGAGCGCGCTGTGCCGCGGCCTCGAGGCCGTGGCGCGCCGCGCGGGCGTCGACTTCGTCGCCGACAGCGTGGGCGGCATGTTCGGCCTGTATTTCGCGCCGCGCGTGCCGGCGAGCTTCGCCGAGGTGATGAGCACCGACAAGGACCGCTTCAATCGCTTCTTCCACGCGATGCTGGATGCCGGCATCTACTTCGCGCCGTCCGCCTACGAGGCGGGATTCGTGTCGGCGGCGCACGACGACGCGACGCTCGACGCGACGCTCGCCGCCGCGCGCGCGGCGTTCGCCGCCGTCGCCTGACCCGGCCTCTCGCGTGGCCACGCCGGGACGCAACGAGCCGTGCCCCTGCGGCAGCGGCCGCCGCTACAAGCTCTGCCACGGCCGCATCGTCCCGCAGGCGCGCAAGGTCGACTTCGTCATCGCCGGCACGCAGAAGGGCGGCACCAGCGCGCTCGACGTCTACCTGCGCGAGCATCCGCAGCTTTGCATGCCGACGAGCGTCAAGGAGGTGCATTACTTCGACGACGAGGCGCATTTCGCGCGCGGCGCCGACTACACGATCTACCACGGCTTCTTCGAGCCGCGCGCGAGCGACCGCGCGGTCGGCGAGGCGACGCCGTATTACATGTACTGGGAGCCGGTGGCCGCGCGCATTCACGCGTACAACCCGGCGATGAAGTTCGTCATCCTGCTGCGCAATCCCGCGACGCGCGCGTACTCGCACTGGAACATGGAGGTGAAGAAGAAGCGCGAGACGCTGTCGTTCGAGGAGGCCCTCGCGCGCGAGGACGAGCGGCTGGCCGCCACGCCGACGCGCCAGCACAAGCGCATTTCCTACGTCGATCGCGGCCGCTACAGCGTGCAGCTCGCGCGGCTTCGCGCGCTGTTCCCGCCGGAGCAGGTGCTGGTGATGCGCAGCGACGAGCTCCGGCGCGACCCGGCGCAGGCGCTTGCCAAGGTGACCGATTTCATCGGCGTCGAGCCGCTTGCCGCGACGCCGTCGCTGTCGGTCAACGAGTTCCCGTACGACGCGCCGATGAGCGCGGCTGCGGCGCGCTTCCTGCATGAGGCGTTCGCCAGCGAGATCGAGACGCTCGAGCGCACGCTCGGCTGGGACCTCGCCGACTGGAAGAAGCCGGTGGCTGGATCGTGAGCGCGCGCTACGCCGGCTTCGACCCGGCGGTGCCGGTGACCTGCGTGACGCCCGGCATCGGCGGCGCCATTCATCGCTTCCACGACACGTCGCCGTTCAGCCCGTCGGGCCGCTACCTCGCGATGACGCGCTTCGCGTTCGAGGACCGGCTGCCGCCGCCCGGCACGTCGGCCGACATCCTCGTCGCCGATCTCGAAAGCGGCGAGGTGCGCACGGTGGCGACGACGCTCGGCGCCGACACGCAGCTCGGCGCGCAGGTGCAATGGGGCGCCGACGATGCGAGCCTCTTCTTCAACGACGTCGACACGTCGACGTGGCGGCCGTATGGCGTGCGCCTCGATCCGGCGACGGGCGAGCGCGCGCGGCTCGCCGGCAGCGTCTACTGCATCTCGCCCGACGGCCGCACCAGCGCGAGCCCGTGCCTCTTGCGCACGCGCCGCACGCAGGCGGGCTACGGCGTCATCGTGCCGCGCGAGCACATTCCGCAAAACCGCGGCGCGCCGGCGGACGATGGCGTGTACCTGACCGACACGCATAGCGGCGAGCAGCGGCTTCTCGTGTCGCTCGCCGACATCGTCGCCGCGACGTTCACGCGCGAGGAGCGCGAGACGTTCGACCAGGGCGCGTTCTACGGCTTCCACGCCAAGTGGAATCCGCAAGGCACGCGGCTCATGTTCATCGTGCGCTGGCTGTCGCCGGTGCCGGGGCAGCCGCGCCTCAACAACGTCATCACGATGCGTGCCGACGGCAGCGACATCCAGCGGCCGATCACCGACCGGCATTGGCGCCGCGGCGGCCATCATCCGAACTGGTGCCCGGACGGCGA
>JAICUU010000198.1 GCA_025935675.1 Burkholderiales bacterium
CGACTCGCCGCGGCCCATGTCGCCGAGCCACTCCTGCGCGCGCGACATCATCATGTTGAGATCGGAGCCCATCGCCATCCACGTGTAGCCGTAGTCGAGGTAGCGCTTCGCCATCGCCGGATTGCCGGCGAGGCAGCCGGCGGGCACGCCGGCCTTGCGGCAGGCCTTGGCGGCCTCCTCCAGCGCCCGCTGCACGTCGGCGTGCATGAAGTCGCCGAGGTGCCCCATCGACGCGGCGAGGTCGCTGGGGCCGATGAAGATGCTGTCGACGCCCGGCACCGCGGCGATCTTCGGCAGCTGCGCGAGCGCCGCGGCGGTCTCGATCTGCACGATCAGGAAGAGCTCGTCGCCAGCGCGATTGGCGTAGTCGCGGACGAGGCCGTAGCGGCTCGCGCGCGTTGTGCCGGCGACGCCGCGCACGCCGTGCGGCGGGTAGCGCATGTGCGCGACCGCGCGCGCCGCCTCGCCGGCGTCCTGCACGAACGGCAGCAACAGCGTCTGCGCGCCGGCGTCGAGCACGCGCTTGATCATCACCATGTCGTTCCACGGCACGCGCGTCACCGGCGCGGCGGGCGTGCCGGCGACGGCGCGCAGCATGCCCATGATCTCGCTCATGTCGGCGGGCGCGTGCTCGCTGTCGAGCACGAGGAAGTCGTAGCCGGCGAATCCCATCGCTTCGGCAGTGACCGGCGAGGCCGACGAGATCCAGCAGCCGAGCGCCGGGCGCGCGCCCGCGATCGCCTTCTTGAACGGGTTGGCGGGGATTTCCATCGTGGCCTGTCGTGTCGGGGAGCGCGCGCCGCGGGCGCCGGCAGCATCGCGCGCCGCAATGCGCGAAAGCCGGCCGCGCCATTGCGCGACTCTCCCATCGTAGCAGAGCGCGCGCCGCGCGCCGCGCGCCGTCGCACGCGCCGCTATAATGCATGGCGACAGGGAGGCGGCGCCTCCCTGTCGTCGTTCATGCGCCACATCGCCGCGTCTCCCGACTTCCGCGAAGGCTTCACGGAAATGCTGCCGGCCTGCCTCGGCCTCGTGCCGTTCGGGGCCGTCTGCGGCGTCGGCGCCGCTGCGGCCGGCGCCGACATGTGGACGGCGCTCGGCATGAGCATGATCATGTTCTCGGGCGCCGCGCAGATCCTCGCGTCGCAGCTCCTCGCCGAAGGCGCGCCGTTCGCGGTGGTCGTGCTCACCTGCTTCGTCGCCGGCCTGCGCTTCCTGATGTACAGCGCGGCCATGGCGCCCTATCTCAAGTCGCTGCCGGCGCGCTGGCAGAACGCGCTCGCGTTCCTGCTGACCGACCAGGCATTCGCGGCGTCGATCCGCCGCTTCGACGCGAAGCACGACCCGCGCGGCGGGGCGCTGCATTTCCTGGGCGGCGGGCTCGCGCTGTGGGGCTGCTGGCAGGTCACCAACATGATCGGCTACTTCGCAGGCAACCTGATCCCCGCGCGCTGGTCGCTCGACTTCGCCGTGCCGCTGTGCTTCATCGCGCTCGTCGCGCCGCACCTCGACCGGCTGCCGACGATCGCCGCGGCGGCGAGCGCGGCGTTCGCGGTGTTCGCGCTGGCGGGCCTGCCGATGAAGCTCAACCTGATCGCTGCGGGTCTTTGCGGCATCGTCGTCGGCACGCTGGTCGACTTCGCGAGGGAGCGATGGACCGCGCGCTGACGCTGTGGGCGGTGATCGTCATCGTCGGCGCGCTCAACTACCTGTCGCGGCTGTCGTTCATCGCGTTCTTCGCGCAGCGGCAGATGCCGCCGCTGCTCGCGCGCGCGCTGCGCTACGTGCCGGCCGCGATGCTCACCGCGCTGGTGCTGCCGATGGTCGTCGTCGGCGCGCCGTCGGTGGCGACGCTCGCCTCGCCGCGCGTGATCGCGGCATCCGTCGCCGCCGTCGTCGGCTACTTCACCCACAACACGCTCGCGACGATGAGCGTCGGCATGGCCGTGCTGTGGGGCCTCGAGGCGGTGCTGCGCTGATTTCGGCTACCATCGACCCATGCGCTTCGAAGGCACCGACTCGTACGTCGCCACCGATGACTTGAAGCTCGCCGTGAACGCGGCGCTCGCGCTGGAGCGGCCGCTCCTGGTGAAGGGCGAGCCGGGCACCGGCAAGACGATGCTGGCCGAGGAGGTGGCGAGGAGCCTCGGCCGGCCGCTGCTGCAATGGCACGTGAAGTCGACGACCAAGGCGCAGCAGGGACTCTACGAATACGACGCGGTGTCGCGGCTGCGCGATTCGCAGCTCGGCGCTCCGAGCGTCGGCGACATCGCGCACTATATCCGTCGCGGCGTGCTGTGGGACGCGTTCGAGAGCGACGTGCCCGCGGTGGTGCTGATCGACGAGATCGACAAGGCCGACATCGAGTTCCCCAACGACCTGCTGCGCGAGCTCGACCGGATGGAGTTCCACGTCTACGAGACCGGCCAGGACGTGCGCGCGCGGCATCGCCCGCTGGTGGTGATCACGTCGAACAACGAGAAGGAGCTGCCCGACGCGTTCCTGCGACGCTGCTTCTTCCACTACATCCGCTTTCCCGACAAGGAGACGATGATGCGCATCGTCGACGTCCACTATCCGGGGCTCAAGAAGGCGCTGCTCGGCGAGGCGCTCGATGCGTTCTTCAGCCTGCGCGAGGTGCCGGGATTGAAGAAGCGGCCGTCGACGTCGGAGCTTCTCGACTGGCTGAAGCTCCTGCTCGCCGAGGACATCCCGCCCGAGGCGCTGCGCTCGCAGGACCGCAAGGCGTTCCTGCCGCCGCTGCACGGCGCGCTCCTCAAGAACGAGCAGGACGTGCACCTCTTCGAGCGCGTCGCGTTCATGGCGCGCGCGGGGCGGTGACGCTCGGCGCGGGGTTCGTGTGCGGAAAATCTGTTTGCGCGCGGATGCGGCTGGCGTGGCGTCGGACTGGCGATACTCGGCCGTTCCGGCAGCGAACGGCGCGACCGCGCGCAGACTGCTTTCGCGCCGCATGGCCCATTCACACGAAGCACCATGACCGGGTTCATCGAGCCGGTGATACTCACGGGCGCGCACGCCACGCTCGAGCCGATGTCGCAGGACCACGTACAGGGGCTCGCGCGCGCCGCGGCCGACGGTGAGCTTCACGACCTTTGGTTCACCAGCGTCGCGGAGCCCGCGAAGATGCAGGACTACGTGAAGGCGGCGCTGGCGATGCGCGACGAGCAGGGCGCGATGCCGTTCGTCGCGCGGCTCGCCGCCGGCGGCGACATCGTCGGCACGACGCGCTTTTTCAACGTCGACGCGAAGAACCGCCGGCTCGAGATCGGCCACACCTGGTACGCGAAGCGCGTGCAGCGCACCGGCTTCAACACCGAGTGCAAGCTCTTGCTGCTGACGCACGCGTTCGAGGCGCTCTCCTGCATCGCGGTCGAGTTCCGCACGCACTGGTTCAACTTTGCGAGCCGCGCGGCGATCGCGCGGCTCGGCGCGAAGCAGGACGGCGTGCTGCGCAACCACCAGGTGCTCGCCGACGGCAGCAAGCGCGACACCGTGGTGTTCAGCATCATCGACAACGAGTGGCCGGCGGTGAAGCGCCACCTGCGCTTCCAGCTCGACAAGCGGCGCTGAGCGCTGCACCGCGCGCGCAACCGTGCTGATCGGCTTCTTCCTGCACCTGCGCGCGTTCCGGCTGCCGGTCAGCACGCGCGAATTCCTGACGTTGCTCGAGGCGCTCGCCAAGCGCGTCGTCGCGGGCTCGATCGACGAGTTCCACGCGCTCGCGCGGATGACGCTCGTCAAGGACGAACAGCATTTCGACCGCTTCGATCTGGCGTTCGCGAGTTACTTCAAGGGCATCGACGCGGTGTTCGACGTGCGCGGCGAAGTGCCGGCGGAATGGCTGCGGCGCGAGTTCGAGCGCCAGCTCTCCGACGAGGACCGGCGGCGCATCGCCGCGCTCGGCGGGCTCGACAAGCTGCTCGAAACGCTGCGCCGGCGCCTCGCCGAGCAGCGCGCGCGGCACGCAGGCGGCTCGAAATGGATCGGCACCGGCGGCACGAGCCCGTTCGGCGCCTACGGCTACAACCCCGAGGGCGTGCGCATCGGCGGCGACGTCGATGGCGGCCGCGCGCGCAGCGCCGTGCGCATCTGGGACGAGCGCGCGTTTCGCAACCTCGACGGCGACGTCGAGCTCAACACCCGCAACCTGAAGATCGCGCTGCGCAGGCTGCGGCGCTTCGCGCGCGAGGGCGTTCCCGACGAGCTCGACCTCGACGGAACGATCGACGGCACGGCGCGCAACGCCGGATGGCTCGACCTCAGGATGCGTCCCGAGCGCCGCAATCGCGTCAAGCTGCTGTTGTTCCTCGACAGCGGCGGCTCCATGGACCCGCACGTGACCGCGTGCGAGGAGCTCTTCTCGGCGGCGAAGCGCGAGTTCCGCCACCTGGAATCGTTCTACTTCCACAACTGCATCTACGACCACGTGTGGCGCGACAACGTGCGCCGCCGCACCGAGCGCGTGTCGACGCTCGAGCTCCTGCGCATCTACGGGCCGGACTGGCGCGTCGTCGTCGTCGGCGACGCGGCGATGAGCCCCTACGAGCTCACCGAGCGCGGCGGCAGCGTCGAGTACGCGAACGACGAGCCGGGGCTCGCGTGGCTTGCGCGCGTGTTCGCGCATTTCCGCCGCGTCGTCTGGTGGAACCCCGAGCCCGAGCGCGCCTGGGAATACACCCGCTCGACGCAGATGATCCAGGGCGCGCTCGGCGCGCGAATGTTCCCGCTGACGCTCGACGGCGTCGCGCGCGGCATCGACGCGCTGCGCAAGTAACGCGTCAGGTCTGCGGCTGCTGCTGCCAGCCTTGCGGGCAGGTCTTCACCGCCGGGTAGTACTGGCCGCTGTGCGGGCAGTAATAACGGAATTGCACGGGCGGATCGCGCGGCGCGGGTGCCGAATGTTGCGCAGGCGCGGGCTCGAAGCTGCCCGACGGCATCTGCTGATCGCCATACGTCACCGGCGCCGGGTCGTTGTAGATGATCGTCGTGCCATACCCGTAGCCGTACGGGTAATACGGGTAGCCGTATGCGTAGGGATAGCCCCAGTACCACGGCGAGCCGAAGTAGAAGCCGACCGAGGGACCGTACCAGCCGCCGTGCCAGTAGCCACCGTGCCAGCCGCCGCCGTGCCACGAGCTGCCGCCATGCCACGAGCTGCCCCCGCCACCGTGCCAGGAGCCGCCGCCACCGCCGTGCCACGACCCTCCGCCACCGCTGCCGCCCTGCCAGGAGCCGCCACCGCCGCTGCCACCTTGCCAAGAGCCGCCACCCATGCCGCCGTGCATGCCGCCACCGCCGCCGCCGCCGCCACCACCACCACCACCACCACCACCACCACCACGCGCATACGCGCCGGCGGATGCCACCGCCAGCGCGGAAGCCAGCGCCGCGGCCATCAGAATCGATTTGCGTTTCATGGTTTCGTCCTCAACTTCAGTGTCGACGAGGCAGGAACGCTCGGGAGCCGATGTGCGTCGACGCAGCGGTTTGGGCAACCGCGCGAAGTCGATCGTTCCCGCCGCCATTAGAATACGACCAAGTCACTCGAGAGGACACCATGGCCAATGAGACACGTGTCGGAGATGCGCGGATGGACGTCGCCGACCTCTATCGCGAGGAGATCTTCACCGACCGCAAGGTCGGCACGCTGCGCGTGCTCCAGCCGGTGACCGGCGCGGGCGCGCCCGATCCCGCCCGCCCGACGATCTACCAGGGCGAGGCGCAGCTGATGACGTCGATGGGCCCGCTGCCGATCAGCTTCGACATCGACGCCGACAACCTGGCCGACGCGGTGGAGCGCTACGGCGAGGCGGCGAAGGTGGGCGTCGACCGCGCGATGCGCGAATTGCAGCAAATGCGCCGCGAGGCCCAATCGTCGATCGTGATCCCGGAGACGGGCGCGCTCCCGCCGCAGGGCAAGATCCAGCTTCGCTGAGGCGTCACTTCGAAGTAAGCGGCTACACACCTGGCCGGCCTGGTGCGCGGGCGCCGCGCACCCGACCCGTCGGCTACCGCTGCATCGGTGGCCCAGCCGGCATTCCCGGCACTCGTCCGGCCGCCAACGGTTCCACCTTGCCTTCCTCGCCGCGAAATCGCTCGACGAGGAAATCGGCGAACGCGCGCACCTTGGCCGAGAGGTGTCGGCGGCTCGGATAAACGACGTAGATGCCCGACGCCGCCGGCGCGTGGCCGGGCAGCAGTGCCACCAACGCGCCCGACG
>JAICUU010000244.1 GCA_025935675.1 Burkholderiales bacterium
AGGCGATCGTGCACCGGCCCGTGCGCATCGCCACGCGCCTCGGCGTGTTCGGCGCGATCTGCCATGCGGTCGCGCCCAAGGTGACGCAGGTGCTGCTCAACACCGCGTTCAACATGTTCCCCGATTCGTCGGCCTCGCAGGGCAAGAAAGGCGGCGAGCCGCAGCCACTCACGGCCGAGCAGATGGCATTCGCGCAGCTCACGCAGGGGATCCACTGGTAGGTCGCGGCCGCGCGCGATCAGCCGTCATTCCCGCGAAGGCGAGAATCCACACCCCGGCGCGCCGTCCAAATCTCCGCGACGACGCGAGCGTGCACGCTTTCGTCGCGCAACAGCGCGTTGTGGCCGATGCCGAGGAATGCGATGTTAGTCGCGCCCTCCAGCACCGCCGAGGTCTGCGGCGCGACCATCGAGTCGTGCGGCGACCACAGCGATACGATCGGCGGCGAGGCGGGCGCCGGTGGCAATGCCGCGAGCCATTCGCTTGCGGGGCGCATCTGTGCGAGGCACCGGCCCGCCGCGAGGCGTGCGAAGCGACTGCCATTGTGTGGCGTGCCGATCGTGACGACGCGGGCGACCTTCGCGCCACCGTGCGTGCGCAGGTAGTCGCGCGCGACGAGGCCGCCCATGCTGTGGCCGACGACGACGGCCTGGGCCGCGCCCGTGTCGCGGCACGCGGCGTCGACGAGCGCCGCGAGCTGCGCCGAGAAGCGCTCGATCGGCGCGAGTGGCGGCCCGTACGACAGCGCGTATACGGGCCCGAGCGCTTCGTCGGCGAACCGGCGGATCGTCCACGCGAACACGCCGGCGTTGCAGAACACGCCGTGCACGAGCACGACGGGCATCGCCCCTTTCGCGAGCATCGGCGGCGGCATGCGCCACCGCCACGTCATCATCCGCCACGGCGAGCCGATCAACGTGCGGAATTCGGCAGCGATCATCGCGAGCGTGCGCGCGGCGCCGATCCACTGCGCGGGCGGCCTACGCGCGCGCCAGAACCACGAGAGCGTGAACTCGGCGAGGGTGAACACCGCGATGATCGCGGCGTAGATGAGCGCCGCACCGACGATCCAATGCCAGGGCGCCGCGCCCACGGCGATCGCACGCGCGGCGGCGAGCGCATAGATCGCGAACCCGACGGCATGGACGATCCACAGCGTGATCGCAGTCCACATGAGCGGATGTTAGCGGGCGCTCGCGCGCGATCGGGGTATGGCAGGCGCATTGCGCGGACGCCCGCGCGGCATTCGCGTAGCCTTGCCGCAACCCCCGGATTTCGCTATAATTTTTCGCTTCGGCGAGCTAGCTCAGCTGGTTAGAGCAGAGGAATCATAATCCTTTGGTCGGGGGTTCGAGTCCCTCGCTCGCTACCAAAAAACAAGGGCTCGCATCGTCGATGCGGGCCCTTGTCACTTCCAGCGCGGTTGCGTCGGTCGATCTCACCGCTGGGCGCGATCGGCCGGGTCTTGCAGGTGGCTACTGCGACAGCTTCTTCCCGGCGAACAGCGCCAGCGCAAGGAAGATCAGGAAGATGATGACCGCCGCGACGAACAGGAACTTGGCGATGCCCGCGGCGCCGGCCGCCAGGCCCGTGAAGCCGAACAGGCCGGCGACGATCGCGATGATCGCGAAGATGATGGCCCACTTGATCATAGGTCGCTCCGTGAGATGAGGGCGCGGTGCGCCCAAGCCGGAGCAATCGTCGCATCGCGGCGACACCATGCAAAACGGCAGGCGCCGCATTTTCGTGTCGGCGGAGCGCCGACACCGAGGATTCGACCACGTTCCGCAGCGCGCAGCCGCCGGCGCGCCTGACGGCGAGCGGCGCGCAGCCGCGTTCGCGCTCAGCGCGCAGGCCCGGCGTGCATGATCGCGTCGTCGTGCGGTCCGTCGACGATCAGGAACCCGACGAGCCCGCGCTCGAGCCGCGAAAGCGCGTGGTCGACCAGCACGTAGCGCCCGGCCCGGTCGATGTGGAAGTCGACGACCGTCGCGCCGCCCGGCGGCACGCTCACCGTCTGCACGCCGACGAGCGGGGGCGATACGAGGCTCGCGCCCTGATAGACGTGGTCGAAGATCTCGCCGATCACGTGGAACGACGACGTGAAGTTGGGTCCGCCGACGCCGAAGAAGATCCGCACGGTGTCGCCGGGGCGTGCGCGCAGCGGATGCGTACGGGTGAGCGCACCGACCGAACCGTTGAAGAGGAAGTACTCCGGATGCTCGCCGATGAGCTTCTCGTAGTCCATTTCCTGCATGCCCTGCGTGCCGAACGGCTGCGCGGTATAGAGCTCGCCCTGCATCACGTAGAACTCGCGGTCCACCTGCGGCAGCCCGCCCTCGGGCTCGACCAGCAAGAGGCCGTACATGCCGTTGGTGATGTGGTGAGGCACGCTCGGCGTCGCGCAGTGGTAGACGTAGAGGCCGGGGATCAGCGCCTTGAACGTGACCACCGTCTCCTTGCCGGGCTCGGTCTGCGTGAATTCGGCGCCGCCTCCGGGTCCGGTGGCGCCGTGGAAATCGACCGAGTGCACCATCACGCTGTTGGCGGCATTCTTGAGGTGCACCTCGACGGTGTCGCCGACGCGCACCCGCACGAACGGCCCCGGCACCTTGGCGTTGAACGTCCAGTAGTTGTACGTCGTCTTGTCGTCGAGCTGACCGGTCATCTCGATCGTCTCGAGGTCGATGCGCACCACCTGCGGCGGGCGGTTGCCGATCGGCGGCGGCAGGTCGGTGGGATCGCGGACGATGTCCGGCGCGATCGGCGCGCCTGGCGTGCGCTGACCCGGAACGACCTGCACGCGCCCCTGCATCCCCGCCTGGCGATGCCCGGGAATCGAGCAGTAGTAGTAGAACTCGCCGGTCTTGCCGGCGTTGAACGACATCGTCGAGCTCGCCCCTTTGCCGACGACGTGGTCGGTGCGTGCTGCGAACTCGTCGATGACGAGATCGTGTTCGGCGCCTTCGCCGTTCACGAGATTGATCTGCACCGTCTCGCCTTCGTGCACGACCAGCGTCGGGTTGACCTTGCCATTGATGTCGCCGCCGACGCCGAGATAGACCATCCGGCCGTCGGCGACGCCCGAGCGCAGCGTGAACACGCGCGGCGAGTGCATGTCGGTGCCGCTGCCGCTCATCTTCATGCCGGACGCGGGTGCCGCCGCCGGCGCTTGCGCGGGGGGCGCGGTTGCCGTTGCCGCGGCGGTATGGGTCATGCCCGGCATGCCTTCGGCATGCGCCGGGGTCGAGGCGAAGACGGCCGCGAGCAATCCCGCGGCCAGCACACGGACGTTCATGGTCGATCTCGCGAGGGTGGCGCCGGCGCGGGAACAACCCCGCCGCGCATGGGGTTGGGTCAGCCCTTCTTCTTGCCGTCGGGCCCGAACTGCTTCAGGTACGCGATCAGGTCCTTGATCTGCTGCGGGTCCTTGACGCCGGGGAACACCATCTTCGTGCCCGGCACCTTGGCCTGCGGATCCTGGATGTATGCGGTGAACGTCGCCTCGTCCCAGGTGAGACCGGAATCACGATTGGCCGGCGAATACGCGTAGCCGGGCACGCTGCCGGCCTTGCGGCCGATCACGCCGTTGAGCTCGGGTCCAACCGAATTGCGGGCCTTCTCGCCGATCTGGTGGCAGATCTTGCAAGGCGCGAACACCTTTTCGCCGGCGGCCGCATCCTGGGCGGCGGCGGGCATCGCCACGAAGGCGGTCAGCATGGCGGCGGTGGCAATAGCGTGCGTTATCATCATTTCCCCGTCAAATTGCTGCAATGCAGCGCAGTCATGGTGAGCGTCAATACCTTCGCGTTCTTTGCCTTTTGTCAACACGGGGCGGTGAAATTGCGCCTAGGCGCCGGTCCATGAACGCGCGCGATCCGCTCGTCGACGTCATCGAGGTTACCTCGAGCTCGGCACTTTTCCATGGCCTGGACCCTGCCGGGACCGCCCGCATCGCCGCAGCGGCCAGCGTGCGCCGCGCCCCGCGCGGGACCGTGCTGTTCAAGCAGGGCGATGCCTCGTCGGAGCTCAATCTCCTCGTCGACGGCTGGGTACGGGTGACGCACCTCACGCGTGACGGCGACCAGATCGGCTTGCGATTCATGCGCCGCGGCGACCCGATCGGCTGCCAGGCCGTGTTCCGCGACATCCCGTACCCGGCAACGGCGACCGTATGCGCCGACGCGACGCTCGTCACGTGGAAGTCGTCGTTCGTACGCGAGGCGATCGCGGCGTCGCCGGCGGTCGCCAATAACGCGATGGAGCTCGTCGGCGATCGCGCAATGGAATTCATGACGAGGATGCGCGAGCTCGCCACCGAGCCGGTCGAGACGCGCCTCGCGCGCCAGCTCGTCAACCTGGTGCGCGACTCGCGCGAGCGCGATGCGCGCGGCGTCAGCGTCGCGTTCCCGGTGTCCCGCCAGGACTTGGCCGAGATGTGCGGCTCCAACCTCTACACGGTGACGCGCATCCTGAGCCGCTGGCGCGACGCGGGGTACGTCGAGTCCGGGCGCCAGCGCATCGTCGTGCGCGACATCGACGCGCTCGCCGCGATCACGGGCGAGCGCTGACGCGCGGCCGCGCGCCATTTCGGGCGACACCACGCTCGTGGATCCTCGGCAGGAACGCTCGATTGCATCGATGACCGCGTCGCCCTTCGCCGCCGAGATCGAGACCCACCGCGGCTACCTGATGCGCATCGCCCAGCTCCAGCTGCGCGACCGCGAATCGGCCGAGGACGCGGTGCAGGAGACGCTCCTCGCCGCGATCGCCGCTCGCGACGGCTTCAGCGGTCGCTCGTCGCTCAAGACCTGGCTTACGGGCATCCTCAAGCACAAGA
>JAICUU010000028.1 GCA_025935675.1 Burkholderiales bacterium
ATCCGCCGCGCAGGCTTCGCCACCGACAACGAGGAGTACCTCGCGGGGCTCGTGTGCGTCGCGGTACCGGTCGTCATCGCGCGCGGCCGCGTCGCCGCGTCGGTGGCCGTGCACGCACCGGTCGCGCGGCTTTCACTCGTGCAGGCGCTCGGCCTCGCGCCCTCATTGAAGCGCGCCGCCGACGCGCTCGCCGCGTCGTTCGCCGTCGATCTCGTCGCGCCCCGGCACACGGCACGCGGCGGATAGAGAGCTCGTCATCCCGCCAAAGCGGGGATCCAGACGTGACGCGACGTCGACATGAACGTCGTTGATCGATGCGTCACCACTGGATCCCCGCTTTGGCGGGGATGACGGGCAAAGCGCCGTCAGCGCGCGTCGGCCGCGATCATGTCGCTCGCCTTCTCCGCGACCATCACCACCGGCGCGTTGGTGTTGCCCGAGACCAGCGTCGGCATGATCGAGCAGTCGACCACGCGCAACGCGTCGACGCCGCGCACGCGCAGCCGCGCGTCGACGACCGCGGTGTCGTCGTCGTCCGGTCCCATCCTGCAGGTGCCGGACGGATGGAAGATCGTCGCGCCGTATTCGCGGCAGAACTCGAGCACCGAAGAGTCGTCGGCGTCGTCCATCGCCTTGCCCGGCCGCACCTCCTCCGCGATGTACGGACGCAGCGCACGGGTCGCGGCGAGCTTCCTTGCAAAGCGCACCGCGGCGATCGCGCAGCGCCGGTCGTCGGGCGCCGTCAGGTAGTTGGGCTGCATCGCCGGCGCGTCGAGCGGATCGGCCGACGTGAGCGACACGCGGCCACGCGACGATGGCCGGAGCTGGCAGACGCTGAACGTGAAGCCGGGAAACGGATGCGGCTTCGCACCCGCCAAGTCGGCCGACAGCGTGGCGAAATGGAACTGCACGTCGGGCGTCGCCGACTCCGGCAGCACGCGCGTGAAAAGACCGCCCTGGTTGATGCCGACCGCGAGCGGGCCGCTGCGCGCAAACAGCCACTGCGCGCCGATCGCGAGCGAGCGCCACCACGAGTTGAGGTCGTCATTGGTGGTGATCGGCTTGGTGCAGCGAAACAGCAACCGGAGCTGCAGGTGGTCCTGCAGGTTCGCGCCCACGCCCGGCAGCGCGTGCACGACAGGGATGTCGAACGCGTTGAGGTGCGCGGGGTCGCCGACCCCCGACAGCTGCAGGAGCTGCGGGCTTTGCAGCGCGCCGGCGGCGAGGATCACCTCGCGCCCGGCGCGCACGGTCTTCGTCTCGCCGTCCTGTCGATACTCGACGCCCACCGCGCGCCGGCCGTCGAAGAGAACGCGCATCGCCTGCGCGTTCGTCTCGACGGCGAGATTGGCGCGCCCCCGCGCGGGCTTCAGGTAGCCGACGGCGGTGCTGCATCGCCAGCCGTGGCGCGTGAAGAGCTGGTAGTAGCCGACGCCTTCCTGGTGGCCGGCGTTGAAGTCGTCGGTGCGCGGCACGCCAAGCTCGCCCGCGCCTGCGATGATCGCGTCGATCAGCTCATGGCGCGCGCCGATGTCGGTGCAGGCAAGCGGCCCGCCGGCGCCGTGCATCGGCGATGCGCCGCGCGAGTTGTCCTCGCTGCGGATGAAGTACGGCAGCACGTCGCGCCATCCCCATCCGGCATTGCCGGCGGCGGCCCAGCGATCGTAGTCGGCGGGCTGGCCGCGCACGTAGATGAGGCCGTTGATCGACGACGAGCCGCCAAGACCACGGCCACGCGGCCAGTAAATGCGCCGGCCGTGCATCGACGGCTCCGGCTCGGTGTAGAACCCCCAGTTGTACCGGGGATGGAACATCGTCTTGCCGTAGCCGATCGGAATGTGGATCCACAGGTAGTTGTCGCGCGGACCTGCCTCGAGCACGAGCACGCGGCGGCGCGCGTCGGCGCTCAACCGGTTGGCCAGCACGCAGCCGGCGGTGCCACCGCCGACGATCACGTAATCGAACGCGGCGGCCCGGGTGTCCTGCGCGCTCATCGCGGCGCCGCGCGGCGCTGCGCGGTCATGGGATATGTTCTTATCAATTTCCGGAATATCGAGTCGCAGAATCCGGACGCAAGTATTGCCAATGCCCGGATCAGTGTCTACATTTCGCGCGTAAGATGCTTGATTCCGCCGGCGGGACGACCACGCGACGCCGCGCGCATCGGAGGACCTTCATGGGACACAACGAACCTCAAGTACATGCCGCGCCGACCGCCGTCACGGGCTCGACGGCCGAGTTCTGGATGCCGTTCACGTCCAACCGCGACTTCAAGGCCGACCCGAAGATGGTCGTGCGCGCGGAGGGCATGTATTACTTCACCGAAAGCGGCCGCAAGATCATCGATGCGTCGTCCGGCCTCTTTTGCGTCAACGCGGGCCATGCGCGCAAGGAGATCACGGAGGCGGTGGCGAAGCAGCTCGCCGAGCTCGACTTCGTGCCGCCGTTCATGCGCGGCCACCCGAAGAGCTTCGCGCTCGCCGAGCGCGTCGCGCAGCTGACGCCGGGCGACCTGAAGCGCATCTTCTTCGTCAACTCGGGGTCGGAGGCGATCGACACCGCGATGAAGATCGCGCTCGCCTACCACCAGGCGCGCGGCCAGGCGGGCCGCACGATGTTCGTGTCACGCGAGCGTGCGTACCACGGCGTCAACTTCGGCGGTGTCGCGCTGTCCGGCATCGTCAACAACCGCCGCAAGTTCGGCCCCGGGCTGCACGTCGCGCACATGCGCCACACGCACGTCAAGGAGAACTACTACGTGCGCGGCCAGGGCGAGCACGGCGCCGACCTGGCCGAGGACCTCGCGCGCTTCGTCAACCTGTACGGGGCCGAGAACATCGCCGCGTGCTTCGTCGAGCCGATCGCGGGGTCGAGCGGCTGCCTCGTGCCGCCGAAGGGATACCTCGACCGGCTGCGCGCGATCTGCTCCGAGCACGGCATCCTGCTCGTGTTCGACGAGGTGATCACCGGCTTCGGCCGCACCGGCCAGCCGTTCGCCGCGCAGAGCTTCGGCGTCACGCCCGACCTCATGACGATGGCCAAGGGCCTTACCAACGCCGCGCAGCCGATGGGCGCGGTCGCGGTCGCGACCCACGTCCACGACGCGGTGATGAATGCCGCGCAGGAAGGCGCGATCGAGCTCTTCCACGGCTACACGTATTCCGCGCATCCGGCGGCGTGCGCCGCGGGGCTCGCGACCCTCGACATCTACGAGCGCGACGACCTCTTCGCGCGCGGACGTGAGCTGTCGCCGTACTTCCTCGACGCGATCTGGTCGCTGCGCGACATCCCGATCATCAAGGACATCCGCGGCTACGGCCTCTTCGCGACGATCGACCTCGCACCCGACGGCGCGCCCGGCAAGCGCGGCCATGCGCTCCAGAAAAAGCTCTTCGACAACGGCCTGCACCTCAAGCCCACCGGCGACAGCGCGCTGATCGCCCCGCCGCTCATCGCCGAGAAGTCGCACGTCGACTCGATCGCCGACCTCCTTCGCAGCACGCTGCGCGCGCTCTGACGCGCGTCGATCCGCAACCGGTCCATCCAAGGGGAGTACCGCCAATGAACGTCCGTGACATGCTGAAGTCCGTCGCCGCCGCGGGCATCGCCGCGATCGGCGTTGCCGCCGCGTCGTCGGCGCTGGCGCAAAAGGAAGTGACGATCGCCTACCAGGACATGCTCGACCCGTACCGGGTGATGCAGGACTCCAAGGCGCTCGAGAAGGCCACCGGCTACAAGATCACGTGGAAGCAGTTCGGCGGCGGCGGCGAGGTGATCAAGGCGCTGGCGTCGGGCAGCGTGCAGCTCGGCGAGGTCGGCTCCGCCGGCATCGCCGCCGCGGTGTCGCGCGGCGAGCCGCTGCAGCTTTTCTGGATCCTCGACGACATCGGCGACGCCGAGGCGCTGGTCGTCAAGAACAACTCGGGCATCAACTCGGTCGCCGACTTGAAGGGCAAGAAGATCGCGACGCCGTTCAATTCCACCAGCCACTTCGACACGATCATTGCGCTCGAGCAGGCCAAGGTGAACCCGGCCGACGTGCAGATCCTCAACATGCGGCCGCCCGAAGTGCGCGCGGCATGGCAGCGCGGCGACATCCAGGCGACCTTCATCTGGGACCCGGTGCTCTCCGAGGTCAAGAAGGACGGCAAGGTGATCACGAGCTCCGGCAAGATCGCCCGCGAGACCGGCAAGGCGACGTTCGACGGCTACGTCGTCAACAGCAACTGGGCGAAGGACCATCACGACTTCGTCGTCGCGTTCGTCAAGGTGCTCGCCTCCGCCGACGCCCACTACCGCGACAACAAGGCGAAGTGGACTGAGTCGTCGCCCGAGGTCAAGGCGGTCGCGAAGTGGTCGGGTGCCAAGGCCGAGAACGTTCCGGCCGGCATGGCGCTCTATCACTTCCCGACGCTCAAGGAGCAGGTCGAGCAATGGCTGTCGAAGGGCGGTCTCGCCGCCAAGGCGCTCACCGCGACCGCCGAGTTCCAGAAGTCGCAGAAGCAGATCGAGAAGACGCTGCCCGACTACTCGGTGGCGGTCAACGACTCGTACGCGCGCGACGCGATGAAGTGACCATGAGGCGCCTGCGGCGCCTCATGGTCATCCCCGCGAAAGCGGGGATCCAGCCGTGACGTCACGGCTGGATTCCCGCTTGCGCGGGAATGACAAGATGATTCCTTGAGCAAGCTCGAAATCCGCAATCTCTCCGTTCACTATGCCGGGCGCCACGGCAAGACGGTGCACGCGCTCGCCGACGTCGACCTGGCGATGGACCCCGGCGACTTCGTCGTCGCCCTCGGCGCCTCGGGATGCGGCAAGACGACGCTCCTGTCGTGCATCGCCGGCTTCATGGAGTACTCGTCCGGCTCGATCATGCTCGACGGCGCTCCCGTGCTCGGCCCCGGCGCCGACCGCGGTGTCGTATTCCAGAAGCACGCGCTGATGCCGTGGCTCGACGTCGTCGCCAACGTCGAGTTCGGCCTGCGGATGCGCGGCATCGATCGCGCGGCGCGGCGCGCCGTGGCGATGGACAAGCTGAAGCTCGTCGGCCTCGAGAAGTTCGCGCATGCGCCGATCTACGAGATCTCCGGCGGCATGCAGCAGCGCGTCGGCCTCGCGCGCGCGCTGGCGAGCGACCCAGAGGTCATGCTGATGGACGAGCCGTTCGGCGCGCTCGACGCGCTGACGCGCGAGCAGCTCCAGGAGCTGATGCTGCTGCTGTGGCGGCAGACGCGCAAGATGTTCTTCTTCATCACGCACTCGGTCGAGGAGGCGCTGTTCCTCGCCACCGAGCTGGTCGTGATGACGCCGTCGCCGGGGCGCATCGCGCACCGCTACAAGCTCGACTTCGGCCGCCGCTTCATCGAGTGCAAGGATGCGCGCAAGGTCAAGTCCGATCCGGCGTTCATCGCGCTGCGCGAGGAGGTCTTGAACGTCATCCACGGCTCGCGCGAAGACGAGGAGCGCGCCGCATGACGCCGCCCGCCGGCGCGGGACCCGCCGTCGACGCGGGCGCGACGCCCGCCATGCCGCCTCCGGCCGAAGCCGCTGGCGCAACGGCGCCGAAAGCCGCCGCGACCCGCACGGTATCGGGGTACAGCATCCCCGGCCAGGGCTCGAGCACGCTGATCAGCATCGTCACGGTGGTCGCGCTGCTCGCGCTGTGGTGGGTCGCCACGCACGAGGGCTGGATCCGCGACCTCTTCCTGCCGACGCCGGAAAAGATCATCCAGTCGTTCGGCGATGCGTGGCGCGGCGACATCCAGGGCGGCAAGCCGCTGCCCGAGCACTTCTGGGCCAGCCTGTATCGCGTGTTCGCGGCGTTCCTGCTCGCCGTCGTGACGGCGGTTCCCGCCGGCATCGCGATGGGCGTGTCGCGCATCGCGCGCGGCATCCTCGACCCGCCGATCGAGTTCTACCGGCCGCTGCCGCCGCTCGCGTACCTGCCGCTGATCGTCATCTGGTTCGGCATCGACGAGACGGCGAAGATCGTGCTGATCTTCCTCGCCTGCTTCGCGCCGCTCGCGATGGCGGCGCGCGCCGGCGTGCGCAGCGTGATGCTCGAGCAGATCAATGCCGCCTATTCGATGGGCGCGTCAAAGTGGCAGGTGATCTTCCACGTGATCGTGCCCGCGGCGATGCCGGAGATCTTCACCGGCATGCGCATCTCGATCGGCTTCGGCTGGACGACGCTCGTCGCCGCGGAAATGGTCGCCGCCACGGAAGGCCTCGGCCAGATGGTGCTCAACGCGTCGAACTTCCTGCGCACCGACGTCGTCATCATGGGCATCGTCGTCATCGGCGTCGTCGCTTACGCGTTCGACCTTTTGATGCGCTACATCGAGCGCCTCGTCGTTCCCTGGAAGGGGCGCGGCTAATTCCCGCATTGCAGTTTGCGCGCGCTGCCACGGCGCGCGGCCATGAATCGGGCGACGGCGCGCCGGTCACGATGTTGCGGCGCAACAACGACGGCCACGCGGCATGGCTCGCCTTCCGTCCGGCGAGCGTTGACAACCCGGGGTCGCCTTGCGACGCTCGGCTGGATAAGCGTGCCGTCGCCGGTACGCATTTGCCCGGAAGCGCGTAGCGCGGAGGTCGTGCAGTGAGCCAGCGAGCGCATGTCCAGAAACTCGTCGAGCGCGCGCGCCAGTTGCCGGCGCTCGCCGCGGCGGTCGTCTATCCCTGCGACGGCGAGTCGCTGCAACTCGCGCTGTCCGGATCGTTCGCGGGCTTTCTCGCGCCGACGCTGGTAGGTCCCGAAGCCCGCATTCGCGATACCGCCAATCGCGCGGCGATCGACATCTCGCGGCTGCCGATCGTCGGCACCGCCGACGACCCCGCCGTCGCCGCCGCGCGCGCGGTCGAGCTCGCCGCGACCGGCGCCGTCGCTGCGCTGATCAAGGGCGCGATGTCGGACCGCGACCTCCTAACGCCCGTCGCCGCGCCCGGGTCCGGACTGCGCGGCGACACGCGGCTGTCGCACGCGCTGTTCCTCGACGTGCCCGGCATCGATCGCTGGCTGCTCGTCGCCGACGCGCAGCTGAACCTCACGCCCAACCTCGCCGCCAAGCGCGACATCGTGCAGAACACCGTGCGCCTCGCGATCGCGCTCGGCAACGCGGCACCCCGCGTGGCGCTCGTCGCCGGCATGGACGTCGTCGCAACGGTGCTGCCGTCGACGTCGGAGGCGGCGGCGTTGAAATCGATGGCGGCCGACGGCGCCTTTCCCGGCGCGATCGTCGACGGCCCGCTGCTGCCGGATGGGGCGCTCGATGGCGAGCGCGACCGTCCCGGCGCCGACGTGCTCATCGCGCCGTCGCTCGAAGCGGCGGTGATGCTGAGCCGCAGCCTCGTCGCCGTCGGACGCGGGCTCGCCTGCGGCGTCGTCCTCGGCGCGAAGCTGCCTATCGTCGTGCCCGCGCACGGTGAGTCGATCGAGACGCGGATGGCGTCGTGCGTGATCGCCTCGCTGGCCGCGGCGCACGCGCAAGGCGCCGCGCGGGCGCAAAGCGCCGCCGCGATCGTGCCGCCCGCCGCGTCGCGCGTCGCGGCGTAGCGCCCGACCTCGTCGCGCGCTCGCGCGGCCGCAATCGCCGCCGCGAGTTGCGCACCCGAGGCGCGCACCGGCATCATGACGGCTTCGCCGTCGCGCTCCTCCCCGATTTTGCGTCGAATCCTGCCGAATGGCGCGGGCTATGCCTCGCGCGTCCTGCCGTTCCTCACCTGGCTCCCGCGCGTCGACCGCGCGACGCTGCGCGCCGACCTCCTGGCCGGGCTCGTCGGCGGCTGCGTGGTGCTGCCGCAGGGCATCGCGTACGCGACGCTCGCCGGCATGCCGCCCGAGTACGGGCTCTTCAGCGCGATCGTGCCGGCGATCGTCGCGGCCCTTTGGGGCTCGTCGTGGCACCAGGTGTCGGGACCGACCAACACGATCGCGCTCGCGGTGTTCGCGATCGTCACGCCGATGGCGGTGCCCGGCAGCGAGATGTACATCCGCCTCGTGCTGACGCTCACGCTGATGGTCGGGATCATCCAGCTCGCGCTCGGCATCGCGCGGCTCGGCGCGATGGTGAACTTCATCTCGTTCACGGTGATCATCGGCTTCACCGCCGGCGCGGGCATCCTGATCATCGTCGGACAGCTCGCCAATTTCCTCGGTCTCACCGTGCAGGCGTCGAGCGACATCGTCGAGACGCTGGCGCGCGTCGCCGCGCAATGGCGCGCCATCGATCCCGCGACCACATCGGTCGGGCTCGTGACGATGGCGGCGGCCTGGACGGGGCGCCGTTTCTTGCCGCAGGTCCCCTTCATGATCACGGGCCTTCTCGCCGGCACGCTGCTCGCATGGCTCTATGCGCGCTTCGGCATCGCTCACGTGCGCACGATCGGCGCGCTGCCGTCGGCGATCCCGCAGCTCTCGGCGCCATCGGCCGACTTCGCCGACTGGCGGCGCCTGGCTCCCGGCGCCGTCGCGCTCGCCGCGCTCGCGCTCGCGCAGGCGGTGTCGGTGGCGCGCGCGGTGGCGATCCGGATGGGACAGCGACTCGACGCCAACCAGGAATTCATCGGCCAGGGATTGTCGAACATCGCCGGTTCGTTCACCTCCTGCTTCCCGTCGTCGGGATCGTTCAACCGCATCGGCGTCAACGTCAGCGCCGGCGCGCGCACGCCGCTCGCCGCGGTATTCGCCGCGCTGTTCCTCTTGCTCCTGCTGCTGGTGCTGGCGCCGTTCGCGGCGCTCTTGCCGTTCGCGACGATGGCGGGGCTGCTCTTCATCGTCGCGTGGGGTCTTATCGACTTCGCGGCGATCCGCAGCGTCGCCCGCACGCTGACCGCCGAGGCGTGGGTGCTCGGCATCACGCTCGTCGCCACGCTCACCGTGCAGCTCGAGTTCGCGATCCTGGTCGGCGTGCTGGCGTCGTTCTTCGTCTACCTGCAGCGCACGACGCGGCCGCGCGTGGTGCGCGTCGCGTCGCCGGCGCTCGAATCGGCGGCGCCGCCGGGCGCGCTCGACGTGCTGCGCATCGAAGGGTCGCTGTTCTTCGGCGCCACCGATCATGTGCGCGACCGCTTCGACGCGGAGCGCGCCGAACGTCCCGATGCGAAGCACGTGCTGCTCCTGCTGTCGGGCGTCAACTTCGTCGACGTCGCCGGCGGCCAGCTTCTCGCCGAGTGCGCGAACGCGCTGCGCCAGGACGGCGCAACGCTGTGGCTCGCGCACCTGCGGCCGGCCGTTCGCGAGGTGCTCGAGCGCGGCAGCTACATGCAGGCGATCGGCACCGAGCACGCGTTCGACGCCGAAGCCGACGCGTTCGAGGCGATCAAGGCGGCGTGCGCGCCGACCGAAGCGCCCTGAGCCGACGCGCGACGCCGTAGCGCGGCACTAGCCTCGACGGTCGCGCCATCGGTAATAGCGCACCGATGGCGCGAGGAACCACGGGTTGCCGGTGTAGAACGGACGCGTCGCGAAGTCGAGGTCGTCGAACGCCGTGTGTCCCTCCGCGTCGCCGATGACGCGATGGCCGAGGCGCATGCCGAGGTAGCTCGCCATCCCGACGCCCGAGCCGCAGTAGCCCATCGCGTAGTGCAGGCCATCGCGCACGCCGATGTGCGCGAGCTCGTCGAATGTGTACGCGACGAAGCCGAACCACGAGTGGCTGATCCGCGTCGCCGCGAGCTCGGGAAACAGCGACACGAGCTCGGCATGCAGCAGCGGGCCGCTGATCGCGGGGTCGGTCTCGCGGAACGACACGCGGCCGCCGAACAGGATGCGCGTGCGGTCGGGCGACGCGCGATAGTAGTAGACGACCTTGCGCGAGTCGCTGACGATTCGGTCGCGCGGCATGAGCCGCGCCATCACGTCGGCGGCGATCGGCTCGGTGGCGATGATGTAGCTGCCGATCGGGATCACGCGCCGCTGCAGCCACGGCACCAGCGCGCCACTGTAGCCGTTGGTCGCGACGACGACGTCGCGCGCCGCGACGACGCCTTGCGCGGTGGTGACGCGAAAGCCCGCCGACACGGGTTCGATCGCCATGGCCGGACAGCGGCCCGCGACCGTCGCACCGGCCGCGAGCACGCGATCGAGCAATCCCTGGTGATAGCGCGCGGGATCGACGGCGGCGTGCCGGCGGTAGACGACGCCGCCGAAATACGCATCGGTGCCGAGCTCGCGGCGCTGCTCGGCGCGCGGCACGATGTCGACGTCGGACGCGGCGCCGGGCGCCGCGTGCTTGACGCGCTCGACCAGTGCATCGAACTGCCGCGGCGAGTGCGCGGCATGGAAGCGGCCGGCAACGCGGAAGTCGCAGTCGATCGCCTCCGCCGCGATGAACTCGCCGAGCCATTCGAGCGAGCGCTCGCCTTCGGCGTGAATTGCGCGCGCGGCGTCGGCGCCATGGCGGCGCGCGAGCGCGTCGAGCCCCGGCTTGATGCTCGTCGACACCTGGCCGCCGTTGCGGCTGCTGCAGCCGAAGCCCGCCGCCTCGGCATCGACGACCAGCGTGCTGCGGCCCGCGCGCGCGGCGACGAGCGCGGCGTGCAGCCCCGTGTAGCCGGCGCCGACGACCAGCACGTCGACATGCACCGGCAGCGCTCGCGTCGCGAGCTCGGGACGGGGCGTGCGGTCCCACCAGTACGGCTCGAACCGGCAATCGGGCGTGAAAATCGAGCGGTTCACCGCGCATCCTCGGCAATGAGATCGGCGGCGCGCTCGGCGACCATGATCGTTGGCGCGTTGGTGTTGCCCGACGTGAGGCTCGGGAAGATCGACGCGTCGACGACGCGCAGGCCGGCGATGCCGTGCACGGCGAGGCGCGCGTCGACAACCGCGTCGCGCGTGTCGGGACCCATCGCGCAAGTGCCGACCGGATGGAACACGCTGCCCGCGCGCCGGCGGATGTCGTCGACCAGCGCGTCGTCCGATTGCGCCGCCGCGCCCGGCGCGAGCTCCTCGGCGATGACCGCGGCCAACGCGGGCGTTGCGGCGAGCCGGCGCAAGAGCCGGCTGCCTTCGATCATCGCCGCCATGTCGTCGGACGTCGACAACGAGTTCGGCACGATGCGCGGCGCGGTCGCCGCCTCGCGCGAGGTGATCGCGATGGAGCCGCGGCTCGTCGGGCGGCAGGGCTGCGCGCTCAACAGGAAGCCGGGAAACGGATCGGGGCTCATCAGCGGGCGCTTGCCGGCCGGTGCGCGCGTGTACGACAGCGGCGAGCAGTAGAGCTGCAGGTCGGGCGCGCCGCCCGCCTTGGCCGCCACGAAGCCGCCCGCCTGGTTGACCGACAGCGCGAGCGGGCCACGGCGCGCGACGAGATAACGCAGGCCCGCGGCGAGCTTGCCCAGGAGCGGGCGCAGCGCGTCGTTGAGCGTCGGCACGCGCGCGCGGTACAGATGGTCGATGCACAGATGGTCCTGCAAGTTGGCGCCCACCGCCGGCGCGTCGCGGACGACGGAAATGCCGAGCGCCGCCAGCGTGCGCTTCGGGCCGACGCCCGAGCGCTGCAGGATCGCGGGCGAGCCGATCGCGCCGGCGGCGAGAATCACCGCGCGATGCGCGAGCGCCTCGTGCACGACGCCGCCGCGCGAAAACGCCACAGCGCGCGCGTGCGTGCCCTCAAAGCGGACGCGATCGGCGAGCGCATCGGTGACGACGCGCACGTTGCCCCGCCGCATCGCCGGATGCAGGTACGCGCGCGCCGTCGACATCCGCCGCCCGCCGCGCGTCGTGATCTCGTAGATGCCGACGCCGGACCACGGCGGCGCGTTGAAGTCGGCGTTGCGCACGTAGCCCAGCGCCTCGCCGGCGCGCAGGAACGCCTCGCACAGCGAATGAACGTCAGGCGTCGGGTCGGTGACGGCCAGCGGGCCGTCGCCGCCACGCCATGCGCTCGCGCCACGCGACGCGGCTTCCATCTTCCGGAAGTACGGCAGCACGTCGTCGAAGCCCCAGCCCGGATTGCCGCGCGCGCGCCATTCGTCGAAGTCGCGTGGCTGGCCGCGCACGTACACCATCGCGTTGATCGCGCTCGAGCCGCCCAGCACCTTGCCGCGCGGCCAGTAGCCGCGGCGGCCGGCCAGCGCATCCTCCGGCTCGGTGCGGTACATCCAGTTGACGCGCGGGTCGTAGAAGCTCTTGCCGTAGCCGATCGGCACGTCGAGCCAGAAGCGCCGGTCGCTGCCGCCCGCCTCGAGCACCAGCACCGAATGCCGGCCGCTCGCCGAGAGCCGATCGGCGAGCACCGAGCCCGCCGAGCCGGCGCCCACGATCACGTAATCAGCCTCCATGGCCGAGCTTGGCATGCGCCGGCGCGCGGCGCCGAGGGCCACTCTGGTAAAACCGCCGATCCATTGTCGTATGCGAAATGCGTCAGCGCACGCCTGCCGCGCGCGACGGCCGCCGCCGCAAGTCTTCCAGTACCTCGGCGAGCACCGCGACGCCGTCGTCGATCTCGGGTGGCGTGATGCCGCCGAAGCCGAGGGCGAGGCCGTTCAGGTCGAGCGGCGCGATCGCGTAGCGCGCGAGCGGCGACACGGTGATGTCGCGCACCAGCGCAGCCTTCGACACGGCGAGCTCGGGCAGCGCGCGGTCGAGATGGCCGACCGTGTGGAGGCCACTGTGGCTTTGCACGACGTCGAGCAAGCCGCCGAGGCGCCGCGCCGCCGCGGCACACAGCGCGTCGTGCCGTTCCGCGTAGATGCGCCGCATCCGCCGCACGTGCGCGGCGAAATGGCCCTCGTCGATGAACTCGGCGACGGCCGCCTGCACGGCGGTCGGCACGCCGTGCAAGAGCTTGCCGGCCACCGAGCGCAGCGTGTCGACGAGCGCCGGCGGCGCAACGAGGTAGCCGAGCCGCAACGACGGGAACAGCGACTTGCTGAACGTGCCGACGTAGATGACGAGGCCGGTGGCGTCGATGCTCTTCAGCGTCGGCAACGGCGCGCCGCCGAAATGGAACTCGCCATCGTAATCGTCCTCGATGATCCACGCGCGCGCGCGCTCCGCCGCCTTGAGGAGCGCGAAGCGCCGCTCGAGGCTCATCGTCATGCCGAGCGGCTGCTGGTGCGACGGCGTCACGAACGCGAGGCGAAAGCGCGGGCAGCGTGCCTCCGCCTCGTCGACGCGCAGACCCTGCGCGTCGACCGGCACCGGGACAAGGTCGGCGCCCGACGCGATGAGGCTGTTGCGCGCGCCGATCGCGCCGGGATTCTCGAACCACACGGGGTCGCCCGGATCGAGCAGCAGCGAGCCGACGAGGTTGAACGCCTGCTGCGCGCCTGCGACGACGAAGACCTGCTCGGCGTCGCACTCGATGCCGCGGTTCTGGCGCAGGTGCGCGGCGATCGCGCGGCGCAGTGCCGGCAGGCCATACGGGTCGCCGTAGCCCATGATGTCGGCGCGATGCGAGCGCCAGTGGCGGGCGGCCAAGCGTGCCCACTGCGCCATCGGGAACGCGTCGAACGCCGGGAGCGCCGTCGTGAATGCACGTGCGACCTGCGGCAGGCGCGCGCGCTCGCCGAAACGCTCGACGGCGATTGTCATCGTGCGCGCGAGCCGCGGCGCGGGCCGCATCGGCGCCGCGGTCGGCGCCGGCGCCGGGCGCGGCCGCTCGGCGTTGAGTGCGCGCGACACGTACGTGCCCGCGCCGACGCGCGGCTCGATCAGGCCTTCGGCAGTGAGACGGTCGAACGCCTCGATCACCGTGGTGCGCGACAGGCCGAGCTCGCGCGCGAGCGTGCGCGTCGCCGGCAGCCGCTCACCCGCGGCAATGCCGCCCGCCAGCATCATCTCGCGCAACGCAAGGTAGAGCTGTGTCGTAACCGGCCGCGGCGACGCGTGGTCGATCGCCACCGACAGCAGCAACGCGCCGCCCGCCCGCTTCACCATCGAAGATGCCCCCCGCGCATCCCGAAACGGTATCACGGAATGTTCAAAATGGACCTTTATACGCGACCATTGCGACCGCGATGATCGCCGGATGGATGGCAGCCAGCCGATGAGGATCGCGCGGATCGAGACGTTCGCCGATCGCTTCGTGGGATTCGTGCGCGTGACGACCGACAGCGGCGCGGAGGGGTGGGGCCAGATGTCGCCGTACAACGCCGACATCACCGCGACGATCACGCACCGCCAGGTGGCACCGTGGTCCCTCGGCCGCGATGCGCGCGACATCGGGGGCCTGGTCGCGGCGATCCCCGAGCGCGAGCACAAGTTTCCCGGCTCGTACTTGTGCCGTGCCATCTGCGGCGTCGAGACCGCGCTGTGGGATCTCGCCGGCAAGGTCGAGCAGAAACCGGTCTGCGAGCTCCTCGGCGGCACGCGCCGGCCGCTGCGCGCCTACGCGTCGTCGATGAAGCGCGACATCGCGCCGCGCGACGAGGCCGACCGCTTCTGCCGGCTGCGCGACGCGCACGGCTTCGACGCGTTCAAGTTCCGCGTCGGCGCCGAATGCGGCCATGACGTCGACGAGTGGCCGGGCCGCACCGAGTCGATCATCCCGGAAATCCGCAACCGCCTCGGTCCCGACGTCGCGTTGCTGGCCGACGCCAATGGCGGCTTCTCGGCGCGCCGCGCGATCGAGGTGGGACGCCGCCTCGAGGACGCCGGCGTCGCGCACTACGAGGAGCCGTGCCTCTACTGGGAGCTCGACGACACGCGCGCGGTGCGCGACGCGCTCACGCTCGACGTCACCGGCGGCGAGCAGGATTGCTACCTGCCGACGTGGCGCGAGATGGTCGGCACGCGCGTCGTCGACATCGTCCAGCCCGACGTCTGCTACATGGGCGGCATGCTGCGCACGCGCGAGGTCGCGGCGCTGGCGGCGCGCGCGGGCCTGCCCTGCACGCCGCACAGCGCGAACCTGTCGCTCGTGACGCTGTTTACGATGCACCTGCTCTGTGCGATCGACAACGGCGGCAAATACCTCGAGCTGTCGATCGAGGAAGCCGACTATTACCCGTGGCAGTACGGCCTCTTCCGCAGCGATCCGTACGTCGTGCGCGACGGCCACGTGACGATCTCGGGCGAGCCCGGCTGGGGCATCGAGATCGAGCCCGCATGGCTCGCGCGCGCCGGGTACGAGAAGAGCGAGATCGCATGAAGGGCATCGCCGCGCCCGCGCTCGACGCACTCGTGCGCGAGGCGCTCGCCACCGGCCGCATCGCGGGATTGCCCGACACGCTGCTGATCGACGGTCGCCACGTCGCCGCTGCATCGGGCGAGACGATGGAGACGATCGATCCCGGCACCGGCCGCGCGTTCGCGGCGTTCGCCGCGGCAGGCGCCGACGACATCGATCACGCGGTGCGCGCGGCGCGACGCGCATTCGACGGCCGCTGGCGGCGCACGGCGCCGGCCGAGCGCGGCCGGATATTGCAGCGCGCCGCCGCGCTGATCCGCGCGCACGCGCCGCGGCTCGCCGTCGCCGAGACGCTCGACGTCGGCAAGACGCTCACCGAGTCGCGCGGCGACGTCGCGAGCGCCGCACGCGCGTTCGAGTATTACGCCGGCGCCTGCGACAAGCTGCACGGCGACACGCTGCCGCAGGACGATGCGCACGTCGCGTGGACGATCGTCGAGCCCGCGGGCGTGGCTGCGCAGATCGTGCCGTGGAACTACCCGTTGTCGACAGCCGCGCGCAGCATCGCGCCCGCGCTCGCCGCCGGCTGCACGCTGGTCGTCAAGCCGGCCGAGCAGACGCCGCTTACCGCACTGATGCTCGGTGATCTGCTGCTCGAGGCCGGGCTGCCGGCGGGCGTCTGCAACGTCGTGCCGGGCCTTGGCGCCACGGCCGGTGCGGCGCTCGCCGCGCACCCGGGCATCGATCACTTGACGTTCACCGGATCGGTCGCGACCGGGCAGCGCGTGATGCGCGCCGCCGCCGACAACGTCACGCGGCTGCTGCTCGAACTCGGCGGCAAGGCGCCGGCGATCGTCTGCGCCGATGCCGACGTCGACGCGGCGGCCGCGAGCATCGCCGCGGGCATCTTCGAGAACGCCGGCCAGATCTGCTCGGCGGCATCGCGCGTCGTCGTCGCGCGCGCGGTGCACGAGCAATTGGTGGTCGCACTCGCGGCGCATGCCATTGCGTTGACGCTCGGTCATGGCCTGCGCGATCCTGGCATGGGTCCGCTCAACTCGTCGGCGCAGCGCACGCGCGTTGCAGCCGCCGTCGAGGGCGCGCTGTCACGTGGCGTGCGTGCGATCGCCGGAGGGCGCATCGCCACGGTCGCCGGCTTCGACGACGGCTACTTTTACGCGCCGACGATCCTCGACGACGTGCCCGCTGGCGATGCCACCGTGCAGCAGGAGATTTTCGGCCCGGTGCTCGCCGTGCAGGTGTTCGACGGCGAGGACGAGGCCGTGGCGCTGGCCAACGGCACGCCGTACGCGCTGTGCGCGGGGGTGTTCACGCGCGATTTCGCGGCGGCGCATCGGTTCGCACGCAATGTCGACGCCGGGCAGGTATACATCAACGAGTGGTTCGCCGGCGGCATCGAAGTACCGTTCGGCGGCAACCGCCGCTCCGGCTTCGGGCGCGAGAAGGGCCTCGAGGCGCTGCGAAGCTACAGTCGCATCAAGGGTGTCGCCGCAAGGCTGTGATGGGCAGCGCCCGCGACCTTGGCCACTTGCGAACGCCGCGTTTCGCGCGCGGCCGGCACCCGATTCTCGAGCCGCAAAGCGGTATGCCGAACGAACCAGAATGGACCTTTTGCCGCGACCACGTAGTTCCGACACTGGCCGCTCGCGTGCGGCCGCCTCGCATCGCCATCGCTTCCCTCGTGGAGACACTCCCATGATCGCTCGCCATCGCCTCGCCGCCGTCGCGCTCGCCGCACTCGCCGGCGCCGTCGCCTCGCTCGTTCCCGCCGCCGCAAGCGCCGAGGAGATCACCGTCGTGTCGTTCGGCGGCGCCTACCAGGACGCGCAGAGCAAGACGCTGTTCCAGCCTGCCGCCAAGGCACTCGGCATCACCGTCAAGGAAGAGACGTACACGAGCATCAGCGACCTGCGTTTGAAGCAGAAAGCCGGCGCGAACACCTGGGACGTCGTCGTCAGCGGCTCGGGAAGCGCGGCGCGCGCCGGCGCCGAAGGCATGCTGAGCAAGCTCGACTACAAGGCGATCGACGTGTCGAACTACGCGCCGGGCCTCGCCGGCGAGTACTGCATGGCGCTCGACGTGTTCTCGACCGTGCTCGCGTGGAACACCAAGACCTACGGGCAGAACGGCCCGCAAAGCTGGGCGGACTTCTGGGACGTCAAGAAATTTCCCGGCAAGCGTTCATACCGCAAGGCGGTGGCCGGCGCGCTCGAGCCCGCGCTGATGGCCGACGGCGTGCCGCCGGACAAAGTGTACGAGGTGCTGTCGCAGCCGGGTGGCATCGAGCGCGCGATCGCCAAGATCAAGCAATTGAAGCCGTCGATCGCCGTGTGGTGGACGTCGGGCGCGCAACACGCGCAGCTGATGAAGGACGGCGAGGTCGACATGATCACGGGCTGGAACGGCCGCTTCGACGTGGTCGCCAAGGACGGCGCGCCCGTCACCTACACGTTCAACCAGGCGCTGCTCGATTACGACTGCGCGGGGATCCCGTCCGACGCGCCGCACAAGGCGACGGCGACGAAGTTCCTCGCCGAGATCGCCAAGCCGCAGTACCAGGCCGACTTCACCAAGTACATCACCTACGGGCCGCCGAACAAGAAGGCCTACGACCTCGGCACGATCGACGCCGCGTACGCGAAGCGCCTGCCCTCGTACCCGGCCAACGCCGCGAAGCAGCTGCCGATCGACCTCGCTTGGTACATCAAGAACGAGGCGCGCGCCGCCACCCTGTACCAGAACATGCTGTCGGAGTGACGCCGCGTCGCGCGGCCATGGCGTAAGCTCCCGCGATGGCCGCGCGCACCGCGATCCCGATCACGATCCGCGGGGTGTCGAAGTCGTACGGCAGCGCGCGCGCGCTCGACGCCGTCGACCTCGATATCCGCAGCGGCGAGTTCCTGACGCTGCTCGGACCCTCCGGCTCCGGCAAGACGACGCTCCTGATGGTCCTGGCCGGGTTCATCCGGCCGGACGTCGGCAGCGTGCGCTTCGGCGAGCGCGAGGTCGTGCGCCTCGCACCCCACAAGCGCGACATAGGCTTCGTGTTCCAGAGCTACGCGCTCTTCCCGCACATGGACGTCGCGGGCAACATCGCGTTTCCGCTGAAGCTGCGCGGCGTGCCGGCGGCCGAGGTCGCACGGCGCGTTGAGGCCGCGCTCGACACCGTCAAGCTCGGTGGCTACGGTGCGCGCCGCGTCGACGAACTGTCCGGCGGCCAGCGCCAGCGCGTCGCGCTCGCGCGCGCCATCGTGTTCGAGCCGTCGGTCGTGCTGATGGACGAGCCGCTGTCGGCGCTCGACAAGAAGCTCCGCGAGGCGATGCAGATCGAGATCCGCCAGTTGCACGACCGGCTTGGCACGACGACCGTCTACGTGACCCACGACCAGCGCGAGGCGCTGACGATGTCGGATCGCATCGCCGTCATCAACGGCGGCCGCGTCGCGCAGGTGGACACGCCGCGCGCCATCTACGAGCGCCCGGCCGATCCCTTCGTCGCGGACTTCATCGGCGAGTCGACGTTCGTGCGCGTCGAGCGACGCGGCGGCGGGTTCGAGTGCTTCGGCCGCGCGCTCGCGATCACGGCGGCGCCGTCCGATCCGGGGCCGCTGTCGCTGGTGCTGCGGCCCGAGCATCTCGAGATCCTCGCGCCGCACGAAGCAGCCGACAACGTGTTCGAGGCCGCCGTGCAGCAGGTGATCTACCAGGGCGATACGCTGCTCGTGCACGCCACGCTCGCCGACGGCAGCGCGCTCTTTGCGCGGAAGGTCGCGACGCGTGCCGGCAGCGTGCCGGTGCGCGGCGAGCGCGTGCGCTTCGGCGTTGCCGCCGCGAACGCGGTGCTGGTCGCCGGCGAGCGCGGCTGAGCCGGATGGCGAGCGCCGTGGCGGGCGTCGGCACGGCGGGCAACGCCCGCGCGCTGGCACGCGACGCGCGGCGCGAGCGGCTCGCGAAGCTCGCGCTGGCTCTGCCCGCGCTCGCGCTGATCACGATCGTCATGCTGGTGCCGGTGGCTTGGCTCTTCGGCTTGTCCTTCCTCGGCGACGACGGCCACGCGACGCTGGCGCACTACCGGCGGATCGTCGCCGAGCCCGCGTACTGGCGCGCGTTCGTGACGACCTTCCAGGTCAGCGCGCTCACCACGCTCATCTGCATCGCGCTGGGTTATCCGCTCGCCTACGTGCTGGCGGCGTTGCCCGCGCGCATCGCCGCCATCGCGCTCGTCTTCGTAATGCTGCCGTTCTGGACCTCGCTCCTGGTGCGCACCTACGCGTGGCTCGTGCTGCTGCAGCGCAACGGCCTCGTCAACGCGCTGGGCATGAAGCTCGGCCTCTGGGGCGCGCCGCTGACGCTCGTCAACAACCTCCCCGGCACGCTCGTCGGCATGGTGCACATCATGCTGCCGTTCTTCGTGCTGCCGCTCTACGGCGCGATGCGCGCGATCGACCGCGAATGCCTGAAGGCCGCGGCAAGCCTCGGCGCGAGCCCGACGCGCGCGTTCCTGCGCGTGTTCCTGCCGCTGTCGCTGCCCGGGCTCGTAGCCGGCGCGTTGATCGTGTTCGTGCTGTGCCTCGGCTTCTACGTGACGCCGGCGGTGCTGGGCGGCGGCAAGGTCAACATGGTGTCGAACCAGATCGCCGCCGACATCGAGATCTTCTTCGACTGGGGCGGCGCCAGCGCACAGGGCGTCGTGCTGCTCGTGCTGACGCTGGCGATCCTCGGGGTTTCCGCGCGGTTGCTGCCGCGAGGGCGCGGCGCCGGTGGGGGCGCGCCATGAGCGCGCAGCGCCGTCCCAGGCAAGAATCGGCTCCGCAGCGCGCAGCCCGGAGCGACGTCCAATGAGCTGGCTTACGTCACCGGCGAGCGAGACGCAGGTCACGCACGGCGCGCGGCTGTGGCTCTACGCGATCGCGGTGCTCGTGCTCGCGTTTCTCGTCGTGCCGACGCTGATCGTCATCCCGATGTCGTTCTCGGCGTCGCAGTACCTCGAGTTCCCGCCGCGGCAGTGGTCGCTGCGCTGGTACGAGGCCTATTTCGCGTCGGCCGCGTGGATGCAGGCGACCGCGACGTCGTTCAAGGCGGCGACGCTGACGGCGCTGCTCGCCACGCCGCTCGGCACGCTCGCAGCGCTCGGCCTCGACGGCGCGCGCCGGCGCGTCGCGCGCGCCGCCGGGGCGCTGCTCGTCACGCCGATGATCGTGCCGTTGATCCTTGTGGGCATCGGCGTGTTCTACGCGTACGTGCGATTGAAGCTCGTCAACACGCTGACGGGCGTCGTGCTCGCGCACACGATGCTGGCGATCCCGCTGGTGTTCATCGTCATCGCCTCTTCGCTGAAGCAGCACGACGCGAGCCAGGTGATGGCGGCGAAGAGCCTCGGCGCGCCGCCGCTGCGCGCCTTCTTCGCGGTGACGCTGCCGCAGATCCGCTTTGGAGTCGTCACCGGCCTCCTGCTGTCGTTCCTGACGTCGTTCGACGAGGTGATCGTCGCGCTGTTCGTGTCGGGTGGCCCGAACTCGACGCTGACGCGCAACATGTTCAACGCGCTGCGCGACCAGATCGACCCGACGATCGCGGCGATCTCGACGATGATGATCGGCGTGACGACGCTTCTGTTCGCGCTGTCGCAGACGCTCGGCCGGCGCAAGCCCGCCGGGCGCTAGGCGTCGCGCCCGCCGGCGCGGCGCTTCGACGGCGTCGCGCGCGTCACCGCGCCGGTGCTGATGCCGGGCGTATCGCGGACCTCCGGCACCGCGATCACCTGGGCGGCGGCGACGCAATCGACGAAATAGCGCTTGCGGCCGTCGATCTCCTCCTCGACGAGGCCGTGGATGTCGGTGTCGAAGCCGGGGAAGCGCTCGTTGAAGTCGCGCGCGAATTTGAGATACTTGACGATCTCGCGGTTGAATCGCTCGCCGGGAATCAGCAGCGGGATGCCCGGTGGATAGGGCGTCACCAGCACGCTCGTCACGCGACCCTCGAGGTCATCGATCTCGACGCGCTCGATCTCGCGGTGCGCCATCCGCGCGAAGGCGTCGGCCGGCCGCATCACCGGCTCGAGGTTCGACACGTACATCTCGGTGGTGACGCGGCCCAGGTCGTTGACCTTGTAGATCGTGTGGATCGCGTCGCAGAGCTCGCGCAGGCCGGTGCGCTCGTAGCGCGGGAACGCCTGCACGAACTCGGGCAGCACGCGCCACAGCGGCTGGTTGCGGTCGTAGTCGTCCTTGAACTGCTGAAGCGCGGTCAGGAGCGTGTTCCAGCGGCCCTTGGTGATGCCGATCGTGAACATGATGAAGAACGAGTAGAGGCCGGTCTTCTCGACGATCACGCCGTGCTCGGCGAGGTAGCGCGTGACGATCGCCGCGGGGATGCCGACGTCGGCGAAGTTGCCGTCGACGTCGAGCCCCGGCGTCAGCACCGTCGCCTTGATCGGGTCGAGCATGTTGAAGCCCTCGGCCAGGTCGCCGAAGCCGTGCCAATGCTCGTCGGCGCGCAGGATCCAGTCGTCGCGGCTGCCGATGCCGTCACCGGCCAGGTCGGGCGGCCCCCACACCTGGAACCACCACGAATCGCCGTACTCGACGTCGACCTTGCGCATCGCGCGCCGGAAGTCGAGCGCCTCCTTGATCGACTCCTCGACCAGCGCGGTGCCGCCCGGCGGCTCCATCATCGCCGCGGCGACATCGCACGAGGCGATGATCGCGTACTGCGGCGACGTCGACGTGTGCATCAGGTACGCCTCGTTGAAGCGGTGCTTGTCGAGCTGCCGCGTCTCCGAGTCCTGCACCAGGATCTGCGACGCCTGCGACAGGCCCGCCAGCAGCTTGTGCGTCGACTGCGTGGCGAAGATCAGCGCGTCCTTCGAGCGCGGGCGGCCCTCGCCGATCGCGTGCATGCCCTGGTAGAACTCGTGGAACGCGGCGTGAGGCAGCCACGCCTCGTCGAAGTGCAGCGTGTCGATCTTCGTGCCGAGCATTTCCTTGATGGTGTCGACGTTGTAGAGCACGCCGTCGTAGGTGCTCTGCGTCATCGTCAGGATGCGCGGCTTGGTCTTGACGTCCCGGGCGAACGGGTGCGCGCGGATGCGCTTCTCGATGTTCTCCCAGCTGAATTCGTTCTTCGGGATCGGCCCGATGATGCCGAGGTTGTTGCGCGTCGGCGGCAGGAACACGGGGATCGCGCCGGTCATCGTGATCGCGTGCAGGATCGACACGTGGCAGTTGCGGTCGACGACGACGACGTCGCCCGGCGCGACCGTCGCGTGCCACACCATCTTGTTGGACGTCGACGTGCCGTTGGTGACGAAGAAGAGGTCGTCGGCGTGGAAGATGCGCGCGGCGTTGCGCTCGGAGGCCGCTACCGGGCCCGAGTGGTCGAGCAGCTGGCCGAGCTCGTCGACCGAGTTGCAGACGTCGGCACGCAGCATGTTCTCGCCGAAGAACTGGTGGAACATCTGGCCGACGGGGCTCTTCAGGAACGCCACGCCGCCCGAGTGCCCCGGGCAGTGCCACGAGTACGAGCCGTCCGACGCGTAGTGGACGAGCGCGCGGAAGAACGGCGGCGCGAGGCTGTCGAGGTAGCTCTTCGCCTCGCGGATGATGTGGCGCGCGACGAACTCCGGCGTGTCCTCGAACATGTGGATGAAGCCGTGCAGCTCGCGCAGGATGTCGTTGGGGATGTGCGACGACGTGCGCGTCTCGCCGTAGAGATAGATCGGGATCTCGGCGTTGCGGATGCGGATCTCGCGGATGAAGTTGCGCAGGTTGACGACCGCCGGCGCGTCGCCGGGCAGGTCCGACGAGAACTCCTCGTCGTCGATCGACAGGATGAACGCAGAGGCGCGCGACTGCTGCTGCGCGAACTGCGACAGGTCGCCGTAGCTCGTCACGCCGAGCACCTCCATCCCCTCCTTCTCGAGGGCCTCGGCGAGCGCGCGGATGCCGAGGCCCGACGTGTTCTCGCTGCGGAAGTCCTCGTCGATGATGACGACGGGAAAACGGAATTTCATGGGAAGGAGGCTCCTCGTGCCCGCTGCGGGCGCTGCCTGAAGGCGCGTATTGTGCGCCGCGACCGGGCCGGCCGCGCGACCCGTTTGACTGCCGCGGCCGCCGTTGGTGCCGCGGCGTTGGCGCCGACCCAGCGGATCGGGCGGCGGCGTCCGCTCGCCGGCCGCCCGACGTCGTCCCGGGGCGGCGCTCACCGGCGGGCGCCAGTCCGGCGCGCCACCGCGCCTTTTGCGCCACCGCGCCTTTTGCGCCACCGCGCCTTTTGCGCCACCGCGCCTTTTGCGCC
>JAICUU010000306.1 GCA_025935675.1 Burkholderiales bacterium
AGTCGTGTTGCCGTCCTGCGGGCATGATTGCCCGCGCGGACAAGAACAAGGGGGCGTGCTGCGGCCCCCTCGGTCGATCCATTGCCGCCCAAGCGAGCGTCAGGCCGCGGCGTCGTCCTTGACCTCGACGAACTCGTCGCCCGCCTGCACGATCTCCTGGATCGACTGGCTGCGGCCCTCGAGCACCGCGTCGGCGACGCCGCGCGCGTAGAGGCGGATCGCGCGGCTCGAGTCGTCGTTGCCCGGGATCACGTGGGCGATGCCTTCCGGCGAATGGTTGGTATCGACCACCGCCACGACCGGGATGCCGAGCTTCTTCGCCTCGGTGACCGCGATCTTGTGGAAGCCGACGTCGATGACGAACATCGCGTCGGGCAGCGCCGTCAGGTCCTTGATGCCGCCGAGCGATTCGGCGAGCTTGTTGAGCTCGCGCTTGTGCGACAGCGCCTCGCGCTTCGACATGCGGTCGAACGTGCCGTCGGTCGACATCGTCTCGAGGTCCTTCAGGCGCTTGATCGACTGCTTGACCGTCTTGAAGTTGGTCAGCATGCCGCCGAGCCAGCGGTGGTCGACGTACGGCATGCCGGCGCGCTGCGCTTCCTCGGAGATGATCTCGCGCGCCTGGCGCTTGGTGCCGACGAACAGGATCGTTCCCTTGCGCGCGGCGAGCTGGCGCACGTACTTCATCGCGTCGTTGTACTTCTCGAGCGTGCGCTCGAGGTTGACAATATGGATCTTGTTGCGATGGCCGAATATGTACTCGGCCATGCGGGGATTCCAGTAGCGGGTCTGGTGGCCGAAGTGGACGCCGGCCTCCAGCATCTGGCGCATCGTGACGGACATGCGGTGGTACTCCTTGTCAGGGTTGTTGACCTCCATCGGCAGCGATGATCGGCACGCCCTTGCCGGGCGGCGGACACCCTGAACCTGCGCGATGTGCGGATTCGCTCGCGGATGCGAGCTAACTTGCTATTCTAGCACGGATTTGCACCCGACCGCACGACCCCGTTGCCCGACCGCATGACCATGAGCCTCCCCGAACCCTCCCCCGCGTCGCCGGCGTCCTCCCCGGCTTTTCCGCCGCTGAACGCGGACGCCCGCCAAATGGCCCTCCCGTCGCTGGCCGCTCTCGACGTTCAGGGCCCCGACGCTTGCGACTTTCTCCACGCACAGCTATCCAGCGACGTGCGCGGCCTCGCCGTCGGCGCCGCCCAGTACGCGAGCTACAACTCGCCGAAGGGCCGGATGCTGGCGACGCTGATCGTCTGGCGGCGCGCCGTTGACCGCGTCACGCTCGTCCTCGCGGCCGACCTCGCTGCGGCGATGCACAAGCGGCTTGCGATGTACGTGCTGCGTGCGAAGGTCACGCTCACCGCGTCGCCGCGCGCGCTGTTCGGCGTCGTGGGGTCCGCGGCGCACGCCGCGCTGGCCGGCGATGCCGGCATTTTCGTGGGCGTGCGCGTCGAGGGGGGCGACGCGCTGGCGCTCCCCGATGGCCGCGTGCTGGTCGACGCGGAAGGCGATTCGATGCCGGCGGCGCTCGTCGATATCGCGGCCGGGGACGAGACGCTCTGGCGCTGGGCGGGCATCCGCGCCGGCGTCGCGCACATCACCGCGGCGACGAGCGACGCCATCATCGCGCAGGCGGCCAACTACGAGCTCGTCGGCGGCGTCGATTTCCGCAAGGGCTGCTACCCGGGCCAGGAGATCATCGCGCGGATGCAGTATCTCGGCCGCCTCAAGGAGCGGCTGCGCGGCTTCCACATGGAGGCCCCCGCGCCCGCCGCCGGCGCGCCACTCCACGCCGCCGGCCGCGACGAGGCGATGGGCATCGTCGTCGACGCCGTGCCGTCGCCCGCGGGCGGCGTCGACCTGATCGCCGTCACGCGCGAGGACGCGCTCGACGCGCCGCTGGCGGTCGACGGCCGCGAGCTTGCGTCGCGGGCGTTGCCGTACGCCGTCACCGCGCTCGCCAACGAGCGCGTGCGCGTATGACGCTCGCGCGGGACGCCGCAGGCGTTGCGCTGCCGGCGCCGCGACGCACCGCGGCCGATGGTCGCGGCGCGACTTCATGAGCGCGCGCGGCCTCCATTATTTCGTCTGGTATCGCGTGGCCGGCGACCCGGCCTGCGCGCGCGCGGCGATCACCGCGATGATGCTCGACGTGGCGATGTCGACCGGCGTCGCCGGCCGCCTGTTCGAGCGCGCCGACGACGCGTCGACGTGGATGGAGGTGTACGACGACGTCGACGACCGGCGCGCGTTCGAGAAGCGCCTCGCGCGCGCCGTCGCCGCGCACGACGTCGCGCAGTATGCCGACGGCGCGCGCCATGTCGAGTGCTTCTGCGCGGCCGGCAACCTCGCGCCCTGAGCGCCCGATCATGTGCCTCGCCGTCGTCGCCATCGGCCAGCATCCGCGCCTTGCGCTGGTGATCGCCGCCAATCGCGACGAGCTCCACGCGCGGCCCGCGGCGGCCGCCCACGCATGGCCCGATGGCATCTTCGCCGGCCGCGACGAGGAAGCGGGCGGCACGTGGCTTGGCGTCGACCGGCGCGGCCGCTTCGCGTTCGTCACCAACTTCCGCGAGCCGGGCCGGCACGATGCGCGGGCCCGATCGCGCGGCGAGCTGCCGCTCGCGGTGCTGCGCGACGCCGACGACGTCGCGACCGCCTGCGCACGCGTCGCGCGCGACGGCGGACGCTACAACGGCTTCAACCTCGTCGCCGGCGAAGGCGAGTCGGTGTACTGCTTCTCCAATCGCGGCGAGGATGTCGTGCCGTTGGGCCGCGGGGTGCACGGCATCTCCAACGGCGCGCTCGACGCGCGCTGGCCGAAGGTGGTGCGCCTCGAGCATGCCGTCGCCGCATGGTGCGCGGCGGGCGACGACGATCGCGAGCCGCTGTGGCGCGCGCTCGCGGACCGCACGCCCGCGGACGATGCCGACCTGCCTGCGACCGGGCTGCCGCTCGATCGCGAGCGACTCGTGTCCGCGCCGTTCATCGTCGATCCCGTCTACGGCACGCGCGCCTCGACGATCGTCACCGTGTCGCGCGACGGCGTCGTCACGTTCGCGGAGCGCCGGTTCGACACGCGCGCCGTCGCGATCGGCGAGGTCAGCGAGCGTTTCGCGGCCGGTACTGCGCGCTGAGGAAAGCCGCCGCGGCGCGTTGCAGGTGCGCCGTC
>JAICUU010000260.1 GCA_025935675.1 Burkholderiales bacterium
CATCGGCGCGCGCACGCTGGAGCAACTGCAGGACAACGCGCGCAGCGCCGGCGCGTCGCTGTGGCAGGCGGCGAGCGGCGGTAGCGTCGGCGGCCGCGCCGGCACCGCGCTGCGCGGCTTCGTCGAGCTCGTCGCGCGGCTGCGCGACGAGACGCGCGCGCTGCCGCTCCCCGAAGCGGTCGCGCACGTCACCGAGCATTCGGGACTGCTCGTCCACTACCGCGCCGAGAAGGATGGCCAGGACCGCGTCGACAACCTCGAGGAGCTCGTCAACGCCGCGCAGGCATTCGTGCGCGAGGCGGAGCTCGCGACCGATGCGCCGATGCTGTCGGACCGGCTGCCGGCAACGCCGGGCGTTGCGCCGGGCGGTGCGCCGGGCGATGCGTCAGGTGATGCCCCGAGTGATGCACGCGGCGACATCGGCGAGGCGTCGGCAGTGCCGGCTTCCGGCGAGGCGACGGGCAGGGACGGCGCGCCGCCCGCCGACGACCAGGGCGCGACCGATCCATTGACGGCGTTCCTCGCGCACGCGGCGCTGGAGGCCGGCGACACGCAGGAAGCAGAAGGCCGCCCCGCGCTGCAGCTCATGACCGTGCATGCGGCCAAGGGGCTCGAGTTCCACACGGTGTTCGTCACCGGGCTGGAGGAGGGCCTGTTTCCGCACGAGCAGAGCCTCAACGTCGAGGACGGCGTCGACGAGGAGCGGCGCCTGATGTACGTCGCGATCACGCGCGCGCGGCGCAAGCTCTACCTGTCGTTCGCGCAGAGCCGGATGCTGCACGGGCAGTCGCGCTACAACATCCAGAGCCGGTTCATCGACGAGATTCCCGCCGATCTCCTCGCGTGGCTGTCGCCGCAGCGGCTGCGTGCACGCGCGCTCGACCTGGATGACTGGCGCACGCCCGCCACGACGACGACCATGCGCGCCCCGAAGGAGACGCCGGCCGGTCCTGCCTGGCGGATTGGCCAGAGCGTGCGCCACGCCAAGTTCGGCGTCGGCGTGATCGTCGACAGCGAGGGCCGCGGCAGCGACGCGCGCGTGCAGGTCAATTTCCGCGACGCGGGCCTCAAATGGCTCGCGCTCGAGTACGCGAAACTCGAAGCGGCGTGATGGTCATCCCGATGCAGGCGGCGTGACCGTCATCCCCGCGAAAGCGGTGTGGCCGTCATCCCCGCGAAAGCGGTGTGGCCGTCATCCCCGCGAACGCGGTGTGGCCGTCATCCCCGCGAAAGCGGGGATCCAGTCGTGACGCGGTGGTCAGGCAATCTCGCGCCTCGATGCCATGTCAAGGCTGGATTCCCGCTTGCGCGGGAATGACGGGGCGCGCGGGAATGACGGGGCGCGCGGGAATGACGGGGCGCGATCTCAGTGACGCGACAGCGGCGCCAGCGTCTCGCCGGCGTGGAACACGTCGCGGTAGCTCGTGTAATCGGCGATCTGCACGATTGCCGCGACCATCGCGATGTACGGCAGCAGCACGCCCAGCGTGACGACGCCGCGCACCGCCTGCGGGAATCCCGACAGCAGCAGCGACAGGAGCGTCACGATCAGCGTCGGCATCATGCCGGCGATGACGAAGAGCGCGAGCGCGTAGACGGCGATCGGCCGCCAGTTGGCGACCGCGGCGCGCAGGCTCGTCAGCATCGCTTGCGACGCGCGCAGGTCCTGGAACACGACGAGCGCCGGCGCGAACCAGACCGCGAGCAGCACCGGCAACGCGCAGATCGCGGCGAACAGCATGCCGAGCTCGACGTTGGCGTCCATCAGCACCGCCTCGGTGTCGTCGACGGCCGCATCCCCGGTGGTGGCGGTGTCGCCCGTAGCCGGCGCCGGCGGCGGATTCGTCAGGAAGTCGATGAGCTTGCCGTGGTCGACGAGCGCGCTGGCGAGCACGGCGACGAAAAGGCCCAGCGCGAACACGACTCCGATCGGCAGCAGCGCGCGCAGGTTCGAGCGGAAGCCCTGGCCGATCTGGCGAAGCTGCGGCCGGCCGCCGCGCTCGACCGTCCACGCGGCGGCGAGGAAGCCGACGCCGAGCACCGGCTTCAGGATCGACACGGCGACGACGCCCGCGAACGGTATCGTGCGCAGCGTGGCGAGGATCACGTAGTAGGCGAACAGCAGCAAAAGCCAGCGTGCGCGCGCCTGCGCGAACATCGCCGCCGCGCTGCGCAGCCACGCGAGCCCGCGCGACGCCTCGTAGCGCGTGAACACGATGTCGCGCGGGACGTCGCTCAACGGACGACCCTCCACGATGGTCGCTTCGGAGTGCCCGGCATCATGCCTGCGGGCGCGCCGCCAGCCGCGCCGGGGTTGCCGCGCGCTGGCGCAGCACGCGCTCGAATTCGGCGGGATCGTGCGCGTGCGTCAGCGTGCCGGCGCGCGGCAGGTGGAGGTCGTAGAGCCGCGACAGCCAGAATCGCAGCGCCGCGGCGCGCAGCAGCGCGGACCACTGCCCGCGCTCGTCGTCGGTCAGTGGCCGCACCCTGTCGTAGGCGCCGACCATGTCGGCGGCGTCGGCCTCGCGCAGCGCACCGTCCTCGTCGCTGCACCAGTCGTTGACGGCGACCGCGAGGTCGTACATGAAGAAGTCGGTCGCGGCGAAGCCGAAGTCGATGATGCCGGCGACGCGGTCGCCGTCGAACAGCACGTTGTCGCGGAAGAGGTCCCCATGCACTGCGCCCTTCGGCAGCTTCTCACGGCCATAGCCCACCTGGAAGTGCAACTCCGCGGCGAGAAGCTCCGCCTGCGCGGGCGTGAGGTACGGCCGGACGGCGCGTGCCGCCTGCCGCCACCACGCAGGGCCGCGACGATTGGTGAGTCGCGCGCGGTAACTCGCCGACGCGCGATGCAGCCGCGCCAGCGCTTCGCCCGCGGCTATGCGCTGCGCGCGCGATGGCTGCATCGCGGGCTCGCCGTTGATGCGCGCGACAAGGCTGGCAGGCTTGCCGTTGAGGATCGAGAACAGTGCGCCGGTGCGATCGGGCTCGGGCGCCGGCACGGCGGCGCCCTCGCGCGCGAGATGCGCGGCGAGGTTGAGGTAGAAAGGAAGCTCTTCGGCGGGCAGGCGCTCGTAGAGCGTCAGGACGAACTGGCCGAACTCCGTCGTCACGTGGTAGTTGCTGTTCTCGATGCCGGCAGCGATCGGCGACAGCCCGGCGAGGCGGCCGACGTTGTAGCGCGCGAGCCACGCGTCGAGATCGTCGGCCGAGACCGTCGTGTATACGGACATGCTTGAACGCCGAGAGCGCCGGCCGCGTGGCGCGGCGGCTAGATCACCACGAGAACAGCACCCACATCGGCACCTTGACGCCGGAATCGAGGCTGTCGCGGCGAATGAAGTTGTGGCCGCTGCCGTCGGGAATCAGGTAATACGTGCGCCCGTGTTGCGGCGTCACGCGGATGAACTTGAGCTCGCCGCCGATCCGCACTTCCTCGTGCGTCTCGCCGCCTTGCTGCGTGATCGTCACCTGCGGCTCGAGGTCGGGATCGGGCGGCTGGCCGGTCGGCGCGTCCGGGACCGGCTCGAAAGCCGGCGGCGGCGGCGCTTCGTTCCGCGATGTCTGGGCAGACGCCAGCCCGACGGCAATTGACAACACCATGCCGAGGCCCCACATCAATGCAGCACGCGGTGTCGGGTGGGCAGCGAGGCGCAGTGCGGGGCTCACGTGCGGATTCTAGCAAATCCGACCCTCCCCGATACGTCCGCGAATCGCGCAAAAATGCGGTCCAAACCGGCGTAAATCGACGTCGGCGATATCCGACGCGTGCGACGCGCCGGCGGGCGGCTCGCCCGTGGCGTCGTGCAACAATGCGGGGGCATCGCCGCCGCATCCCGCGTACCCATCGCCATGCCCAAACTCGTCCTCGTCGACGGCTCGTCGTACCTCTATCGCGCATTCCACGCGCTACCCGACTTGCGCACGTCGCGCGGCGAGCCCACCGGCGCGCTGCGCGGCGTGCTGTCGATGCTGAAGAAGCTCGTCGACGACGAGAAGCCCGATTATTTCGCCGTCGTGTTCGACGCGCCGGGCAAGACGTTCCGCGACGCGTGGTATCCCGAATACAAGGCCAACCGGCCGCCGATGCCGGAGGATCTCGCCAGCCAGATCGAGCCGCTGCACACGATGGTGCGCGCACACGGCTGGCCGCTCCTGATGATCGAGGGCGTCGAGGCCGACGACGTCATCGCCACGCTCGCGCGCGCCGCGAAGGAGGCGGGCGTCGACACGCTGATCTCGACCGGCGACAAGGACATGGCGCAGCTCGTCGTGCCCGGCATCACCTGCATCAATACG
>JAICUU010000254.1 GCA_025935675.1 Burkholderiales bacterium
CGCGACGACGGCGGGCGACGACGAATCGCGCGCGGTACGCCGATGAGCGACGCCGCCAACGCATGCTGGCATTGCGGCGAGGTGTTGCCCGCGGACCCGCCGCTCGCGCGCGTCGACGGCGTCGCGCACCGCGTCTGCTGCCAGGGGTGCCGTGCCGCCGCCGAGTGGATCGGCACGCTGGGGCTCGCCGACTACTACCGGCTGCGCAACGCCAACGCCGAGCGGCCGCGGTCGGCCGCCGAGGCGGCGCGCGACGCCGACGCGCTCGCGCGGCCGGCGCTCGCGCGCCATGCGGTGCGCACGCGCGCCGACGGCCTCGCCGAGGTCGTCGTGCTGGTCGACGGCATTCGCTGCACGGCCTGCACGTGGCTCGTCGAGCGCGCGCTGTCGGCGGAGCCCGGCGTGGCGAGCGTGAGCGTCAACGGCGCCGCGCGCCGCGCGCGCATCGCGTTCGACGCGGCAACGACGTCGCTCGCCGCGATCGCCGCGGCGTTCGCGCGGATCGGCCTCACCGCACTGCCGCTCGACGCCGCCGCGCTCGAGGACGCCGCGCGCCGCGAGTCGCGCGAGGCGATGAAGCGCCTCGCGGTGTCGGGCTTCGGCGCGATGCAGGCGATGATGTTCGCGTCGGCGCTGTGGTTCGGCGCGCTCGACGGCCTCGACGCGACGTCGCGCGAGCTGTTCCGCTGGCTCGCGTTCGCGACCGCGACGCCGGTGGTCCTGTACGCCGCGACGCCATTCTTCGCCGGCGCGCTGCGCCTTGCGCGCGCTCGCTCGCTCGGCATGGACATCCCGGTGGCGCTCGCCGTCGCGCTGGCGTACGCCGGCAGCGTCGTCGAGCTCGTCACGCACGGGCCCGAGGTGTGGTTCGAGTCGGTCGCGATGTTCGTGTTCTTCCTGTCGGTCGGCCGCTATCTCGAGATGCGCGCGCGCCACCGCGCGGGCGACGAGACCGCTGCGCTGGCGCGCGCGATGCCGATGTTCGCAGATCGCGTCGACGCCGGCGGATCGGTCGCGCGGGTGGGCGCGCGCGAGCTCGCGCCGGGCGATCGCGTCGTCGTCGCCGCCGGCGCGGGTGTGCCGGCCGACGGCGTTCTCGAGGCGGACGCGGTCGCCGTCGACGAGTCGCTCGTCAGCGGCGAATCGACGCCCGTTACGCGACGCCGCGGCGAAACGCTCCTCACCGGCAGCATCGTCGATGCGCCGGCGACGATCCGCGTCACGCGCGCCGGCGACACCACCGTGCTCGCGTCGATCGTCGCGCTCGCCGCGCGCGCCGCCAGCGAGCGGCCGCGCATCGCCGTCGCCGGCGAGCGTGCCGCGGCGCAGTTCGTCGCGCGCGTGCTCGTGCTCGCGTTCGCGACCGCGATCGGCTGGTGCCTCGTCGATCCCGCGCACGCGTTTGCGGCGACGGTCGCGGTGCTGGTGGTGTCGTGCCCCTGTGCGTTCGCGCTGGCGGCGCCGGCGGCGGTGACGCGAGCGCTCGGCGTGCTGGCCGCGCGCGGCGTGCTGGTCGTCCACCCCGATGCGCTCGCCAGGCTCGCCGCGGCGAGCGACGCCATGCTCGACAAGACCGGCACGCTGACCGAGCCGCGCGTCGACGCGGCGGGCGTGACGCTGTTCGGCGACGATCATGGCCGGCATGGGGACCGCGACGCGGCGATCGCCGTGGCCGCGGCGCTGGCAGGCGCGAGCGCGCATCCGCTGGCGCGCGCGTTCGCGGCGTTGCAGCCGTCGCCGCGAACGGTGTCCGGTGCGCTCGTCACGCCGGGCGCGGGCGTGAGCGGCATCGTCGACGGTCGCGCCTTCCGGCTCGGCCGCGCCGATTTCGCGCTGGCGCTGGATGACGCGTGCGTGGCTGCGCTCGCCGACGCGGTGGTGCTCGCCGACGACGCCGGACCCGTCGCGGCGTTTCGCTTGGGCGAGCGGATGAAGGACGGCGCGCACGAGGCGATCGACGACCTTCGCGACGAAGGCCTCGTCGTGACGATCGTCAGCGGCGATGCGGCCGCACGCGTGGAGACCGCCGCAGCGCGCCTCGGCGTCGCGCAGTGGCGCGCGGGCGCCAAGCCGGCCGACAAGCTCGCGTGGCTCGCCGCGGCGCGCGCGCGGCGCGAGTGTCGTCGCCGTCGGCGACGGCATCAACGACGCGCCGGTGCTCGCCGGGGCCGACGTCGGCGTCGCGCTCGCGAGCGGCGCGTCGATCGCGCAGGCGCGCGCCGACATCGTGCTCGCCCGCGACGATCTTCGCGCCCTGATGCCGGCGCGGCGCATCGCGCGCTCGATGCTCGCGATCCTGCGGCAGAACCAGCGCTGGGCGCTCGGCTACAACCTCGTCGCGGTGCCGCTCGCGGCGCTCGGCTTCGTGCCGCCTTGGCTCGCGGCGCTCGGCATGTCGGCGAGCTCGCTCGCCGTCGTGCTCAATGCGCTGCGCATCGGCAGGGCTGAGGAACCTGCGCGTGCGCGCCCGACGCCATCGCCGGTGGATTCGCGCAACGAGACGGTGCCGATCGGCCGGGCGCCCGCGCGTCCCGCGGTCGGGAGCGGCGCATGAGCATCCTCGCCGTGCTGATCCCGCTGTCGATCGTGCTCGTCGTCGTCGCGGGGATCGCGCTCTTCTGGGCGGTGGACGACGGCCAGTTCGACGACATGGAAACGCCGCGCATCCTGCCGCTCCTCGACCGTGACGACGCGCCGCCAGGCGACTCGCCGCCGCGCGACGCGTCATCACTCGACGTGCGACCACGCGACCTGCTGCGGCACGACGCGCCGCCGAGCGCCCGCTGACCATGCCGGGCGGCCTCACGCTGGCGGCCGCGCTGCTGCTCGGCCTCGCCGCGAGCGGACATTGCATCGTCATGTGCGGCGGCATCGCCGGCGCGCTCGGCAGCGCGACCTCGCCGCGCGCCGATGGACGGCCGCGCGCGCTGCTTCTCGCGAGCTACCAGGCCGGGCGAATCGCCTCGTATGCGATCCTGGGGCTCGTCGTCGGCGGCGTGTTCGGCGCGCTCATCGCGGCGCTCGACGTCGACCTGCTGCGGCGCGTGTTGCGCGTGCTGGCCGCGCTCGCGCTCGGAATCGCGGCGCTGGTGGCGTTCGGACGCATCGGCGATGGCGCCGCGCGCATCGGCCAGCGCTTGTGGCGCCGTGTCGCGCCGCTCGGCCGGCGGCTGCTGCCGGTGACGAGCGTGCCGCGCGCTGCCGGCTTCGGCCTCGTGTGGGGCCTGATGCCCTGCGGGTTCGTCTACACGGTGCTCCTGATCGCCGTCGTGCAGGCGTCCGCCTGGAGCGCGGCGCTGACGATGCTCGCGTTCGGCATCGGCACGATGCCGGCGATGTTCGCGACGGCGATGGCCGGGCACGCGCTCGTGCGCCGGCGCGGCCCCGCGCTGGCCCGCAGCCGCGCGCTCGCGGGCACGCTGCTCGTCGCCGGCGCCGCGCTGACCCTCACCGGCCCCGCGATCGTCGATGCCGTCCCGGCACTCGCGCCGTGGATGCCGTTCCTGTGCGGCACCGACCTGCGCTGACGACGCGTCAGGGCATCAGCTGCCCGCCGTTGACCTCGATCACCTGCCCGGTGACGAAGCCGCTCATCGCGTCGGATGCGAGGTAGAGCAGCGTGCCCGCGCATTCCTCCGGCGTGCCGAGGCGGTTCATCGGGATGCTGCCCTGCATCGTCGTGAGCATCTGCGGCGTCGAGTAGCGCTCGTGGAACGGCGTCATGATGACGCCGGGCGACAGCGCATTGACGCGAATGCCGTCGCCGACGAGCTCGCGCGCCCAGCCGTGCGTGGCCGTCGACACGAAGCCCTTGGCGGCGGCGTAGATCACCGAGCCGGGACCGCCGCCCGAGCGCGCGGCGATCGAGCTCACGTTGATGATGTTGCCCTTGCGCTGGCGGCGCATCACGGCCGCCGCCTCGCGCACGAACAGCGCCACCTGCGTGACGTTGAGCGCGATCACCGCCGCGAGGAACTCCTCGGTGTACTCGGCGATCGGCGTGCGCTTGACGAGGCCGCCCGCGTTGTTGACGAGGATGTCGAGGCGGCCGAACGCATCGACGACCTCGGTGACGATCGCCGCCGGCTCGCCGGCGCGGGTGACATCGCCGCGCACGGTGATCGCCTCGCCCTTGGCCGCGCGGATCGCCGCGGCCACCGATTCGGCGGCGTCGGCGCTCGCGTTGTAATGTATGGCGACGCGCGCGCCTTGCCGCGCGAACGCCTTCGCCGCGGCCGCACCGATGCCGGTGCTCGCGCCGGTGATGAGGACGGCTTTGCCGTCGAGATCGTCGATCAACGCAATCTCCCTTCCTTGACGTGTCGTGAGTGACGATGACCCGCGCCGCTGTCGCGCGC
>JAICUU010000310.1 GCA_025935675.1 Burkholderiales bacterium
AGCATCGTCTGGTGGCGGATCCAGCCCTGCCAGGCTTCCTTGGACACGTTCTCGTAGATGCGCTTGCCGAGCTCGCCCGGGTAGGGCGGGAAGTCGAGGCCTTCGGCATCGCGGCCGAGCTTGACGCAGTGGACAGTTCGCATCGGGGGATCGGGATCAGTGAACGGGAATCGGCAACCGGCAAAGCGCCGGAACACCGGACGTCGCCGTGCTCGGCGAACGTCGATGCGCATAGTTTAGCGCGATGGCCGGGGCGACCCGCGTGGCCGTGCAAGCAACGGCCCGGCGCGGTCAGAGCGTCTTGCGGTAGACGAGCGACTTGCGCTGGTAGTTGTAGAGCGCGCGCTTCTCCTGTGGCAGGTCGTTGACGCTGACGAGATCGAAGCCGCGCTCTAGGAACCAGCCCGACGTTCGCGTCGTCAGCACGTAGAGCGCGCGCAGCTTGAGCTTGCGCGCGCGCGCCTCGATCTCGTGCATCAGCGCCTCGCCGTAGCCTTCGCGCCGGAAGTCGGGATCGACCGCCAGAGCGGCGAGCTCGCCCACGCCCTCGGACGGAAACGCGTACAGCGCCGCGCAGCCGATCACCTGGTTGTCGTATTCGGCGATGACGAAGCGCTCGATCTCGGCCTCGAGCCGCTCGCGCGAGCGCCGCACCAGCACGCCGGCTTCCTCGAGGGGCTCGATGATGGCGATGATGCCGCCGACGTCGTCGATCGTCGCATTGCGCAGGTGCGCGAGCGGCGTCGACGAGATCATCGTGCCCACGCCGTCGCGGGTGAAGAGCTCGAGCAAGAGCGCGCCGTCCATGTGCCGCGACAGGAGGTGCGCGCGCTTGACGCCGTTGTCGCAGGCGCGCACGGCGCAGGGGAGGTAGTGGCGAACGTCGGGCGCGAGCTTGTCGGGCTTCTCGAGCAGCGCCTCGGCGTCCTTGGTGGACAGGTCGGTCAGGAGCTGGCGGCGGCTGTTGCGCACGCCGTCGTTCTCCATCAGGAAGATGAGTTTCTGCGCCTGCAGCCGCACCGCCACCTGCATGGCGCTCTCCTCGAGCGCCAGGTTGAAGATCTCGCCGGTCGGCGAGTAGCCGAGCGGCGAGATCAGCACGATGTCGCCGTCGTCGAGGCGCTGCTGGATCGCCTGCGCGTCGACGCGGCGGGTTTCGCCGGTGAGCAGCATGTCGACGCCGTCGACGACGCCCATCGGCTTGGCGGTGATGTAGTTGCCGCTCGACACGCGGTTGCGCGCGCCGGCCATCGGCGAGTTCTGGATGCCCAGCGACAAGAGCGCCTCGATGCGGCTGCGCACCTGGCCCGCCGCCTCCAGCACGCAGTCCATCGTCTCGGCGTCGGTGATGCGCAGGCCGTTCTGGTAGCGGCTCGCGATGTTCTGCTGCGCGAGGATTACCTCCACCTGCGGGCGCATGCCGTGGATGACGACGAGGCGTATGCCGAGGCTGTGCAGCAGGTTCAAGTCGTGGATGACGCCGAGGAACGAGTCGTCGGCGACGACCTCGCCGCCGAAGGCGATGACGAACGTCTTGCCGCGAAACGCGTGAACGTACGGCGCCGCGGCGCGCATCCACTGGACGAACGCGTGCATGGTCGCGGACTTGACCGAGGGCTGCGCGTCGGGCGGGCGTCTGGGCATCGCTGGCAGGCGGGGCGTTGAACTGCGCGCGATTATAGCCGCGCGCACTCGGCTATCATCGCCCTTTGCCGGTCGCAACGCATGGCGTCACCCCTCCTCGACAACCTCAACCCGGAGCAGCTCGCCGCGGTGACGCTGCCGCACGCGTCGGCGCTGGTGCTGGCCGGCGCCGGCAGCGGCAAGACGCGCGTGCTGACGACGCGCATCGCCTGGCTCCTCGCCACCGGCCAGGCGGGGCCGTTGTCGATCCTCGCCGTCACCTTCACCAACAAGGCGGCGCGCGAGATGCTGACGCGCCTCGCGGCGATGACGCCGCAGGTGACGCGCGGCATGTGGATCGGCACGTTCCATGGCCTGTGCAACCGGATGCTGCGCACGCATCACCGCGACGCCAACCTGCCGCAGCTCTTCCAGATCCTCGACACGCAGGACCAGCTCGCGCTGATCAAGCGGATGTACCGCGACGCCAACCTCGACAACGACCGTCATCCCGCGCGCGAGCTGCAATGGTTCATCGCCGACAACAAGGAGGCGGGGCTGCGTCCGTCGGCGGTGCCGGCCGGCGACGAGCCGACGCGGCGCAAGGTCGAGTACTACGCGATGTACGACGCGATGTGCCAGCGCGAGGGCGTCGTCGATTTCGCCGAGCTCCTGCTGCGCAGCTACGAGCTCCTGTCGCACTACACGGCGATCCGCGAGCACTACCAGCGGCGGTTCTCGCACCTCCTCGTCGACGAGTTCCAGGACACCAACGCGCTGCAGTACCGGTGGCTCAAGCTCCTAGCCGGGCCGCGCACCGCGGTGTTCGCGGTCGGCGACGACGACCAGTCGATCTACGCGTTCCGCGGCGCCAACGCCGCCAACATGCAGCATTTCGAGCGCGACTTCGCGACACCCGACCTGCCGGTGCGGCTGATCAAGCTCGAGCAGAATTACCGCTCGCACGGCCATATCCTCGACGCCGCCAATGCGCTGATCCGCCACAACCGCGCGCGCCTCGGCAAGAACCTGTGGACGAGCGAGGGCAAGGGCGAGCAGGTGCGGATCTTCCTCGCGCCAACCGACATCGAGGAGGCGGACTTCATCGTCGATGTCGTGCGCGGGCTCGCCGACGAGGGCGTCGCGCTGTCCGAGGTGGCGCTCCTCTACCGTTCCAACGCGCAGTCGCGCGTGCTCGAGCATGCGCTGTTCGGCGCGTCGATCCCGTATCGCGTCTACGGCGGCATGCGCTTCTTCGAGCGCGCCGAGGTGAAGAACGCGCTCGCCTACCTGCGGCTCATCGCCTCGCCCGGCGACGACGGCGCGTTCCTGCGCATCGTCAATTTCCCCCCGCGCGGCATCGGCGCGCGCACGCTGGAGCAACTGCAGGACAACGCGCGCAGCGCCGGCGTGTCGCTGTGGCAGGCGGCGAGCGGCGGTAGCGTCGGCGGCCGCGCCGGCACCGCGCTGCGCGGCTTCGTCGAGCTCGTCGCGCGGCTCTCCGACGAGAC
>JAICUU010000048.1 GCA_025935675.1 Burkholderiales bacterium
CAGGCGGTATTCAACGACAACTGGGTCAAGTCGACCGGCAACGTGCTGCATGGCGACGCGTATTTCCCTGCGCTGTCGAGCCGTGGCAATGGAGCGGCCCAGGTCTTCTCGAGCTCACCCTCGGGCGGCAGCGAGAGCATGCAGCTCATGTACCTCCTGGCCATCACCGCGGCCGATCGATCGCTTGACCTCGAGATGGCGTATTTCGTGCCCGACGCGCTGTCGCGCGAGACCATCCTGGCGGCGATCAAGCGGGGTGTGCGCGTGCGCATCATCGTGCCGGGCAAGCACATCGACACCGATACCGCCCGGCTGGCCTCGCGAGCGGTGTGGGGGGATTTGCTGAAGGCCGGCGTGGAGATCTACGAGTACCAGCCGACGATGTTCCATTGCAAGGTGATGGTCGTCGACGGCTACATGGTTTCCGTCGGATCGACGAACTTCGACGACCGCTCGTTCAGGCTCAACGACGAGGAGAATCTCAACATCTTCGACGAGGCGTTTGCCGGGCGCCAGCTCGAGATCTTCGAGGCCGACCTCAAGCACGCCAAGCGCATCACCTATGCCGAGTGGCAGGCACGCCCGCTGATGGAAAGGGTAGGCGACTTCGCCGCACACATCCTCGGGTCACAGGTTTGACGGCGGCACCGGCCCTCGCATGCGTCCTCCGGCCGCTCAGGCGCGCGCGCCGGGGTGCGTCGCAGCGCGAAGATAGGGCGCGGTGCGACTGTGTGCGGACGCCGCAACCGTTTCCGGCGCGCCTTCGGCAACGATGCGGCCGCCTTCGTCGCCGGCGCCCGGGCCCATGTCGATGACCCAGTCCGCAGCCCCGACCATCCGCATGTCGTGCTCGACGACGACCACGGTGTTGCCCGCCTCCACGATCCGCTGCAGCTGCGTCAGCAGGCGATCGACGTCGGCCGGGTGCAGTCCCGTGGTCGGCTCATCCAGCACGTACAGCGCGTTGCCACGGCTCGCACGCTGGAGCTCGGTGGCGAGCTTGATCCGCTGGGCCTCGCCGCCGGACAACTCGGTCGCCGGCTGTCCGAGGCGCAGGTAGCCAAGTCCCATCTCGCGAAGCACGCCAAGCGATCGCGCCAGGCTGGGCACGTCGGCGAAGAATTCCGCCGCCGCGTCGACGGGCATCTGCAGGACCTCCGCGATGTTCCTGCCGCGGTGGCGCACGTCGAGCGTCGCGCCATTGAATCGCGTGCCGTGGCAGCTGGGGCACGGCGAATAGACGCTCGGCATGAAGAGAAGCTCCACCATCACGAACCCCTCGCCTTCGCAGTGCGGGCACCGTCCCTTGGCGACGTTGAACGAGAAGCGGCCCGGCCCGTAGCCGCGCGCGCGCGCCTTGGGCGTGCTCGCGAACAATTCGCGGACATCGTCGAAGAGGCCCGTGTACGTGGCGAGATTCGAGCGTGGCGTCCTTCCGATCGGCTTCTGGTCGACGGTAATGAGCCGCTTGATGGCGCCGATGCCACTCGCGATCCGGCCTTTCACCGGCTCCGATGCCGCTCGCTCGAGAGCGTTCTCTTCGTCATCGCCCACGGACGGCTCGTGTCCGAGCGCGCGTCCGACGAGCTCGACCAGCACCTGGCTGACCAGCGTCGACTTGCCGGAACCGGAGATGCCGGTGACCGCGCTCAGCACGCCCAGCGGTAACGCGACGTCCAGGTCGTTCAGGTTGTTGCGATGGATGCTCTCGAGCTCGAGCCATTCGCGCGGCACGCGTGCGCGACGCGGCGGCGGCGGAATCGCGTCGAACAGGTAGGACGCGGTATGCGAGCCCTCAACACCCTTCAGTTGAGCGGGTGGGCCGCTGTAGAGGATGTGACCGCCTTTCGTACCGGCCTCGGGCCCCACATCGACGATCCAGTCGGCATGGCGGATCACGTCGAGCTCGTGCTCGACCACGAACAGCGAGTTGCCGGTCGACTTGAGTCGGTCGAGGGATCGCAGCAACGCCGCGGTGTCGGCGGGATGGAGACCGGCCGAGGGCTCGTCGAGCACATAGACGACGCCGAACAGGTTGGACCGGACCTGGGTCGCCAGGCGCAGTCGCTGCAGCTCCCCCGGCGAGAGCGTCGGCGTGCTGCGCTCGAGCGTCAGGTAGCCGAGGCCGAGGTCGAGGATGGTCGCGAGCCGGGTGCAGATATTCGCGCCGATCCGCCGCGCGACCTCGACCTTCTCCGGATGACGACGTCCGAGCGCACGCAGCGCCGGTGCCTTCCCCGTCGCGTACGCTACGAAGATCTCCGCCAGGTCCTTGAGGGGAACACGCCCCATCCCGGCAATGTCGAGGCCCGCGAACTTGACGGACAGCGCTTCCTTGCGCAGCCGCATGCCCTTGCAAAGCGTGCACACGGACGAGAGCATGTATTGCGCCGCGCGGCGCTTCATCATCGGACTTTGCGTATTGGCGAACGAGTGCAGGACGTGCCGGCGGGCGCTCGAAAAGGTCCCCATGTAGCTGGGCTCCTCCTTGCGCCGCACGGCTCGCCTCGCTTCCTCGAGGTCGAAACCGGCGTACACGGGAACCCGCGGTTGCTCGTCCGTGAAGAGTATCCAGTCGCGCGTCTTCCGGGGCAGCGTCTTCCAAGGCACGTCGACGTCGATGCCCAGCGTCGTCAGGATGTCGCGAAGGTTCTGTCCCTGCCAGGCGAGCGGCCAGGCGGCCACCGCGCGTTCACGGATCGTCAATGTCGGGTCCGGAACCATCGACTGCTCGGTGACGTCATGGACGCTGCCGAGCCCGTGGCACTTCGGGCACGCACCTTCGGGCGTATTGGCCGAGAAGGACTCCGCGTACAGCAACGGCTGCCCTGCGGGATAGTCGCCCGCTCGCGAATACACCATCCGCAACAGGTTCGACAGCGTCGTGACGCTGCCCACCGATGAGCGAGTCGTCGGCGTTCCGCGCTGTTGCTGCAGGGCGACCGCCGGGGGCAGCCCATCGATGCTGTCGACGTCCGGTGCGCCGACCTGATGGAACAGCCTTCGTGCGTAAGGCGCGACCGACTCGAGATACCGGCGCTGGGCCTCCGCGTAGAGCGTCCCGAACGCGAGCGACGACTTGCCCGAGCCCGACACGCCCGTGAACACCACGAGCGCGTCACGGGGAATGTCGAGCGAGACTTCCTTCAGGTTGTGTTCGCGCGCACCGCGAACACGGACCATGCCATCGGCGGCGGAGGTTGCTTCATTCATGCGCGCCGCCCGAAGCGGCCATCGCCTCCTTCGCGGTCTCGGGCGGCGCCTGATCGCGCCGAGAGCCGTAGCGATGCGCGAACGCCCACGTGAACTCGGCGCCGAGCAGGAATATCTGCGCGGCGTAGTAGAACCAGATGAGCAGCACCGCGAGCGAGCCCGCCGTTCCGAAGCTCGTCGCGACGCCGGCCTTCGCGACGTACAGGCCGACGAGGATCTTGCCGATCGCGAACAGCACGGCCGTCACGAACGCCCCCGCCCACACGTCGCCCCACGCGATCCGCACGCGCGGCAGCATCTTGTAGATGATGGCGAAGAGGAGCGTCACGACCACGAGGCTGACGACGAGATCGAGGCCGTGCAGCAGCCATTCGGCACCCTGGAAATGCGTTCCCCACCAGTCGCTGACGGCGGCCAGCACCGCGCTCACGATCAGCGACACCAGCATCAGGAAGCCGATGCTGACGACGAGGCCGAACGACAGCAGCCGGCTGCGGATCATGCCCCAGAGGCCTTCGGTCGCCGTCGCCGCCGGCGCCTTCCAGATCCGGTCGAGGTCGGTCTGCAATTCCGCGAAGGCGGTCGTCGCGCCGAACAGGAGCAGCGCGAGCCCGATCACCGTGGCGATGATGCCTTCGCCGGTCGAGCGCGCACCCTTGACCATCGCCTGCAACGCCGACGCACCGTCGGGGCCGACGACGCTCGCGAGTTGCCCGAACACGTAACCGTCGGCAGCGTCATTGCCGAAGAAGAAGCCGGCGATGGCGAGGGCGATCACCAGCAGCGGCGCCATCGAGAAGGCCGTATAGAAGGCGATGGCCGCGCCCATGCTCTGCGCGAAATCGTCCTGCCAGGCGACGACCGACTCCTTGACGAGCTTCCATAGCAATCCGAAGCGTGGAACGCGCAAGGTCATCGGGCCGGCAACGCGGGTGGCGCAACAGGTGTCGAGTATTCGTTGCCGCGCACGGGGCATGCAGCCCCACAGCGCGCATTTTGCTGTGGGACTCTTCCGACGTCGAATGGCGCTACGGCGTGGAGGGCCGGCTTGCCGGCGGTTGCAACGTCGGCAGTCGCACGGTGAAGGTGCTGCCCCGACCCAATCCCGCACTGCGTGCCGCGATGGTGCCCCCGTGCAGCTCCACCAGCGTGCGGCTGATGGCCATGCCGAGTCCAAGGCCCGCTTCCTCGCGGGGCGCGGCAGGCTCCTCCTGCCGAAAGCGCGCGAACACGTGGGGCAGGAACTCCGGTGCGATGCCGCGGCCCGTATCCGTGATGGCTGCCTCGACCCAGCCATCCCCGGGGCGCATGGTGGCACTCACTCGACCCCCCGACGGCGTGAACTTGACCGCGTTCTGCACGATGTTCCAGAACACCTGGTGCAGTCGACTGGGGTCCGCGCGAACGACGAGCGTTCCGCCGGGCAGGTCATCCCGCAGCTCGATGGATTTGGCGCGCGCAGCCGGGGAGACACCCTCGAGCACGGTGGCCAACACGGGTCTTGGATCGATGTCCGCGAGCTCGAGTCGCAGCTGGCCCGTATGCGTGCGCACCTCGTCGAGGATGTCATCGACGAGCCGCGCCTGCACGCGAGCGTTGCGGTCGATCGCCTCGAGGCCGCGCCGGAGCTTCGCGGCGTCGGGATCGCCACGCGCCAGCAGCGCCGACCAGTTGAGAATGGCGGTGAGGGGCGAGCGCAGCTCGTGGGAAACGAGCGCCAGGAACTGGTCCTTCGATCGCGATGAGGCCTCGGCGGCATCGCGCGCCTTGATGATCTCGCTCTCGAGCTCGTTACGCTGGCGCATCGGCACCACGATCCAGTCCGCGACGTCGAGCTCGCCCTCGCGACGGCGTCTGGCATTGAGCAGCACGGGCACATCTTCGCCGTGGGCACCGATGAACGAGACGTAGACCTCCTGCACACGGCCCTGCAGCCGCAGCGTCGGGAAGACATGCGTCTGGTAGAAGATCCGGCTCGCGGCGGTCAGCACGAAATCCACGTGCCGGCCCACCAGTGCCGCCGCATTCCCGGCACCCAGCAACGCGGCGAGCGTCGCATTGGCAACCCGGATGACGCCATCGTCGCCGACGACCAGGAATCCGCACGGAGCGGTATCGAGCAGCGGATCGAGGACGTTCACGGCGCCTGCTTCAGGCACTCCTTCATGATCTCGACGGTCTCGTCGGGATGGCTCATGTGCGGGCAATGGCCGGTCGCCGACATCGTGTGCACGGTGGTACCCGGCAACGCCTGGCGCAGGTATATCGCGACGGACTCCGGCGCGATCGCATCTTCGCTGCACTGGAGGATATGCGAGGGAACCGTCACGTGAGCGAGGTCGCCGCGGTTGTCGGACAGGAATGTGACCCGCGCGAATTGCCGGGTGACACGGGGATCCGTGGCACAGAAGCTCGCCTGCAGCTCGTCGGCGAGGTCGGTGCGGTCGGGATTGTTCATGACGACCGGCGCGAGGTAGGCGGCCCAGCCGACATAATTCTTCTCCATGAGGTCGAGCAGACCCTCGATGTCCTTGCGCTCGAAGCCACCGGTGTACCCGGGTTCGTTCACATAGCACGGAGACGGTCCGATGAGGATGAGCTGCGAGAAGCGCTCGGGCTGCTCGATCGAGGCGAGCACGCCGACCATCGCGCTCACCGAGTGGCCGACGAACACCACGTCGCGCAGGTCGAACGCGTTGACGATGTCGAGGACGTCCCGGGCGTAGCCATGCAGATCGCCGTAGCGCGCTGGATCGAATGCCGACCAATCCGACTTGCCGCAACCGACATAGTCGAAGAGCACGACGCGATGATCGCGCTCGAACGCCGGGACCACCCAGCGCCACATCGTCTGGTCACAGCCGAATCCATGCGCAAGCATGAGGACGCGCTCGCCGTGCCCGGAAAATCGCACGTTGTTGCGCGCGCGAACCTGCTCGGCATCGGCATGCGACCGCGTGGGCGCCGCGGCCTGAGCGGGATCGCTGAAACTCGACACGGGGAGCTCCCTCATTCACCGGCTCGACGTTGGCCTGGCCTCAAATGCAAAGGGCCAGCCGTCGCTGACCCCTGATCGTATGAGTCCTCCGGCAACTTTCCGGAACCTCGATCCACCGATTCGTCGTTTGGCGATGCATTATAGGCCGTTACCCGGGAACCGGGAGACTGTCGGCCGACGCGGATTGGCCATGCCCCCGAAGTCGGCCCGAACCCAACGCCAAGCCGATCGGACTGGATTTGATGCCTGATTCCGGAATCTCCGCCGCGACACGCGAGTCTCTCGGACTGACCCGTGCGGAGTTCAATGCGCTGCGTCGCCTCGACTCACCGGCGCGGATCCAGTCGTTCCTCAACGCGATCCCCATCAACGCGGAGCCCGATGGCGATACCCTGCTTTCGGTCCGCAGCGTGCTTGCGCAGCGCCGCGCCCACTGCATGGAGGGGGCGATGGTGGCGGCGTGCGCGATGTGGATTCATGGCAGGCCACCGCTCGTCATGCGGCTGGGCAGCTCCGCGAGCGACTATCCCCATGTCGTGGCCCTGTTCCGCCACGCGCAGCGCTGGGGCGCGGTCTCCAAGACGAACGGCATCGCGCTTCGATTCCGCGACCCGGTCTATGTCACGCTGCGCGAGCTCGCGATGTCCTATTTCCACGAGTATTCGGACAAGCATGGCAACAAGACGCTGCGAACCTACTCTCGCGCGTTCGACCTGCGGAGGATCGACGTCGCGCATTGGGTCACGCGACGCGACCATTGCTGGCTCGCGCACGATACGCTCGAGGCGACCCGGCACTACGCATTGATCGACGGCAAAGCCGAGCAAGCGCTCGTGCGTCGCGACGATTTCGAGCGCGAAGTCGCCGCGATCGGTCAATACCCGGACCCGGCCCGCCCCTCGGCGCGCCCGCGACGCTAGATCTCGATTCGCGTGCCGAGCTCGACCACGCGGTTGGCCGGAATGTTGAAGAAGTAGGTGACGCTGGCGGCGTTGCGCGCCATCGCGGCGAACAGTCGATCGCGCCAACGCTTGCGGCGGCGACCGCGCGCGTGCGGGACCAGCTTCTCGCGGGACAGGAAGTAGCTCACCTCGGCGGGCTCGACGGGCGTGCCGTCGCCCGACCACAGCTCGAGCGCATCGGTGACGTCGGGCTGCTCCATGAATCCGTAGCGCGCCGTGACTCGCCAGCAGTTTTCGGCGATTCGCTCGCTTTCGAGGCGCCCCTCCACCGGGATCGACGGAAACTCCGTGACCTGCACGGTCAGGAACACGTTGCGCTCGTGCAGCACCTTGTAGTGCTTGAGGCTGTGCAACAGCGCGTTGGGCGTCACGTCGGTGCCGCCGGTGAGGAATACGGCAGTGCCCGGGATACGTTGCGGCGGATGCAGGAGCAACGCCCGCAGGAACTCGCGCAGCGGCGGCGAACCCTCGCGCAGGCGGATGCGCAAGCGCTCCCGGCCGCGTCGCCATGTCAGCATGATGGCGAGGACGACGATCGCGATCGCGAGCGGGAACCAGCCGCCTTCGAAGATCTTGTGCGCGGCCGCGGCGAAGAACACCGTGTCGATGGTCAGGAAGAAGCCCGTGGCCGTCACGCACAACCAGAGGGGATAGTGAAACTGGTCGCGCAATACGAAAAACGTCAGGAACGTCGTGACGACCATCGTGCCCATCACCGCGACGCCGTACGCGGACGCGAGCCCGGACGAGCTTCCGAAGCCCAGCACCGCCACCAACACCGCGACCAGGACGATCCAGTTCACGGTGGGGATGTAGATCTGCCCGATCGTGCGCGCCGACGTGTGCACGATCGTCATCCGCGGGAGGTAGCCGAGCTGGATCGCCTGCCGGGTCAGCGAGTAGGCGCCGGAAATCGTCGCCTGCGACGCGATCACCGTCGCCGCAGTGGCCAGACCGACCATCGGGTACAGCGCCCACCCCGGACAGGCCAGATAGAACGGATTGGCGATGGCCGATGGGTGCGCGATCAGGAGCGCGCCTTGGCCGAAGTAGTTCAGCACCAGCCCCGGCGCCGCTACCGCGAACCATGCGAGCCGGATCGCGCGCGCGCCGAAATGCCCGACGTCGGCATACAAGGCCTCCGCGCCCGTTACCGCCAGCAGCACCGAGCCGAGCACCGTGAACGAGGCGGCGCCATGGCCCAGCGCGAATTCCAGCGCGTGAACGGGATTGAACGCCGCCATCACCGCGGGCGCCTTGGCGATGTTCCAGGCGCCGACCGCCGCCAGCGACACGAACCACAGCGCGCACACCGGCCCGAACAGGAGGCCGACTGCGCCCGTGCCGAGGCGTTGGATCGCGAACAGCGCGATCAGGACGCCCGCCGCGATCGGCACGACGTACGGCTTGAACACCGGCGTCCCGACCTCGAGGCCTTCGATTGCCGACAGGACCGAGATCGCCGGGGTGAGCACCGCGTCGCCGTAGAACAGCGCGGCGCCGACCAAGCCGATCAGTAGCAGTCCGGCAGATCGCCGGCCACGACACGCGCCGCCCGAAATCACCAGCGACAGCAGCGCCATGATGCCGCCTTCGCCCCGGTTGGTCGCACGCAACACGAGGACGACGTACTTGAGCGAGACGATCAGCATCAGCGACCAGAAAATCGCCGAAACACCGCCGAGGATGTTGGCCTGCGACAGCGGAATGCCGTGCTCGGGATTGAACGTCTCCTTCGCGGCGTACAGCGGGCTCGTCCCGATATCGCCATAGACGACACCCAGCGCAAGCAGTGCAAGCAATCCTGTTCCGCGTTTTCCCGGCATGGCGCCAACGTAGCGCAGAATCGCCGCGGATCTGCGCATCGGTGGCTACTTTTAACGCAATCTTTACGACCTCGATGCGCTAGAGTGCGTCCCATGCACATGGGCCGGCACTGGACAGGCTATGCATGGGCGGTCGCGGCGGCGGCGGCCTGCACGCTCGCCGGCTTCGCGATGCGCGCGCGGTTCGACCTCGTGAACATCGCGATGGTGTACATGCTCGCGGTCGTCGTGGTCGCGCTGCGCTTTCCGCGCGGGCCAGCGGTCGTGACGGCGGTGCTTTCCGTCGCGGCATTCGATTACGCGTTCGTGCCGCCGAGCGGGACGCTCAGCGTCGAGGATGCGCAGTACCTCCTCACCTTCACCATCATGCTCGCGGTCGCGCTCGTCATCTCGCGTCTCGTCGAAAGCGTGCGCCAGCGCGCCGCGGCACAGGCGGCGCTCGAGGTCGAGGCGGAGACCGAGCGCATCCGCAGCGCCCTGCTCGCGTCGATTTCGCACGACCTGCGCACGCCGCTTGCCGTCATGGCCGGCGCGTCGTCGAGCCTCGCCGAGAGCGGCGAGCGGATGGATCCGCAGCAGCGCCGCGCGCTGGCGGTCAGCGTGTTCGCAGAGGCGCAGCGCATGTCCGACCACGTCGCCAAGATCCTCGAGATGACGCGCCTGGAGATCGGTGCAATCAAGCCGCAGCGCGACTGGGCGGCCGTCGCCGAGATCGTGGGCTCGGCGCTGCTGCGGCTCGAGGGCCGGCTGTCGAAGCACCGTTTGCTGGTGGATGTGCCGGGCGACCTGCCGCTCGTGCGCGTCGACGCGTCGCTGGTCGAGCACGCGCTCGGCAACCTGCTCGAGAACGCGGCGAACCATACGCCCGCCGGAACCATCGTGCGAGTCCGTGCGCAGCGACGCGATCAGGAGATCGTGCTGACCGTCGAGGACTACGGCGGCATTGCCGAGCGCGACGTCGAGCGCGTGTTCGAGAAATTCCACCACGGCGCCGTCGAGCGCTCCGAGGCCGGCGTAGGCCTCGGGCTGGCGATCTGCCGCGCGATCGTGCGCCTGCATGGCGGCCAGGCGTGGGCGACGCAGCTGGCCGACGGCGGCACGGCGTTCCACTTCACGCTGCCGATCGAAGCGCCGCCGCCGCTCCCGCCCGACCCGGCGACGACCTGATCGTGCCCACGCCGCGCGCGACCATCCTGCTGGTGGAGGACGAGCCGGAGATCCGGCGCTTCCTCAACGCCAGCCTGGGTGTCGACGACTATCGCGTCGTCGAGTCGGCGACGGGCCGCCGCGGCACGATCGACGCGTCGACGCACAAGCCGGACCTCGCGATCGTCGACCTCGCGCTCCCCGACATGGACGGCGTCGACGTGATCCGCCGCATCCGCGAGTGGTCGCCGATGCCGATCATCGTGCTGTCGGCGCGCGTTCAGGAACGCTCGAAGATCGAGGCGCTCGACGCGGGCGCCAACGACTACGTGACCAAGCCGTTCGCCATCGGCGAATTGCTCGCGCGCATCCGCGCGGCGCTGCGTTACGCGGTGCGCGGCGACTCGGGGTCAACGCTGCTGCGCTTCGGCGAAGCGTCGGTCGACCTCGATCGGCGCGTCGCGCAGCGAGGTGCCGAGGCGATCCATTTCACGCCGATCGAGTTCCGGCTCCTGGCGGCGCTCGCCCGGAACGCCGGGATGGTGACCACCCATCGCCAGCTCCTCACCGAGGTGTGGGGCCCGACGCACGCGGCGGACACGCACTACCTGCGCGTCTACATGAAGCAGCTGCGGGACAAGCTCGAGCCCGATCCCGTGCAGCCGCGCTATCTGCTGACGGAGACGGGCATCGGCTACAGGCTCGTGGCGGCCGGGTGACCGGGCTCGGAGTCCGGCGCGGCCGAAGCCGCCGCATTGCACGACCCCTTGGAGCGAGCGACGCCGCTTACCCGAGCGCCAACGCCATGACACCGGCGGCGATGAGCACCGCACCGGCAATCCTCGCCAGTCGATCGCGCTCGCCAAGGAGCTGCCCCCCGAGAAGCGCCGCGAACAGCATCGAGATCTCGCGCGCCGGCGCGACGTGCGACAGCGGCGCCATCTGCATCGCGTAGAGCACGAGCACGTACGCGAGCGGGCTGACGGCGGCCACCAGCAGCGCGTATTTCCACTGCGCACGCCAATGTGCGCGCGCCGTGGCGCGATCGCGGACGATCGCCGGCAGCAGCAGCGCCACGCGCACGAGGTTGCCGAAGTAGTCGAGCAGGATCGGCGACATCGCGACGAACTTGACCGCGTAGCCGTCGACCACGGAGTACGCCGCGATGAACACACCCGTCAGCAGCCCGTACTTGATGCCGGACTTGATCGCGGCGTGCCGGGCCGGGTCGTGCGCGGCGCGCAGCATGCCGCGACCGCCGGCAATGAAGAAGACCCCCGCCACCACGCCGGCGATGCCGACGGCGCCGAGCAGCGTCAGGTGCTCGCCGAAAAAGACGATCGCGAAGAGCGACGTCAGGAGTGGCCCGGACCCGCGCGCCAGCGGATAGACGACGGTCAGGTCGGACTTGCGGTAGCCGCGCAGCAGCGCGATGTAGTAGAGCACGTGCACCGCGCCGCTGGCCGTGACGAGGCCCCATTCGAGCAATCCCCACGTCGGCACGACGTGCCAGCCGAGCCAGAGGCCCAGTGGCCCCCAGATCAGCGTGACGAGGATGGAGCTGAACGTCGCGAACCGGACGTCGCCGCCGGCCTTCTTGGCGGCGATGTTCCAGCTCGCGTGGATCAGTCCCGCGAGGAGAACGAGGCCCAGTGACGCGGCGTTCACGCGTCGTGTCGCGCCGCGCGGTGGCCCGCGCGACGCCGACCGTCGACGTCAGTCGTCACCGCTTGAAATCGCGAAACCCGGCCGCCCGCGCGATGTCGGCTTTCACGTCCTCGCGGCTGCGCTCGTAGACGATCTCGCGGCCGAGCGCCTTGCCGGCATACGCGAGGCCGTTGCGCGTGGGCGTCAGGTCCACGCGCACGTTGTGCACGCCCTCCCCGAGCACCACCGTGATCGTGTCGAGCCGCTTGTTGAACACCACGACGTCGAGCGTTTGCCCCGTCGCCGTGACGCGAACCTGGATTTTTTCATCGACCATCGCGTGAGCCTCCCTGTGCGCACCCTGTCATCAGCCATCCTCGCTCGCCGCGCGGCCGCGAGTCGCTTCGCTCGACCGACATCCTGCCACGCGCCTATGCGTGGCCCGCGCGACCGCGCAGGTGATGCTTCAGCGCCGCTGCCACGACGGGCTTCGCCCAGTGGGGCGTCTCGCCGAGCAACGTCCGAAGCGTGCGCGGCGCCGTGATCCTCCCCTTCACCATCTGGACCAGCAGGCGTGGCTGCGGCACGCGGCCGCGCGCCGGATCCCCCGGCGTCGAGTTGTCGAAAAGACGCAGCGACGCAATGTGCGGCACGAGCCCGATCAGGTTCTCGCGGCTCCGGTCGAACCGCGCCCGAATCTTCGCCTCCGGAATGTCGTGGCCGCCTTGCGCCACGCGCTGCCGGACGCGCTCGACGTGCATCTCCACCGTTTCGAGTCCTGCGAACCAGACGTGCACGTCGATGCCCGCCCCGCAGGCCGCCCGAAGCCGATCGGCGATGGTATGACCACCCAGCGTCGTCTCGAACGCGAAGTCGCGACGCTCGCCGATGGCACGCTCGAGGAGTCGCCTGCCTTCCGACCATGCAGCGCCGTTCGCCTGCTCTTGCGTGATGGAGGAGCGGGCGGCGTTCGCGGCAAGGATGGCTCGGGCAGCCTCGTCGGGATTGAAATAGTCGGCACCTGCCGATCGGAACGCCGCACCGCCAACGCTGCTCTTGCCGGCGCCGTTGCAGCCGGCAAGCACGTACAGCGCGGCTATGCGCGGCCTCGCGGCTTGCGAGCCCGGACGCGTGCTGCGAGCGCACCGCGCGCAGCGGCGGGCGGCTTCCCTGCCCGCTGCGCCGCGCTGCGCCCGAGCTCCTCCGGAGTCATCGCGAATGCGCGCTGCATCGCGCGCGCCATCCCCGGCTGCTGCATGCGGTCGAGCACCCTGTCGAACTCGCCCGCCAGCGAGTCCAGCGAGGCTTGCTCGCTGGCCGCCAAGCGCGCGTAGGCCTCGACGGGGATCACGACCGCCAGCGGCTCGTTGCGACGGGTGATCGTCACGCCGCCGTCCCTCGATACGTGGTCGAGAATGCGTCCGACGCTCTTGGCGTCGCTCGCCGACACCGCCTTCGCCTCGACCAGCTCGCCGCGCGTGTTCCGGACCCGGATGGGTTGCGCCATGACCTCGCCTCCTCGCGTGTCATTGTACGCCATGTGGACGAAATGTCCAAGATGGACAAGCCGGACGCCGGCCCCACGGCCGGCTGCGATCGGGAACGGCGACTCGATCCGCCGGACAACTCCGGCAACGATCCCCCGCGTACAGTTTGATCTCCGACCTGCGGACCGTTCCTGCCATGCGCGCACGCGAGCCCGTCGTCCGGCCGTCGTCTATCGTCGCGGCGCTTGCCTGCGCGGCGCTGCTCGGCTGCACCGAGGCCGTGCGCGCGCCGCAGCCCGTCGCGCCGATTTCCCCGCCGCCTCCCGCGCCGGCGACCGTCCCGACACCGGCCGCGCCATCACCGCCGGCTCCTGCGCCGTCCTCGAGCATCGAGGAGCCGGGAGCGATCGAGCGCGGCCTCGTCTCGATGTACGGCGACGAGTTCGCCGGCCGCAAGACGGCCAGTGGCACGCCGTTCGATCCCTCGGCCCTCACGATGGCGCACCGGACGCTGCCGTTCGGCACGCGCGTGCGGGTCACCAATCTCGAGAACCATCGCAGCGTCGATGTCGTCGTCAACGACCGCGGCCCGTTCGTGGCCGGGCGCATTGCCGACCTGTCGGAAGCGGCGGCGCGCCGCATCGGCATGGTGACCCACGGCGTCGTTAAAGCGACGCTGGAGGTCCTCGCGCCCGGCGGATCTTCCTAGCCGAAGAGCTCGATGCGAGGCCGCGGGCATGCGCGGGCCGCGGCCACTATCACCGAGGGCGACGCCGCGAACCGTTGCGCGGCGGGAATGCGACGGCTCGTCGCACACCCTTTCGCTTGCGTCCGACGCCCCGTTTCCGGCGTAAGCTTTCGTGCCCGTCGCGCCGGCGCCCGGCACGCGCGGCCTTTCACATCCGGGGGATCGGCCCATGGCGAAGCAAGGTGTCAAGGAGAAGCTCGACGGATTCGGTGACGCGCTCGTCAAGGGCTTCCAGCTCGTCGCGCTGTTCGTGATCGGCGGCACGATCGTATGGTCCGCCGGCAGCGACTACCTGAAGATGATCAGCGTCGGGCATGCGCGGCTCGACGACATCCTGCTGCTCTTCATCTATCTCGAGCTGGGCACGATCGTCGGCATCTACTTCAAGACCGATCGCCTGCCGGTGCTCTTCCTGCTCTACGTCGCGATCACTGCCCTCACGCGCTTCCTGGCGGTCGACGTGAAAGACCTCTCGATCCCGAGCGTGATGGCGGTCACGGGGTCGATCCTCGTGCTGACGCTCGCGGCGCTCATCGTGCAGATCGCCGCGTCGCGCTTCGCCATGCCTACCGACGGCAACCGCAAGGCCACGATCGACGCGGGCCGGCCGGGCGCGTGAAGTCGCGACACGCGCCCCGAGGCGCGGTGCAGGGGGTCCTCCCGGAAGGGCTTGCCGATAATCGATAAGTGCTATATCGTTTATCGATATTACCCAATTCCCCGGGGAATCCGATGGCCAAATCGTCGCACGCGCCGTCCGTCGCCTGGGCCGCACTGCGGGGCCTGGTCGTCCTCAATGCGCTGTTCGGCGCGGCGATCCTCGGCCTGCTCGTCGCGACGCTCGTTGCCGAGCAGTGGACGTTCGCGGCGCTCGGCATCGCGCCGTCCTCGTCGATGCGGCCGATGATGAACGGCCTGCGCCTGGTCGCGGCGCTCGGCCTAGCGGCTGGCTCGGCGTGATCCTCACCTTCGTCCTCGCACACGTGTTTGCGCAAGGCGCGCGGATGCGCGACGACCTCGAAGGGACGGTGTGAGGTGTCGATCGTCGTCAAGCTCGACGATCTGCTGCACGACCGGCGGATGACGCTGACCGAGCTCGCCGAGCGGATCGACATCACGCTCGCCAATCTTTCGATCCTCAAGACCGGCAAGGCGCGGGCGATCCGCTTTTCGACGCTCGAGGCGATCTGTGAAGCGCTGCAGTGCCAGCCCGGCGACGTGCTCGAGTTCCATGCCGAGCGCCGCACGCGAAAAGGGACTTGACCCGCGAGCGAGACGACCTTCGCTACGACAGCAGCTTGTACGAGAAGGTGTGGCACTCGCCCAAGCCGCACTGCACGAAGGCCGAGACGAGGTTGATGACGGCGATCGCGACGACGACGGCGCACAGTCCGCCGGCGATACGCTGCAACCGCGGAAAACGCTCGATGCCGACCCGGTCCAGCGACGCTGCGCGGCCAAGCACCGCCATCTCGACCGCGTAGGCGAGCAAGAGCGCCAGCGCGACGATGACCGACCATACGGGCATGTGCATGCCGAGCACCGCGCTGCCGATGTACGCGTGCCCGGGCCGCGGATAGATGTCGAGCAGCGTCTGCCGCGCCGCGACGATCAGCAGGAACACCGCCGACACGAGGCTGATCCCGGTGTACCGGTACGAGAACCCGCCGCGCAGGCTCAGCACGATGCCGAAGCACACGCCCAGCATCGCGACGCGCTGCAGCAGGCACAGCGGGCACGGCAGCTCGCCCTTCAGGTACTGCATCGCCATCGCCGCGACGAGGATCCCCGCGACGACCGCCAGCACGAGCAGCAGGAACGTGTAGTTGAACAGCGCGACCGCGCGCGCTCGCGGCTCGGGGGCGAAAGCGGTGTCCATCGGCTACGCCCGCATCGGGCCGCCCGCATCGACCTGGATCCACGGCATGCGGAACCCGTAGTCGGGACTGTAGATCTCGAAGAGAAAGAGCCCGATGGCGAGGCAAAGGGACACGACGAACAACCCCACGGCCAGCCCCCGGCGGCCGGCATAGCCGCAAAACAGCGCCAGCGACATCGCTGCGAGCACCGCAACCATCATGGCGTGTGTCCTTCGTGGATTTGCCGCGGCCGACGCAAGCGGCGGGCGTCGCGCATCCTACACTGCCGATGCGAAGTGCGCGGCGCCGCTCGAGCGTGTCCTCGCGGTGCCCCGCAAGGATCGCTCGAGCGGATCCCACTTACGCCGCAGGCGGCATCCGGCGCTCGTATTCGGACCGCAGGCTGCTCCAGCCTTTCCAGAAGGACGGCACCGGGGTGCCGGCGATGCGTGCGACGAGGATGTCGAGGTGCGTGTGCCAGCCGGCGCCCACCATCAGCACGAGGCGCCGCTCGGTGAGCCGGCGATGCGTCACCGTCAGCAGCACCTTGTCGCCGTCGGGCGCGAGATCGAAGGTGACCTCGCCCGCGCCGGGCCAGTCGTACTTGAGCTTGCGCGGCGGCTCGACCTCGAGGATCGTGCACGACGCCCGATGCTCGCTGCCCGCGCCGTCGGGGCTCGCGTCCGCCGGGTCGGAGAGCTCGTCGTTGCGCCAGACGAGCTCGAAGGGCGCGCCCGGCTCGAGCGTCATGTCGCCGGCGGCAAGCCATTGGCGGCGCAGGTCGCCATCGGTGAGGTACGCCCACACGCGCTCGATCGGGCCCGGCAGGCGGCGCTGGATCACCAGCGTCGTGGCGTCCTTGTACGTGCCGAACTCGCGGCTCGGCGGAGTCGCGAGGTCGGGCTGCGCGACGCTCGTACCGGTCGGGCGCGCGGTTCCATCGGGTCGTGACGCTCGGGGCTGTGCATTCATCGCGATCTTCCTTTCGGTTTGCCCGGCGAGCGGCGCGCGGGCGTGGGGTCGGAGAGCAGGCGCTCGAGCGTGTCGAGGCGCGTGCTCCAGAAGCGTTCGTAGTACTCGAGCCAGTCATAGGCGCGCGCGAGCGGCCACGCCTGCAACCGGCACACCTGGGTGCGGCCGCGCTTTTGCTTGCGTACGAGGCCCGCGCCTTCGAGCACGCCGATGTGCTTGGCTGCGGCCGCGAGCGACATCGCATACGGCTGCGCGAGCTCGCCGACCGTGCGCTCGCCGCGCGAGAGCTCGCGCAGCATCTGGCGTCGCGTCGCGTCGCCCAGCGCGTGGAAGACGGTGTCCAGCTCGATTCCTTGTTCAACCATGTGGTTGACTATATGCCCGGCCGGCGGCTTTTGTCAACCATTTAGTTGACTATTTTTTCGGCGAATCCAATCGCGCCATGCGAAGCACGGCGAAACGGGTGCGTCCGCCTCCGCTTCGTACAGCAGGCGCTCCGGCGCACGCACCCGTCGCGCCGCACACGGAGTGCCGGCCCGTCGCGTCAATTCGGTTACGCCATGCGCTGCGCGCCGTGACGGGTGCGTCCGCCTCCGCTTCATGAAGCAGGCGCTCCGGCGTACGCACCCGTCCCGCCGCGCACGGAGTGCCGGCTCGCAACGCCAAGGCACGAGGTGCG
>JAICUU010000113.1 GCA_025935675.1 Burkholderiales bacterium
AACGGCGGCGAGTTCATCGTCTGGGGCCCGAAGGACAGCGCGATCCAGGACAACAATCACCTCGCCGTCGGGCTGGTGATGATGCTGCCGATGATGTACTGGCTCTATGTCCAGGCGCGCAAGACCTGGCTCAAGCTGCTCGTCGCGTTCTCGGCGCTCATGTCCGCCGTGTCGGTGTTCGGCTCCCACTCGCGGAGCGCGTTCCTCGGCATCGCCGCGATGTCGGTCTTCATGATGGCGAAGAGCCGCCACAAGCTCGTCATCGCGATCGTCATGGTCATCGGCGCGACGATTCTGGTGCCGTTCATGCCGCAGAGCTATTGGAACCGGATGGCATCGATCGAGACCTATCAGCAGGATTCCTCCGCGATGGGCCGGATCAACGCGTGGTGGACCGCGTTCGCCATCGCCAAGGATCGCATCACCGGCGGCGGATTCGAGCTGTACTCGCCGCGCGTGTTCGCGCGCTATGCGCCGAACCCGACCGACATCCACTCGTCGCACAGCATCTATTTCCAGGCGCTCGGCGAGCACGGCTGGATCGGCCTCGCGATGTTCCTGTTCATCCTGCTCTATATCTGGATGCAGTGCCGGAAAGTCACGAGGCTCGCGCCCCCCACTCCGGATGGCCGCGCGCAGGCGTTGCTGACCAAGATGATCCAGGCCAGCCTGATCGGGCTCATGGTCGGCGGCGCGTTCGTCAACATCGGCAACTGGGACATGGTCTACTACCTCGCCATCCTCGCGTTCGGGACGGCGCGCGTCGTGGGCGCGGAGGCCAAGGACCGTCGGCTCGCCAACGCCACCGCTTCGGCCACTCCGGCGCCTTTCGGCGCGCCGGCAGGGGGCATGCCGGCGCCGAATGCGTTGCGGGTCGATCCGCTCGGACCGCCGGCGCATTCGCGGTAACGCGCTTGGACTAGGCGCGGCGGCTCTTTGCCGGAATGTCGGTGCCGGCGATTTTCGAGCTCACGCGGCGCCGGCAAAGACGGCTCACGCGGAGGCCGCGAAGTGCGCCTTGCTGGCGCGCGGTGGTCCAGAAGCTCAGCCAGAAATACGTCTTCCACCAGTCGAGCGCGCCGCGCGCCATCGTCGCGTGCATGGCATAGCCGGCTAGGAACTCGGGCTCGAGCTCGTCGGAAAGACGATCCTCTGCATTGCCGAAAGGTCCAGCCAGCGCGATGTCGGTCTGGACGAGGAACTGGGCAAGGTCCATTTCCCGCACGTTGCTGAAGTGGCCGTCGACGTCGACTGCCAGGACGCCATCGTCCGTCACCATGAAGTTGGCGGGCTTCGCATCCCCGTGCACGGCCACGATGTCGCTGCGCCTTGACGACAGTTGCTCCGCCGACCGGCCGAGCTCGTCGAGCGCCTGCACCGCGACGCCGGGGACGCGACCCGTCGTCGCAAACCGCTCGGCGATCGTCGCGTGCTTCTGCACGAAATCACCGCTCCCGCTGCCTCGCATGTCGAGCTCGTGGAAGCGCGCGAACCACTCGCCGGTCTCGCGCATGGCGCGACGCTTCTGTTCCATCGTTCCGCGCCTGAGAAGCTCGAGCAGCGTCGGTTCGTGAATGAATTCGTAGACGATGGTGCTGCCCGAAAGCGCGATCGGCCGCGGCACCAGGCGGGGCGGCGCGCCAGCCGCGATGGCATACAGCCTCGAGGCAGTTTCGAACTCGTGCGCGGCCCGGTCTTCTGCCGTATCGCCTTCGCCCGCAAGCAGCGTCTTGGCAAAGACCCGGAAGCCACATCCGCCGCACGTTGCAGCGGCGATGATCGATGCTTGCCGCCGACTCGCGTGGGTCACGCTTCGCCAAGTACCCAGCACGCCGCACTTCGGGCAGCGAAGCTCCGCGAAGATCGACGTGGGGCCGGTTGGCGAATCGCTCAGGCGCGCACCCCGGGTGCGTTCGGAACGGCCGTGATGTAGACCGCCTCACTGACCAGACGGTTGAGACGGACTCGGCGAATCTCGTGCAAGCCCGCGCCTTCGAGCAGCGCTTCGATGCCGCGGTCGCTGATCGGATGACGCGCGGGCGCCTGGTGACCCAGGAGCCGCTTGAGCTTGCGGCGAAGGCGCTGGAAAGGGGAATCGTACGAGTGATTGATCACGACGATCCCGCGCGTCAGCTTCGCGACCCCGCGCAGGAACTCGATCTGCTCGGGAAGCTCGAAGTGCATCAGCACGCGTGCGCACAGCACGCCATCGAACGTGCCGGCCCCTGCCGAGAGCTTCTTCGCATCGGCAACTTCTGTCGTGAAGGTCGCGCCGAAGCGCGCCAGCCGCCGCGACGCGACGCCGAGCATCTGGCCGGAAATGTCCATGCCGTGCACACGGAATCCCGCCGCAAGCAACGGCTCCGCGAGCCGCCCGGTGCCGCACGGCACGTCGGCGATTCGAGATCCTCTGCTCAGGCCGGCAAACGCGCCGACGACGAGGCGCCGCTCTCGATCGTTGAAGACACGTCCGGCAAGCGTCGAAAATCGCTCCGCGTCGTAACGTCCGGCGACATCGTCGGCCTGATAGTGGATGTTGGCATCCCAGTCGCCGGAAACGCCTGACTTGCCGTCGGTGGTCATCTGCCCCGCCCGCGCGATCAACGATTCCTTCTTCGCCGCCACGCCTTGTTTGCGTCGCCGAGGATTCTTGCGACGTATGCTTCCGAACCGTCCGGCCTCCCGGACATGTGCCACATCGCGAGGATCGTAGCCGGATAGACGAACGCCCCGATCGCGACCTTCGCCACCAGCATCGGCACGAGGCCGAGCGGCAGGTAACGTTCTGCTGTCAGCAATACCGCAATCATCACGCCCGTCGCCACGAAGGGCCGCGCGAGCGTCCGCACCATGTCGCCGAGCCGCACCTCCGGCAAAACCCGCAGCAACAGCCACAACATCAGGGCCACGGCCCCTGTTCCGGCGATTATGCGCGCCCACGCCAGCTCGAGCGCGTGACCGTGCGGAATGGCCAAAAAGGCGATCGCCGCAAACAGCACGGCCTGCAGCCAGATTACCATCGCCGATTCACGCATTTTTGCTAACGTAATCAAGACGTAGCCACTGCTCGTCGTAATGGCCTGGAACATGCTGCCGAACGCGAGCAGCTGGACGAACGGTATGGCAAACGCCCATTTCTGTCCCAGCAAGACCGGCACCGCCTCGTTCGCGACCATCGCAAGCCCGACGCTCGCCGGAAAGGCAACGAGCGTCTGCACGCCTTGCGCGAGCAGGAACACGCGCTTCAGCTCGAGGCGGTCGCGGCTCGCGTGCACGAACGTCGGAAACAGCACGCGGTTGAGCGGCGCCAGCAGCTCGCTCGCCGGCATGGCCGAGATGTCGTTGGCGATCGAATAGCCGCCCATCACCGAGGCGTTGTCGCGGCCGCCCACGAGAATCCGATGCAGGCTGTTGTTGATGTAGATCCCGGTATTGCGCACCAGCATCCACTGGGAGATGGCGAAAATGTCCTTGAAATGCGACACGCCGAAACGGGGTCGCAGCGGATGCATCGTGTAGCTCAGCGCGACGCCGACTGCGCGCCCGACGAGCGAGCCGATGACGAGCGCCCAGTAGCTGCGCCACAGGAACGCGAGCACGAGGGTCACCGTGAAGCCCGCGATGCGCTTCAGGAACGTGAACTTGAAATCGGCCCCGAAGCGCATCTCCTTCTGGAAGTCGATGACGCCGATGTTCTCGAGCCCCGCGAGCACGAGGCCGATCGACATCACGTAGAGGACGGGCGCAAGCCGCGGGTCGCCGAAATAACGCACCGCGATCGGCGTGGTGGCGATGACGATGACGGCACCTCCAAGCATCTGGGCAAGCCGCAACGTCCAGGCGGTGTGATAGTGACCGTCGACCGCGTGGGGATTGCGGATCAGCGCCGTGCCGACGCCGAGGTCAAGCAGGACGTCGATCAGTCCGATCACCAGCGAGCACATCGCGATGACGCCGATGTCCGCGGGCAGGAGCAGCCGCGCGAGGACGAGCGTGCTGATGAGCCCCAGCAGCCGATCGGTCCAGCGCATGCTGACGGTGAGGGCAGCGCTCCTCAGAACGCTCGTGCGCTTGCCGGACATCGAGTCAGTGCCGCGCGACGCGCGCGCCGGCGTCAGCGAGATTGCGCAGCGCCATGAGCCCGAACCGCATCCGCGTTCGCGCCCAAGGCGTGAATCGCGGTAGCTCGAGCCGATTGCTGGCCAACGTCGCGGCGCCCGGTTGGGTCGTGAACGCGTAGGCGCAGCCGGCCGCATCGACCATCGCGACATGCCGGCGATCGTAGTCGCGGCCGTACCGCCCGTTCGGATAGGCAAACAACCTCGGGCGCGTGCCGGTGATGGCCGTCAGGTCGTCGAGGCCGCCGGCGATCTCATCGGTCGCCGATGCATCGTCGAGCGCGCAAAGGATCGGATGGGTCCGGGTGTGGCCGCCGATGTGCATGCCCGCGCGGCTCATTGCAGCCACTTCCCGCGCGTCCATCATCAAGCGCTCGGCCGCAGGAGCGCCGAGCGCGCGCTCGATCCGCGCCACCCGTTGGTTGCGATCGTCGGGCAGCAGGCCCTTGATGGCGTCGAGCGTCTGCGAGATCGCAGCGCGTCGCTCCGCATCGCCGCGCAACGGCAAGTCGGTCGCGGACGCAATCGCGTCGCCGGGCAGCACGGGCGCCGCCGCGCGCCTTACCGCTTCGATGACGCGGTCGTTGAACATGCAGCCGCCATCGAGGAACGCCGTGGCGACGAAGACGACCGCCTTCATGCCATGGCGTTGCAGGATCGGCAGCGCGATCTCGAAGTTGTTCCGGTAGCCATCGTCGAAGCTCACGATCGCAGCGCGCGCCGGCAACGTTCCCGCGTACAGGCGTTCGCACGCGTCCAGGGGATCGAGTACCCGGAACTGGTTGCCGATCCACCCCAGAATGGCATCGAACCGGCGGGCGTCGGGCTCGCCCGGCAACAACGGGTCCGGCTGCGGCAGCACGCGATGGAAATAGAACGTCGTGAGGCGCGCGCGCCCTCCGGACGGCGACGCCAGCGACGTCAATGCGCCGAGCATCATCAGGCTTCGACGCGCGCGCTTGCGAGCGGCGACGAACGCAGCCACAGCTCGAGCATCGTCAGCACCCAGATCATCGTGCCGAAGTATCCCGCATGGCCCGATTCGAGCTCGGCGATGATCTTTCGCTCGAAGTCGCGCTCGAGGACGCCGCGCGAGGCGAGCGAGGCGAGGCAATCGCCGGCGGTGGCGCGAAGGTCGTCGCGTTGCAGCAGCCATGCGCCGAACGGCAATCCGAAGCCATGTTTTTGCTTGGCGATGATCTCGTCGGGAAGGAAGCCGCGCAGCGACTCCTTGAAGAAGTATCGCAGCCTGCGGCCCTTGAGCTTCTGGTCGGGGCGCAATTGCAGCGAATGCCGGAGCAGGCCGTCGGCCAGCATCGGGAACGACACCTCGACGCCGGCCGCGAGGCAGGCGCGCGTCACTTTCGGCAGGTCGCTGTCGGCGAGCGTGAACTTGAAATCCCAGGCGAGCAATCGATTGAGCTGGCCGAGCGTGCCGCCCACCCCCGTTGCACGCGACCAGACCTCGCGCTCGAGCGCAAGCGGCTCGCCGCCATCGACGCGCGCCAGCAGTGCACGGGTGAAAACGCTCGACGCGCCAAGCATGTTGAGGAGGTTGTAACGGCTTTGCAACCGATCCGGCAGCGGCTCCCTCGCCTGCTCGACGTAGCTGCGCGCCTTGCCGACGACGCCGCCGGCATGCGCAAGCGGCCCTCGCAGCATCGGCTCGAGGAGGCGCTCGCGCAGCGCGCGCGGCAGGCGCTCGTACATCGCGAACACCTGCTGCTTCGCGTAGCGCTCGTTGCCACCATAGAGCTCGTCGCCGCCGTCGCCGCCGAGCATCCGCGATACACCGGCTTCGGCCGCGAGCTTCGCGCAGAAGTACGCCGGCAGCGCCGACGAATTGCCGAACGGCTGCTCGAATTGCGTCGCCACGACCGCGATGCCGTCGCGCACGTCGTCCGCGGTGACGAAGTACTCGGTGTGCGCCGTCCCGAAATGCTTCGCGGCCAGGCGCGAATAGCCGGACTCGTCGTAGCCGCTCTCGGCGAACCCGATCGAGAACGTGCGCGCGGGCGTGCCGTACTGACGACCGACGAGCCCGGCGATCGTCGAGCTGTCCGTGCCGCCCGACAGGAAGCAGCCCACCTCGTCCTGGTCGAGACCCGCCGTCGACTCGGCGACGCCAACGCGCAACGCATCCAGGAACGCCGTGCGCTCGGTGGCGAAGTCGAACGGGCGCGTCTCGTCGAAGCGCGGCGTCCAATAGCGGAACACTTCCGCGTGACCTCGTTCGATACGTAAGGCCTCGCCATGGTCGAGACGATGCACGCCGCGGTAGATGGACAGCGGCGCCGGGATCATGTGGAAGTACACGTAGGCGAAGATTGCCTGCCAGTCGCATTCGATCGACGCACCGGCCAGCGCCGCGGCTTCCTCCGGACGCGCCGAGAAGCCGATGCGTCCGCCCTGCTCGCACCAGTAGAGCGGATACGTCGCGAATCGATCGACCGCGAGAAGCGCGCGAGCCCGCGAGCGGTCCCACAATGCGATCAGGAACTCACCCGTCACCTCGTCGAGCACTGCATCGCCATGCTCGCGCCACAGCGCTCGCAGCTCCGCGGGGTCCAAGGCGCGCGCGGGCACTCCGGCCGATTCGACCGTGCGTACCCAACCGAAAACGAGCGCGCCGCCCGCACCGTCCTGCGCGATGCGGGCCGGCGCGCGCCCGCGGCGACGTGCGTCGCCCGCGGCGACGGCGACGTCGGCCCTCGCACGCTCGCACGATCCGCCGAAGGGGATGGGAAGCAGCGACGGGACAGCGCCGCGGGGCCGGCCGGCCTCGGCAGTCGACGTCATTCGCGCAACGTCGCGATGCGTCGGTACAGCGCCGCTTGGCCGGCCACCACTTCGTCCCAACCGAACGCCGCGGCGTAGGCGTGCACGGCCGATGGCTCGTGGCGCGCGCCGATGAGGCGCTCGATGCCTTCCGACCATGCTTCCGGGGAGCGGTGTTCCAGCACGACGGCCGGGCTCCCGGGACGCAAAATCTCCGGAACGCCGCCGACGCTCGCGGCGATCACGGGCGTGCCGCACGCCAGCGACTCGAGCACGACGTTGGGCCATCCCTCGCGCAACGACGGCAGCCCCGTCACGTCGGCCGCGGCGTAAGCGACGCGGAGCTCCGGCTGCGGCATGTTCGGCAGGAAGCGCACGCGTCCAGGTGCGAGATCGTGCGCGAGCGTCTCGAGCATGCCACGCAGGGGCCCCTCGCCGACCAGCGCAAGTCGTGCGCCCGGCAGGCGCGCGACGGCACGGATAAGCAGGTCCCAGGCCTTTTCCGCCACCAGGTTGCCAACGCCGAGCACGAGCGGTACGTCGCCGGTGAATCCAAGGCTCGCCCGCGCCCGTTCACGCGCCATCGGCGAGAAGATCCCCGTGTCGACGCCATTGCGCAGTACCTCGATCCGGTCGGCCGGCATGCCGAGCGTCTCCATGCGCTGCGAGAGCGCCTGCGAAACGGCGACCAGGCCCTTGGCGGAGGATGCCGCGGCGACCATCGCGCGACGCGCGAAGCCGAGATCGCCGATGACGTTGATGTCGCTGCCGCGCGCGCTGATCACGAGCGGCAGGCGGAGCGCGCGCGCCACATGCGCCGCGGCAACGCCGTCAGGATAGAAGTAATGCGCGTCGACGACGTCGAATGACTCGGCGTCGAGGCCACGGCGACGGATTTCGCCGAGGATGCTCGCGGCGAGCATCCGCGGCTGCAGCCGCATGCCGATTCCCGGCACGTTTGCGTAGCGCGGGTGATACACGCGAAGCCCGAACGTCTCTTCAGATTCCGGAATCCCCGCCTGGATCCGGTAAGCTCCCGGGAAGCGAGGCACTGCGGCGATGACCGTGCTGCTTACGTCGCCGGTGTCGCAGAGGCGGCGCAGCCGTGTCGCGATGAAGATGCCATGACGGGGCTGGACCGCGTTCGGAAAGAGCGTCGTCAGCGTGAGCAGGCGAACGGGCGAGCGCGGTGGCAGCGTCGCGTCGCGGACCGGCAGCCCCTGCGCGACATGCGCCGCGGTCCGCTCACTTCGCGCGCTGCCCGACGCAAATGCGCCCGCGCGTCGCGTGGTGCTGCCCACGTTCATCGGGCCTTCGCTACCGTGGCGGCATCGGCACCCGCCTCGTGGGACGGCCCGACGGGTTGGCGACGCGCCTGTGGCGCTTCCACGAGGCGGCCGACGATGGTGTCGAGGCGCTCCATCGCATGGCTCCACGTGTGGTGCGAAAGCATGCGTGCACGACCGGCGGCGGCGAGGCGCGCGCGCAGGCTCTCGTCGTCCATGATGCGCAGCACGGCGGCGGCGGACGAATCCGGATCGTCCACGACCAGCAGGTGCTCGTCGGCGACCGCGTCGACGCCGCGTGCGGCAAGCCGGGACGCGACCACCGGAATGCCGGCTGCCATCGCCTCCAGCACCTTGTTCTGCGTGCCGCGGGCGAGCTTGAGCGGTGCGACCGCCACCGCCGCCCGCGCAAGCCAGGGACGCACGTCGTCCACGGCACCGGTGACCGTGACACCGTCGATCGCCGCCAGCGCCCGCACGGCGCGCGTGGGGTTGCTGCCGACGACGGCGAATCGCGCTGCAGGGCGCGCGGCGCGAATCGAGGGCCATGTGTCGCGACAGAAATCAATGACGCCCTGCTCGTTCGGGAAGTAATCCATCTTGCCGACGAACACGACGAGGTCGCGGTCGTACGCCTCGCGCGCCGGCTGGAAATACTCGCAGTCGACGCCGTTGGGGAACCAGTCACTGCGGCAGGATGCGCGATAGCCGTTGAGCGTCGCGAGCTCGGCCGGCGTCACCACGGTGCACACATCGAACCTGGACGCGAGGTGTCGTTCCTCGCGCTCGAGCTTGATCCCTTCGAGCCGATAGCCGAGGGCGACGGGAAAGCGCCGTTGCTGCCCATAGTCGAGCCACTTCTGCGAGTCCATGTCCGCGAAATCGAGGATCCGCGGCATGCCTTGCGCGCCATCGGCATAGTGCGCCACCGACGAGCAATGGACGAACACGAGACCGAAGCTCCGATGAGCGAGCTCGGCGTCGATCATGTGTCGAAGGTCACGCGAGTGGAAGTAGCCGAACGACGACGGTACCGGTGTCGGCAGCCGCGCGATCATGCGTGCGGCCGGCAGGAAGCCGTCGAGGTGCGCTGCGATCAGCTTGACGTTGTCCATGCCGTCCGGCGGAGTGCCGCCGCGCCATGCATCGGCGAGCGCGCGGTCCCCGGGCGTGCGAGTCAGCGTCGCCACCGTGACGCGATGGCGTCGCGCGAGGTGGCGAATGATGTGATACGCGCGGATCTTGTCGCCGCTCTTCGGCGGCACGGGAAAGCTGTGGCAGACGAACAGGACGTCCATCGCTCAGGCCGCCGCGCGCTCGACGGCGCCCGCGTAGGCGGCGCGATAGCCCGCGACGCTACGCTGCCACGTCCGCTCCTCCTCGACGAAGCGGCGCGCGCAGGCGCGCATCGCCGGCCATGCGGCCTTCGCCGACAGCATCCGGTCGATCGTCGCAGCCAGTGCCGACGCATCGCCCGCCGGAAACAGGAATCCGGTCTCGCCATCGCGGATCAGCTCGCGATGGCCACCGACATCGGACGCGACCAGCATGCGCCCCTGCGCCATCGCCTCGAGCGGCTTCAACGGCGTGACGAGCTCGGTCAGGCGCATCGAGCGGCGCGCGTAGACGAGAACATCGATGAGATCGTAGTAGCGCTGCACGTCCGCGTTGGGCACGCGCCCCGCGAACACGATGCGCGCGTCGACGCCGAGCGAACGCGCACGCTCGCGAAGCGCCTGCTCGTGTGAGCCACCGCCGACGAGAAGCACCCGCAGCGACGGATATTCCGGCACGAGGCGCGCGAGGGCCTCGATCACGAGGTCGATGCCCTCGTAGGCATAGAACGAGCCCACGAAGCCGAGCACGGTGGCGCCGTCGAGGCCAAGGCTCGTGCGCAGGTCGCCGTCCGGCGTCGAGCCAAGGCGGAAGCGCTCGGCGTCCACGGCATTGGGTATGACGGTGATGCGCTCGATCGGGATGCCGCGGGCCGCGATGTCGCGTCGCAATCCCTCGCAGATCGTCGTCACCGCGCCCGCGCGGCGCAGTGCCCAGGTCTCGAGCGATCGCGACACGCGATAGCGCGTGCTGCCTTCGGTCGTGCTGCCATGGTCGACGGCGGCATCTTCCCAGAATGCGCGCACTTCGTAGACGACCGGCACTCCCCGCCCCCGCGCCGCCCACAGCGCCGGCAGCGCATTCAGCACCGGCGAATGCGCGTGCACGATGTCGGGCTTCAGGCGGTCGATCAGCTCGCCGATGCGCCGCGACGTCGCGGCCATCTCGGCGAATTCGCCGACCACCGGTGCGCGCCGCCACGGCCCGCGCGGCGCCGGCGTGCGGTAGAACCGCCAGCCGTCGACCGTCTCCTCGTCCGGCGTGGCGCTTTTCAACGCCATGCCGTGACGAGGGGTCGTCAGGTGGAACGTCTGCCAGCCGAGCGCCGCCTGCTCGCGGAGGATGGCGATCGTGCGGAACACGTAGCCACTGTGCAGCGGCAGCGAGTGGTCCAGCACGTGGAGGATCTTGAGGCTCACTCTATTTCCGTCCGTGCTGCGCGCTGCGGGGCTCGCAGTTGCCACATCCGGCGCTTGCGGCGGCCCTGCGCGCTCACGACGCCACCGCCATCTCGCGCGGCTCGGCGGAGCCTTCGAGCGCGTTGCCCACGAACGCGTCGAACATGAGGAGGCTCCACAGCGGCGCGCTGTAGTCGCGCACGCCCGACTGGTGCGCGTCGACGAGCTCTCGCAGCGTCGCCGCGTCGAAATACCCGGTCGACGCGAGGCGCGGGCCGAGCACGGCGCGACGGACGCGCTCGCGCAACGGCCCGCGGAACCAGCGCGCGAGCGGCACCGCGAAGCCCATCTTCGGACGGTAGAGAAGATCGTGCGGCAGCTTGGGCTCCATCGCCTTCTTGAGCAGGAACTTGCCCTCGCCACCGTTGAGCTTGAGCGACGACGGCAGGCTCGCCAGCCACTCGATGAGCGGGTGGTCCATCAGCGGCTCGCGCACCTCGAGCGAATGCGCCATCGACGCGCGGTCGACCTTGGTGTTGATGTCGCCGACGAGATAGGTCTTCAGGTCGAGGTACTGGATCAGCGCCAGCGGGTCCTCGGTGTCGGCCCGCGCGGCGTGGCGGCGGAAGAC
>JAICUU010000370.1 GCA_025935675.1 Burkholderiales bacterium
CATGCACGCCGAAGTCGTGCACGTCGTGCCCGGCGTCGGCGAGATGGCGCCGCAGCACCTCCTTGAGCTCGAACGCCGCTTCGTCGCAACCGATCGCCACGCGCATCGCGATGTCGCCGCCCGTTGCCCGGCGGCGCTCCTTGCATTCCCGGTGAAGCTGTAGCTTAATCGTCGCCGGATACATTTGCAAGCCGCGCAATACATTTGTAACCGCGCTGCGCCTCGACGGCGTCGCGCGACCGGAGGCTCAGTGATGCGCTACGTGATCGGCGTCGACGGCGGGACCGAATCGCTGCGCGCGCACGTCTTCGATTGCGAAGGCCGCGACCGCGGCGGCGCCAAGTCCGCGTACGCGACATCGTTTCCGGCGCCGGGGCGCGCCGAGCAGGCGCCGCGCGACTGGTGGGCGGCGCTCGCCCAGGCGGTGCGCGGCGCCGTGCACGCGGCCGGTGTCGACGCGCGCGACATCGACGCCCTCGCGCTCGACACGACGTCGGCCACCGTGGTGCTCGCCGACGCCGCGGGCGAGGCGCTGCGACCGGCGCTGCTGTGGATGGACGTGCGTGCCGCCGACGAGGCCGAGGCGGTGCTCGCGACCGGCGCCGATGCGCTCGAGCTCAACTGCGCCGGTGCGGGCCCCGTTTCGGCGGAGTGGATGATCCCCAAGGCGCTGTGGCTCAAGCGCCACGAGCGGGCGAACTACGCGCGCGCCGCGCGCGTGTTCGAGTACCAGGACTACCTCGTGCGCAAGCTCACCGGGCGCGACGCCTGCTCGCTTACCAACGTCGCGGCGCGCTGGCATTACCGCGCGCGCGCCGGCGGCTGGCCGCTTGCACTGCTGTCGGCGCTCGATCTCGATGACCTCGCGGGCAAGTGGCCGGCCGAGGTGCTGGCACCCGGCACGATCGTCGGTCCGCTGACATCCGCGGCTGCCGACCATCTCGGCTTGGCGCCGTCGACGCTCGTGGTGCAGGGCGGCATCGACGCGTTCATCGGCATGATCGGCCTCGGCGTCGCGCGGCCCGGCCAGCTCGCGCTCGTCACCGGCTCGTCGCACCTGCAGCTCGCGCTCGCCGACCGGCCGATGTCGATCCCGGGACTGTGGGGGAGCTACGCCGATGCCGTCTACGCGGGTCGACACGTCATCGAAGGCGGCCAGAGCGCGACCGGCTCGATGATCGCGTGGCTGATGCGGCTCATCGGCTCCGACGCCGATCTCGCGGCGCTCAATCGCGAAGCGTCGGCGATCGAGCCGGGGTCGGAGGGCTTGGTCGTGCTCGATCACTTCCAGGGCAACCGCACGCCGTTCACCGATCCGCATTCGCGCGGCGCGCTGGTCGGCCTTTCGCTTTCGCACGGTCGTGCGCACCTCTTCCGCGCGATGATCGAGGGGATCGCGTTCGGCACGCGCGCGGTGCTCGATCGAATCGCATCGGCGGGCCTCGCGATCGACGAGATGGTGATCGGCGGCGGCGCAAGCCGCTCGCCGCTGTGGGTGCAAATCCATGCCGACACCGCCGCGCGGCCGGTCAAGGTGGCCGCGTTCGCCGATGCGCCGGTGCTGGGCTCCGCGATCCTCGCGGCCACGGGCGCCGGCGCGTTCCCCGGCATCGACACGGCGATCGCCGCGATGGTGCGCGTCGAGCGCATCGTCGAGCCCGACGTGCGCGCGAGCGCCCGTTATGCGGAGATCTACGGCGACTACGCGCGCCTGTATCCGGCGCTCAAGGACTGGCGCGAGGCGCGGGCGCGGGCCGCGCCGCGCTGACGCACGTCACGCCGTCGGTGACGCGCCACGGGCTGTCGCACTGCAGGACGTTGTCTGCGCGGTCGATGCGCAGCCGTCATCGTCATTCCCGCGCGGCCGTCATCGTCATTCCCGCGCAACCGCCATCGTCATTCCCGCGCAGCCGCCATCGTCATTCCCGCGCAGCCGTCATCGTCATCCCCGCGCAAGCGGGAATCCAGAATTGACAATTCGGCATCGCGGCGAAGCGCACATCGGCGACGTCACGGCTGGATCCCCGCCTTCGCGGGGATGACGGCAGTGCGCTCGTTATCGGTATGACGGCAGTGCGCTCGTTACCGGTATGACGGCAGTGCGCTCGTTACCGGTCAGGAGACCTTGGCCGCGCGGCGCTTGCCCGTCGCCGCGGG
>JAICUU010000055.1 GCA_025935675.1 Burkholderiales bacterium
ATCGCAGGCGAGGAGGCGCGGGACCATCGGTGCGTCACCACTGCCGTCATTCCCGCGCAAGCGGGAATCCAGCGGTAACGCCGCATCGCAGGCGAGGAGGCGCGGGACCATCGGTGCGTCACCACTGGATCCCCGCTTTCGCGGGGATGACATTCTCCCCCCGTTCGCGGGGATGACATTCAACTGCCGCGCGGCGCCGTGCGATGGAAGAGATACGCGCCGAAGCCTAGCGTGTCACGCCCTGCGCGCAGGTACGCGTCGCGCCAGCGGCGGATGCGGTCGAGCATCGCCGGCGCGTCCGGGTCGTCCGGCTGCTCGCGCACGTAGCGCTCGATCGAGCGCGCGTACTTCCACTCGTACTCGTCCCATTCGTCGTCGGACGCGACGCAGGCGTGCATCGGCACGAGCCCCGCATCGAGGCCGGCTTGCACGTTGCCGCGATGGTCGAGGTACTGCGCCTCGCCACCTTCCAGCACCGCGAGGTATTCGGAACCCGGCTTGCGCTTCCAGTAGCCGTCGCCGACGAGGACGTAGCCGCCGGGCTGCGTCCAGTCGCGCAGCTTGCGCAGGATGACCGGCACGCCGCCGTCGATACCGCCGGCGCCGAGATAGACGACGAGGTGGAACGTCTCGGGGTCGGCGACGAAATCGCGGATGTCGACGTTGTCGAGATGCAGCCGGCCGACGGCGCCGGTCCATTCCGCGCGCTCGCGCGCCGCGTCGAGCATCAACGACGAGTTGTCGATCGCCACCACCTGCGAGCCGAAGCGCTCGATGATGCGCAACGCGAGCTCCGCGCGGCCGCAGCCCAGGTCGAGGACGCGCGAATGCTCGGTCAGCGGCAAAAGGTCGAGCATCCGCTCGATCTTCGCGGCCGACAGCGGGTTCATGTAGTCGTGGTCGCGGTGCGCGATCGCGCTGAACTTCTGCGGATTCATGGCGGGCCGCCTTTCCTGTCCCCGAACCAGGGGGCCACACGCAAGAGTAGTGCCATGCCGGGCGCCGCGAGCACCGCGCACAAGAGGTAGAAGTCCACCCACCCCAGCCGCTCGACGATCCAGCCGGTGCTCGCGTTGACGATCGAGCGCGGCACGACCGCCAGGCTCGTGAACAGCGCGAACTGCGTCGCCGTGTAGCGCGGATCGGTGGCGCGCGCGATATAGGCGGTGAACGCCGCCGTCCCGAGCCCGACACCGAGCGCCTCGAAGGCGATGACGAACGCGAGCAGCGTGCGATCCGGGCGCCCTGCTGCCGCGAGCACCGCGAAGCCCAGGATCGACGCCCATTGCACCGCGCCGAAGATCCACAATCCACGGTTGATGCCGATCTGCACCATCCACAGCCCGCCGAGCAGGCCGCCGATCACGCTCGCCCACAGGCCGGCGTTCTTGGCGATGACACCGATCTCCGTCTTGGTGAACCCCATGTCGAGGTAGAACGGCGTCGCCAGCGCGGTCGCCATCGAGTCGCCGAGCTTGTAGAGGAAGATGAACGCCAGCACCGTCAGCGCGCTGCGCCAGCCGCTGCGCGCGATGAACTCGCGGAACGGCTCGACGACGGCCTCGCGCAGCGTGCGGGGTGCCGACCGCGACTGCGGCGGCTCGCGCACGACGAGCGTCATCGCGATGCCCGGCAGCATGAAGAGCGCGGTGATCGCGAACACGCTGGTCCACGGCAGGTGATCGGCGAGGATCAGCGCGAGCGCACCGGGCACGAGGCTCGAGACCCGGTACGCGTTGACGTGGATCGACGTGCCGAGTGCCAGCTCCGCGTCGGGAAGGATCTCGCGCCGGTAGGCGTCGAGGACGATGTCCTGGCTCGCCGAGAAGAACGCGACGGCGGTGGCGAGTCCCGCGATCGTCCACAGCTCGCCGGGCGGTCGCAACAGGCCGAGCAGCGCGATCGACGCGAGCAGCAAGAGCTGCGTGACAAGCATCCAGCCGCGCCGGCGGCCCATCAGCGGCAGCGCGTAGCGATCCATCAGCGGCGACCACAGGAACTTCCATGTGAACGGCAGCTGGATCAGCGTGAAGAGCCCGATCGCCGTGAGCTCGACGCCCTCGCTGCGCAGCCACGCGGGGATCAGGTTGATGAGGACGTAGAGCGGCAGGCCGGAGCTGAAGCCGGTGAACACGCAGATCAGCATCCGCCGGTTGAAGAGCGCTTCGCGCCAGGTCTCGCGGCGGTTCGGTTCGGCGTTCATCGGCTGCGCATTGTGCCGCATCGTCCGCCCTTGTCGGCGGCATACCGACCGCGCAGTCCGGCAAAGCCTCCTGCCACGCCATTGGGTCGCCGGGCTATGGTAGCGACGATCTTCGCCGAACGGAGGCCGGCATGGCACTCATTGCGTTCCTCGTCGTCGTCGCAGCCGTCGCACTCATGGGGAGCCGCTTCCGACCCGATTCCTGGTTCGAAGCGCTGCGCAAGCCGTCGTTCAATCCACCCAAGGCCGTGTTCGCGCCGGTGTGGGCCGTTCTTTACCTCGCGATCGCCGTGTCGGGATGGCGCGCGTGGACCGAAGGCGGCCACGCCTGGACATCCGCGCTGACCCTATGGGTCATCCAGCTCGTTCTCAACGGTGCATGGTCGTGGCTGTTCTTCGGACGCCACCGGATCGACCTCGCGCTCGCCGACATCATCGCGCTGCTCGTCGCGATCATCGTCTATATCATCGCCGTCGCTTCGCAAAGCGCGCTGGCGGCGTGGCTCTTCGTTCCCTATGCGGCGTGGGTGGCGTTCGCCACGCTGCTCAACGCGTCGATCCTCGTGCTGAATCGGCACCGCGCTGCCGCGCGCGCGCCCTGACGCGTGACAGCGCTGCCGCGCCGGGCTAGGCTCGGCGGAAGCGGTAGATCGCGAGCTCGCCGAAGAGATTGGGAGCGAACGTCGACTCGCCGCCGTTCGCGAGCACCTTGCGCTCGATCACGCGGCAGCCGCGCTCGGCCAGGAACGCGTCGAAGTCCGCGACGGTGCAGAGGTGGATGTTCGGCGTGTCGAACCACTGGTAGGGCAGCGCCCGCGACACCGGCATCCGGCCGCGCAGGATCTGCAGCCGGTGCGACCAGTGGCCGAAGTTGGGGAACGAGACGACTGCCTCGCGACCGACGCGCAGCATCTCGTCGACAATGGCCTCGATGCGTCGCATCGCCTGCAGCGTCTGCGACAGGATCACGCAGTCGAACGACGCGTCGTCGAAGCCGGCGAGGCCGCCCTCGAGGTCGCGCTGGATGACGTTGATGCCCGCGTCGATGCTCGCGAGCACGCCGTCGTCGCCGATCTCGACGCCGTAGCCGGTCGCGCCGCGGGCGCGGGCGAGGTGCGCGAGGAGTCGCCCGTCGCCGCAGCCCAGGTCGAGCACGCGCGCGTTTTCGCCGATCCAGCGCGCGATGATCGCGTGGTCGGGGCGCGTCGCGGTGTCGGCGCCGGCCGTGTCGGAAGGCGATCCACGGCGCGCCTCAGCCGTAGCGGGCGTCGCGGCTGGATTCCCGCTTTCGCGGGAATGACGGGGTGGTGGTGCGTCGATTTCCGCATTGGCGGGCGTCACGGCTCGATTCCCGCTTTCGCGGCAATGACGCTCGCCCGCGATCCGCGCGAAGTACGCGCCGACCACCGCGTGGTATTGCGGATTGTCGAGCAGGAACGCGTCGTGGCCGTGCGGCGCGTCGATCTCCGCCGAGGTAACGTCGACGCGGTTGTGCACGAGAGCTCGCACGAGCTCGCGCGAGCGCTCGGGCGGGAAGCGCCAATCGGTCGTGAAGCTCACGACCAGGAATTTCGCGCTCAAGCCCGCGAACGCGCCGGCCAGATCGCCGCCGCTTCGCGCCGCCGGATCGAAATAGTCGAGCGCCTTGGTGATGCGCAGGTACGTGTTGGCATCGTAGTAATCGGCGAACTTGTCGCCCTGGTAGCGCAGGTACGACTCGATCTGGAACTCCGGCGCGAACGAATAGTTGAGGCCGTCGCGCAGCTGGCGGCCGAACTTCGTCTCCATCTGCTCGCCGGAGAGGTACGTGATGTGGCCGATCATCCGCGCGAGCGTCAGGCCGCGCCGCGGAATCGCGCGATGGCGATAGAAGTCGCCGCCATGGAAGTCGGGGTCGCCGAGGATCGCCTGGCGCGCGACCTCGTTGAACGCGATGTTCTCGGCGGACAGGTTCGGCGCCGCGGCGATCGCGAGCACATGGCGCACGCGCGCCGGGTAACGGACCGCCCACGCGATCGCCTGCATCCCGCCCAGGCTCCCGCCCATCACCGCCGCCCAGGTGTCGATGCCGAGCCGGTCGGCGAGCCGCGCCTGCGCGTCGACCCAGTCCTCGACCGTCAGCATCGGGAATTGCGCGCCCCACGGCTCGCCCGTCGCCGGGTCGATCGACGCGGGGCCGGTCGAGCCGAAGCAACTGCCGAGGTTGTTGACGCCGACCACGTGGAAGCGGTCGGTGTCGAGTGCCTTGCCGGGACCCACCATGTTGTCCCACCAACCGACGTCGTTCGGATCGTCGGCGTACGCCCCGGCCACGTGATGCGAGGCGTTGAGCGCATGGCACACCAGCACCGCGTTCGAGCGGTCCGCGTTCAGCGCTCCGTACGTCTCGTAGGCCAGCTCGTACGACGACAGTGAGCGCCCACTCGATAATTGCAGCGGCGTGTCGAAGCGCGCGCGTTGCGCGGTGACGAAACCGATCGCGGGCGCCGACGCGGTGGAGGCCGGCGCACCGCCGGTGGTATCGGAAAAGGAAGCCATGGGCGACGCCGCCAACAAAAAACCCGACCAGCCCTCTTCGCGCGTGTCGGGTTCCTGAAAGCACCCAACCGCTTTAGCGACATTTGTAACGCGCCCGCAAGCTGGCTCAAATCGGCGCGAGCCCCATTCTAGCGCGCGGCGACGTCCGGTGCCAGCGCGCGCCCAACGAGAAGGTTCGCGGAACATCGGCCGCTCGCGCGATGTTCACTCCAGCGGTCGGGACCGTTGCGACCTCGCGGCGGCGTCCCGCGAACGCCGCGTTCGCGTGGCGTCGCTCGCACGCGCGCGTCCGTTGCTTCGACGCCGCGCCGGAGGCTCGCAATGAACCGATTCGCAACCTGGCTCGTGGCATCGACGTTGGCATGGGCGGCGCATGGCGCGCTCGCGCAGGACGCCAACAACGGCCACCTGCTCTATACGCTCAACTGCAGCCCCTGCCACGGCGCGGCGCCGCAGAACCTGTTCGGGGTGCTGGCCGGCGCGAATCCCAACGTGATCCTCGGCGAGATCCAGATCTACGCGCCGATGCGCTTCCTCGCGCCCAACCCCGGCGGGCCGATCACGTCGGTCGGCCAGATCGACGACATCGCGGCGTACCTCGCGCAGGTCTCCGGCGGTGGTGGCGGCGGCATGCCGCCACCACCGCCGCCGACGCCCGCATTCTCCGCTTCGCCGCCCAACGCCAACTTCGGCAGCGTCGCGGTCGGCGCATCGTCGGCGCCGGCGACGTTCACGATCGGCGTCGCCAACGCCAACGGCACGGTCAGCAGCGTGAGCTCGGGCAACACCGCCGAATTCCACGTGACCGGCGGCACGTGCCTCGCGCCGCTGCCGAACATCATTGCCGCCGGCGGCGCGTGCACGGTGCAGGTGACGTTCGTGCCGGCGGTGAGCGGCGTACGCGCTGCGACGCTGACGATCGGCGATGACGGCTCGCCGAACCCGCTGACGATCTCGATGTCGGGCATCGGCAGCACCGCGCAAAGCGGGCCCGGCACGAAGGTGACGATCGTCGAGTTCTTCAACGCGGCGCTCAATCACTACTTCATCACGCCCAACGACGGCGAGATCGTGCTGCTCGGCAAGCCGCCGTTCCAGGACTGGCAGCCGACGGGCCTCGCCTTCAGCGGCTATGCCGCGGGCCAAGGGCCCGGCGGCGCCGTGGGCGTGTGCCGTTTCTTCAACGACCATTTCCTCGGCATCAGCACGCACTTCTACGCGCCGCACGGCTTGGGCTGTGAGCAGACGATCACCGGCTTTCCCGACTGGACGCTCGAATCGGCCGAGCTGTTCGACGCCATGCTGCCGGCAGCCGACGGCTCCTGCCCGGCCGGCAACATCCCCGTCTACCGGATGTTCAACAACGGCATGGGTGGCGCGCCCAACCACCGCTTCACGACGAGCCTTGCGGTCCGCCAGCAGATGATCGACGCCGGCTACACGCCGGAGGGTGCGGGGATCGGCGTGGGCTGGTGTGCACCACAGTAGGGCGCCGGCGCGGGCCTAAGGTCGGACGGCCCGCGTTCCCGCCCGACGAACGCCCTTGCCGCCGAAGTCATGACGCTGTCATAGTGACGCCCTATGACGCCGGCATATCCGGCGCGGGGATCCGATCGTGCAAATGCTTTGGGCTGCGGCGCTCGCCGCGATGCTGCTCGCGCCTTGCGCGGCGGCGACCGACAACGTCGCCAACGGCAACAAGCTCTTCAACAACGGCGCCGCGCCGTGCACGCAATGCCATAACCTCAAGAGTCCCAAGACCGACGCCGATTTCGCGATTCGCGGCGCGGCGAACGATCCGGACCTGATCGCCTTCGCAATCAACACCAACCCCGACTCGGTCGGCGAGATGCGCCCGTTGTACGGCGACGGCATGCCATTCGAGCTCTCCGACAGCGACCTGTCCGACCTCGCCGCGTACATCGGCAGCGTCGTCAACCCCGGCGGCGGTGGCTCCGCGACGTTCAGCGCGTCGCCTTCGTCGTTCGATTTCGGCACGGTCGGCGTCCACGCGCAGTCCGCCACGAAATCGTTCACGATCAAGGTGATCGGCGCCGCGGGCTCGATCTCGTCGGTGTCGAGCAGCAACAACGTCGAGTTCCTGCTCGCCGGCGGGACCTGCCTTGCGACGCCCGTCAGCCTCGCGCAGAACGGCACCTGCTCGCTGCAGGTGATCTTCGCGCCGGGCGTCGGCGGCATGCGGTCGAGCACGATCACGCTGGTCGACAACGGCGCGCCCAATCCGCTCAGCATCAGCGTCAGCGGTACCGGCGGTGCGAGCGCGCCCGCGCAAGGCAATCTCACCGGCCCCGGCTCGGCGGTGTTCGCGTCGCAGGTGCTGTTCACGCAAAGCGCGCCCAAGACGCTGACGTTCCGCAACAACGGCACGCTGCCCGTGAGCGTCGTCGCGCTGTCGAGCAGCAACCCGGCCGAGTTTCCGCTGCTCGGCTCGTCGTGCGGGGTCGTCGCTGCCGGTGCGACCTGCACGGCGAGCGTGGCCTTCGATCCGTCGGCATCCGGCGCGCGCGCCGCAACGCTGACGATCGCCAACGACGGCGCGACGAATCCGCTCAGCGTGCAGCTCTCGGGCACCGGCGCCGGCGGCAGCACCGGTGGCGGCACGAAGGTCGTGGTGATGGAGTATTACAACGCGTCGCTCGGCCACTACTTCATCACGTCCAACACGGACGAGATCAAGCTGCTCGGCAAGCCCCCGTTCGACGCGTGGCAACCGACCGGCCTGTCGTTCAGCGCGTACGCGCCCGCTAACGCGCCGACCGGCACCGTGGGCGTGTGCCGGTTCTTCAACGATCACTTCCTCGGCGTCAGCACGCACTTCTACGCGCCGCATGGCCTCGGCTGCGAGCAGACCATCACCGCCTTTCCGGACTGGACGCTCGAGGATCCGCAGCTCTTCTATGCGTCGCTGCCCGACATCGCGGGCAACTGTCCGTCGGGGCAGATCCCCGTGTACCGCCTCTTCAACAACGGCATGGGCGGTGCGCCGAATCACCGCTTCACGACCGATCCGGCGGTGCGCTCGCAGATGATGGCCAAGGGCTACTCACCCGAGGGCTATGGCGTGGGCGTCGGCTGGTGCGCGCCGCAATAGGCATTGGTTTGTGCTTGCCTCGCACGGCGAACGGCCGGCGGATTCCGCTGCATGGCGAATTTCATCGCCGCAGGCGACGCCGCCGGGACTACACGAAAGATCCGCGCTGCGCGCCGCCGGCGTCGACGCCGAGCCAGCGCACGGCGGCATTCGCGAGGAACGCTTCGGCGCGATCCTGCATCAGCATCGCGATCGTCGAATAACTGCCGGCGACGATCGCGAGCCCCGCGATCACGCTCATCGATTGCCACGCGCGCACCGGCTCGCCGGTCGTCGCGTCGATGATGTGGCAATGGCGGATGCCGCCGATCTCGACGAAGCGCTCGTAGTCGCCGCTCGTCGCGACCGCGCCGTCGGCGAGCTCGACGCTCGCGAGCGCGCGCTCCTCGCGCGGATGGCGGATGCCGATCCGCCACGCGCTGCCGTCCGGGCGGCCGCCCCATGCGCGCACGTCCCCGCCCAGGTTGACGAGCCCGTGCCGTGCGCCGGCCTCCTGCGCGATCGTCGCGACGCGGTCGGCGGCGTACTCCTTGCCGATGCCGCCGAAATCGATCGCCATGCCGACGCGCGGGAGCCGCACGTGCGACGCGTCCCATTCGACGTCGCCGAAGCCGACGTGCGCGAGCGCGTCGCGCAGAACCGCAGCAACCGGACGCCGCGTCGGCTTGCCCCCGAAGTCCCATGCGCGCGCCAGCGCGCCGGCCGTGACGTCGAACCGTCCCTCGCTCTGCTCGAAGCAGGTGCGCGCGTAGCCGAGCAACGCCGCGGTCTCGGCGTCGATCGCGACGGGCGCGCCGCCCGCGGCGCGGTTGATCGCGGCGACGACGCTGTCGTCGCGAAAGCGTGAGTACTTGCGCTCGATGCGCAGCACGTCGTCGATCGCGCGCGTGGCAATCGCGTCGGGGTCGCGCGCGCCGCCGAGCAGGAGCTCGTGCTCGCCGCCCATCGCTCGAAAGGCGCGGCGATGGAGCACGGCGTCAGAACGTCTTCGACACGCTCGCCGCGAACCAGCGCGCGGAGAACGGCAGCAAACCCTCGCTGCCGCCGCCGAAGATGCGCCAGTCGCCGCGCTGCCGGTAGAAGTCACCGCTCAACTCGACACGCCAGCCGTCGGCGAACGTCCTGGTCAGCCGTAACCCGGCCGTCCACGCGCCGAACGCCGAGAGCCGCGTGTCGGCGGTGTAGTCCTGGCCGTTGACGAAACCCTGCGGGAACGGCGGCCCGAACCAGAAGTCGGCCGCGCCCTGCGTGTAGTAGCGCACGCTCGGCGTCAGCGTGAAGCCTTGCGGCAATGCCTGCGCCCACGCGACGTCGAACGTGTGCGAGTCGCCGCCGAACGAGTCGGCGAGGAACCGGTATCCGAGCTGCAGCGTCGCGTCGGCGACGGTGAAGTGGTGGTTGTAGCGGGTCTGCCACGCCAGCACCCGCCGCTCGCCGGGGCGCTGGTCGAGCGTCTTGTACGGGTCGGAGTAGTAGCCGTGGCCGGTCGCATACGTGAGATTCGACTGCACGATGTCGACCGGCGAGAGGTTTTGCGTGATGCCGACGAGGAAGTCGAGCGAATGGCGGCGGCCGTTGTCGAGCTCGCGCGCGGAGGGATGGATGTAGTCGCTCTCGCCGGCGAACCCGAACGCCAGCGTGGTGTTCTTGTCGGCGGTCCACCAGCGCGCGTCGAGCGAGCCCGCGCGCGAGATGAAATCGCGCTCGTGCGAGTACGCGACGCCCGCGCCGATCGAATAACGGTCGAAATAACGCGTTACCTTGGCGTCGCCCGCGGTGCGGTAGTCGGTGACGCCGAGCCCCGACGCGCCCGACAGCGTGTCGAACCACAACGGCGACGCGCCGGACATGGCGTCGTAGACGAGCGAGCCCTCGAACGTATAGCGCTCGGCGAACGGCGTCATCACGTACAGCGACGGATTGCGCACCGTCATCCGGGCGGCGCCGGGCTGCCAGTCGCGGTAGTCGAGATATTGCAGCGAGAAGAGGCCCTGGTCGGGCATCGACTGCGCGAGCGCCGCGGCGGGCACGACGCCGGGAAGCAGCAGCGCCGCGGTGAGGAACGGATTGAGCCGCGCGCCGTCGCGCGCGAATTCGCAGGACCGCCGCGTCGCCGCGTCGCAGGGCTGCGCGGCGGCAACCTCGCCGTCAATTGCAGCCACAGCCGCCTCCGCCGACGCTGCCGCCGCCGCCGGTCATCTCCTTGCTTTCGTAGACGTGCGCATTGCCGCGGTCGCCGAGCGGATCGCTGCCGATCGTCATCGACGGTCGCGCGAGGTCGCCCTTCTCCCAAGGCTTGGGCGGCGTCATCGTCGCGCACGCGGCGCAGCTCAACGCCAGCATCGCGATCGCGAGACGTCGCATCGCGCTCACGAGCGATCGAGCAGTGCGCGGATGCGCGCCTCGAGCGCGTCGCGGCGCTCGTCGCGGAAGCCTTCCTCGACGAGCGCGACGTTGCCGTCGGCGTCGATCAGGATAGAGCTCGGCATCGCCTTGACGTCGTAGCTGCCCGGCGTCGCGCCCGACGGATCGAACACCGTCGTGAACTGCGCCGGCACTTGCGCGAGGAAACGGTCGGCGTCGGCACGGCGCTTGTCGACGTTGATCGCGATGACCTCGAGGCCCTGCGCGCCGTACTTCTTCTGCATCGCGCTCATCCACGGGAACGAGCGGCGGCAGGGCCCGCACCACGAGGCCCAGAAATCGACGTAGACGACGTGGCCCTTGAGCCCGCGCAGCGACACGATTTTCGCCGCGCCATCCGGCAGCGCGAACGCCGGCGCGACGGCGCCGATGCCCACGGCCTGCGCGGGCGCGGCGAGCAGCGCCGCCGACGCGAGCGCGCATCCGATTGCGACGCGCGCCACGCGTCGCCGGAATCGGCTTCCGGTCGCTTCCATGTTCATGACATTAGCATAAAGCCGCCGGAAAGCGGCAACCTGGCCAACAGGCGGATGCGCCGGGGCATTCCGCGTGGATGCGCGGGTGCAACACCGTGCCGGCCGTGGCGTGGTGCGCCCACGCCGGCGTTGCCTCCTGCCGCGTGGCCTTCTGCCGCATGCGGGAACCGGACTTCGCGACCCTCACCGCAACCCGCTCCCGCGCGCCGGAGGCGGGACAAACTCAGGCGTTGAGGCGCTCCAGCATCGCCACGATCTTGACGGGATCGTCCTGGCGGCGGATGCGCGTCACCGCCTGCGCGAGCGCCTGATAGCTCGACGCGAGCACCCGCTGCTTGACCTGCAGGAGGTGCGCAGGATGCATCGAGAAGTGCTCGAGGCCGAGGCCGAGCAGGAGGTGCGTCATCGTAACGTCGCCCGCCATCTCGCCGCACACGGCGATCGGCTTGCCGGCGCGCTTCGCACCGCCGATCGCCATCGCGAGGAGACGAATCACCGCCGGGTGCGTCGGATCGTAGAGATGCGACACCGAGTCGTCGGCGCGATCGACTGCGAGCGTGTACTGGATGAGATCATTGGTGCCGATCGACAGGAAGTCGAGTCGCGACGCGAACGCGCCAATCGCGAGCACCGCCGCGGGAATCTCGATCATGCCGCCGACCTCGATTGCGTCGTCGTACGGCTGGCCGCGCTCGCGCAGCGTCTCGCGCGCAACGTCGATCGCCGCCTGCGTCGCGGCGATCTCGCCGATGCTCGCCAGCATCGGTATCAGGATGCGGATGCGACCATAGTGCGACGCGCGCAGGATCGCGCGCAGTTGCGTCTGGAAAAGGCGCGGCTCGGCGAGACAGAAGCGCACCGCGCGCAAGCCCAGCGCCGGGTTCGGCGCGACGCGCGAAAGCCCCCCCAGCCCTTCCTTGGTCTTGTCGGCGCCGAGATCGAACGTGCGGATCGTCACCGGCCGGCCCTTCATGCCCTCGGCCACGCGGCGATACGCCTCGAACTGCTCGTCCTCCGACGGCAGGCCCTCGCGGTTGAGGAACAGGAACTCGGAGCGGAAGAGGCCGATGCCCTCGGCGCCCACGTCGAGCGCGTAGTCGACGTCGCCGGGAAGCTCGATGTTGGCGAAGAGCTCGATCGGCCGCCCGTCCAGCGTCGCCGCGCGCTTGCCGCGCAGGCGCATCAGCTTCTGGCGCTCGAGCGCGATGCCCGACTGCTTCAAGCGGTACTCGGCGAGCACCGAGCGATCGGGATTGACGATGACGACATGGTTGCCGCCGTCGACGATCACCATTTCGCCGTCGCGGATGAGCGCCCGCGCGTTGTGCGTGGCCACCACCGCGGGCACGTTGAGGCTGCGCGCGACGATCGCGGTGTGCGAGGTCACGCTGCCGAGGTCGGTCAGGAACGCGCCGAAGTGGTGCGACTTGAACTGGATGACGTCGGCGGGCGACAGGTCGTGCGCGACCAGGATCGTGTTCGCCTCGGCCGCCGCCGGGTGCATCGTGCCGTGGCTGCCGAGCAGGCGTTTGAGTACGCGCTCGACGACCTGCACGACGTCGGTCTTGCGCTCGCGCAGGTACGGGTCCTCGATCTGGTCGAACTGCTCGACCAGCACGTTCATCTGCTGCATCAGCGCCCATTCGGCGTTGCAGCGCTGCTCGGCGATCAGCTTGCGCGGCGCGTCGGCGAGCACCGGGTCGTTGAGGATCATCCAGTGCACGTCGAGGAACGCGCCGAACTCGCCGGGCAGGTCGCCGGCGGTGAGCGCGCCGTGCAGCCCCTCGAGCTCCTTCTGCACGTCGCGCACCGCGAAGGTGAAGCGCGCGATCTCCTCGTCGACCTGCGCCGGCGATATGTGGTAGTGCGCGACCTCGAGCGTGGCGTGCGAGATGAGCTTGGCGCGGCCGATGGCGATGCCGCTCGACACGCCGATGCCGTGCAGCGCGAAGCTCACCATCATGGCGGCGTCATTCCCCCTCGCCGAAATAGCTGCCGATCAGCTCGCAGATGGCCGCGATCGCGGCGTCCTCGTCGGGACCGTCCGCCTCAAGCGTCACCTTCGAGCCCTTGCCCGCGGCCAGCATCATCACGCCCATGATGCTCTTGGCGTTGATGCGCCGGCCGTTGCGCGCCATGTGCACGTCGCACTGGTACTTCGCCGCGAGCTGCGTCAGCTTCGCCGACGCGCGCGCATGCAGCCCCAGCTTGTTGACGATCTCAACCTCGCGCTGCTGCATGGAGCGGCTCGAGGTGCAGCGCGCCGTCGCGCGCGCCGGAAAGCGCCTTCTTGACCAGCGTCGCCATGTCGCGATCGCGGTACGTGAGCGCGCGGATCAGCATCGGCAGGCTGGCGCCGGCGACGCCGTCGACGCGCGGAGGATCGAGCAGCTTGACCGCGAGGTTGGACGGTGACGCGCCGTAGAGATCGGAGATCAGCAGCACGCCGTGACCGGTGTCGAGCCGCGCCAGATGGCGGCGTGCGACGGGCAGGAGATCCAGCGGATCGTCGCGCGCGGCCACCGACATGCCGTCGAGATGCGGCGGCGCGGCGCCGAGCACGTGCGCCACCGTGTGCAGCAGGCTCTGCGGCAGCGTGTCGTGAGCGATGAGCAGGATGCCGATCATGGCTGCCGCCGTGTCATGCGCCTATGGTAGCGGAAGATGCGCTGCCGATCGGCCTTGGCCGACGTCACGGCTGGATTCCCGCATGCGCGGGAATGACGAGCGGGGCTCGCCACGACGCGGCCGCGCGCCCGGGCGTCCATCGCGCGCCGTCAAGCGTGGCGCACGTCCTGCGCGACCACGCGCTCGAGCGCCTCGGCGAACGTGCCGGCGACGTCGAAGCCCGTCTGCTCGGAAATCTCGACGAAGCAGGTCGGGCTGGTGACGTTGACCTCGGTGAGGTACGGGCCGATGACGTCGAGGCCGACGACGAGGAGGCCGGCAGCCCACAGCTTCGGCGCCAGCGCCTCGGCGATCTCGCGGTCGCGCTGGGTCAGCGGCCGCGCGACGCCGCGCCCGCCGGCGGCGAGATTGCCGCGCGTCTCGCCGGGACGCGGAATCCGCGCGAGCGCGTAGGGCACGACCTCGCCGGCGATCAGGACGATCCGCTTGTCGCCATCGACGATCTCGGGAATGTAGCGCTGCGCCATGATCGTGCGGGTGCCCAGCCCGCCCACGGTCTCGACGATGACGTTGCGGTTGGCGTCGTTGGCGCGCACGCGGAAGATCGACGTGCCGCCCATGCCGTCGAGCGGCTTGACGATGACGTCGGCGTGCTCGTCGATGAACGCCTGCACGAGCGTGGCGTCGCGCGTGACGAGCGTCGGCGAGATGAACGCGTGGAACGGCGCGATTGCCATCTTCTCGTTGTGGTCACGGATCGCGCGCGGGCGGTTGAACACGCGCGCGCCGCGCGCCTCCGCCTCCTCGAGCAGGTACGTCGAGTAGACGTATTCCATGTCGAACGGTGGATCCTTGCGCATCATCACCGCGGCGAAGTCGGCAAGGTCGCGGACCTCGGGATCGCCCGCGCGATGCCAGTCGTCGTCGGTCGCGCCGAGCGTCAGGTGCTGCACCGCGGCCTGCGTGCTTCCGCCGCGCCACCACAGCGCGTCCTGCTGCATCGCGTAGATCCGGTGCCCGCGCTTGCCGAGCGCGCGCATCATCGCGATGCTCGTGTCCTTGTACGGCTTCAACCCGGTCAGCGGGTCGACGATGAAGGCGACGTCCATCCGGGCATCGTAGCGCATCGATGGTGACCCCTCACCCCAACCCACTCCCGCGAGCGGGGGGAGGGCGACGGCGGCCCTCACCTCAACCTTCTCCCGCGCGCAGGACGGCGGGTCAACGCGGTGCGCGGCCGGCGATCGAGCGCGGATCCTGCGGCTGCACGGCCTTGAAGAAGTCGCGCATCAGGAAATCCTCGAGCGCGGCCTGGTCCTCTGGCCGCGCCGACAGCGTGACGTTGTGGCCGAGCCGGTCCGAGCGCCACGTGAAATCGCCCTGCTCGTACTGGCGGATGATCTCGATCATCTTGCGCACGATGGCGATCTGGATGTTGGCGTTGCTGCCGGTGCGCACCTCGATCCGCTGCGGCGCCCGCCGCCGGATCTCCTTCACCCAGCCGTAGAACGTGAACTCGGCATAGTCGTAGCCGATGAACGTGACGTTGAAGATTCCGCCGCTGTTCTTGGGCTCGCCGTAGTAGTGCGGCGAGTCGTTGGCGGAGGCGAGATTGGCGGCGATCGCGCGGTCGCGGCGCGCCTCGCGGTCGGCGTCGGGATCGGCCGACGCGACGGTCGGCGCCTCGCCGCGCGCGCGCCGCTGCGTCTCGATGTACGACGCCAGGTCGCCTGCCATCGGCTCGGGCGGCGGCGCCGGCTCCGCGGGGGCCGCCGGCGCGATCGGCTCAGGCACCATCGGCAGGCGCTCGGGGCTCGGCACGCTCGGGATCGCCGCGATCACCGGCGGGGGCCGCGCCCGCGTCGGACGGGGGACGCGCGGCGAGGGTGGCGGCGGCGGTGCGGCGGCCGGTGGCGACGGCGGAGTGGGCGGCGCGATGGTCGCGGTCGGCGGCGGCGTCGCCGGCCGCGACTGTGCGAGGCGCACCGACATCGGCACACTGACGTCGTTCTCCACCTCGCCCGGCGTCAGCTCGAGGGGCTTGTGCATTGCGAACAGCCAGAACGCCACCAGATGGACGATCAGCGACAGGACGAGCGCGATCCAGAACAGCGGGATCGTGACGACGTCGGTGCGGCGCTGCGGGTCGTCGAACCAGGGACGGTATGAAGGCATGGGTGCGGTCGGCCGGAATCGCTTGGATGACCGGTCGACGCAATCGTTGCGTGCCGAGGGGCCGGGAGGGCCCGTGGCGGCGATCCGCCGGACGCACGCGCCTCGAATGTTGCCACAGCCACCGCGGACAACCTGTCCGACAGACCGAGTGACAGCGCCCGCGATTCCTGATTGACTGCGCCGATGCCCGACGACCGCCTTGCCGACGCCCGCGCCCGCGACATCCTGCGCGACACCTTCGGTTACCCCGTGTTCCGCGAGGGGCAGGCCGAGATCGTCGACCACCTGTGCGCAGGCGGCGACGCGCTGGTGCTGATGCCCACCGGCGGCGGCAAGTCGCTGTGCTACCAGATCCCGTCGCTGGTGCGCGAGGGCACCGGCGTCGTCGTGTCGCCGCTGATCGCGCTGATGCAGGACCAGGTCGCCGCGCTCACGCAGCTTGGCGTGCGCGCGGCGTTCCTCAATTCCAGCCAGGATGTCGAAACCGCGCGTTCGGTTGAGCGCGCGCTCGTCGCCGGCGAGCTCGACCTGCTGTACGTGGCGCCCGAGCGGCTCCTCATGCCGCGCTGCCTCGAGCTCCTCGCGCGCACGCCGCTCGCGCTCATTGCGATCGACGAGGCGCATTGCGTGTCGCAATGGGGACACGACTTCCGCCCCGAGTACCTCGAGCTTGCCGTGCTGCGCGAGCGCTTTCCCGGCGTGCCGCGCATCGCGCTCACCGCCACCGCCGATCCGCAGACGCGCACCGAGATCCTCGCGCGCCTGGCGCTCGCCGACGCGCGCACGTTCGTCGCGAGCTTCGACCGGCCGAACATCCGCTACGCGATCGTCGACAAGGACGACGCGCGCGCGCAACTGCGCGCATTCATCGAGGGCGAGCACGCCGGCGACGCCGGCATCGTCTACTGCCAGACGCGCCGCAAGGTCGACGAGACCGCGGCGTGGCTCGCGTCGCGCGGCGTCAACGCGCTGCCGTACCACGCCGGCATGGACGCCGCCACGCGCGCCGAGAACCAGGCACGCTTCCAGCGCGAGGACGGCATCGTCATGGTCGCGACGATCGCCTTCGGCATGGGCATCGACAAGCCCGACGTGCGCTTCGTCGCGCACCTCGACCTGCCGAAGAGCATCGAGGGCTATTACCAGGAGACCGGCCGCGCAGGCCGCGACGGCGCGCCGGCCGATGCATGGATGGCCTACGGCCTCGCCGACGTCGTGCAGCAACGGCGGCTGATCGAGCAGTCGGAG
>JAICUU010000172.1 GCA_025935675.1 Burkholderiales bacterium
CGAGAAGATCCGCATCACCACCTTTTCGCCGAACGCGGTGGGCATCGTCGCGATGCGCAGCTCGATCTCCTGGCCGGACGGCGACACCGTCTTGACGCGCCCGTCCTGCGGGCGCCTGCGCTCGACGATCTCCATCCGCGCAAGGAGCTTGATCCGCGACGTCATCGCGACCAGCACCGGCACCGGGATCGTGTAGACCTGGTGCAGCACGCCGTCGATCCGGAAGCGCACCTGCCCGACGTCGCGGCGCGGCTCGAGGTGGATGTCCGAGGCGCGCTGGTCGAATGCGTATTGCCACAGCCAGTCGACGATGTGGACGACGTGCTGGTCGTTGGCGTCGAGGTGGCCGTGGCGGCCGAGCTCGACGAGCTGCTCGAAGTCGCGCGCGAGCGAGACATCGCCCTTCTGCGCGGCCTCGGCCTTCTTCATCGAGCGCGCGAGGTTGAAGAATTCGCCCAGGTAGCGGCGCACGTCCGCCGGGTTCGCGAACACGAGCTCGATCGACACCTTGAGGATCTTCTCGAGCTCGTCGGCCCATGCCCGCACGAACGGCTCGCCGGTGGCGACCTTCAGCACCGAGCCTTTCAATTCCACCGGCAGGATCCGGTAGCGCTCCGCGTAGGCGTTCGACATCGTGCCGGTGATCGACTTGAGGTCGATCTTGAGCGGGTCGATGTGCCAGTAGCGCACGCCGAGCTTGCCGGCGAGCCATTCGACCAGCCATTCGAGCGTCATCGACGGCTGCGGATCGCGCACCGCCTTGAGCTTCTGCGCGGCAATCAGCTCGAGCGGATGCTCGTACTGGCGCGTGCGCACCCGTGCGAGCTTGTCGGCCTCGGCGACGGGAATGAGCCCGTCGGCGACCATCAGCTTGAGGATGTCTTCGATGCGCAGGCGCCGATCGCCGCCGGCGGCGGGATCGCGCGCCGGCGGCGCGGGCTTGATGCCGGGGGCGGGCGTGGCCATGGAGCTACTATAAACCGGCGTTTCCACCCCCTCCACTGCGATAAGCCGGCGTTTCCACCGCCTCCATTGCGCCCGATGGCCGTCCTCGAAGCCCGCAAGGCCGACATCACCACGCTCGCCATCGACGCGATCGTCAACGCCGCCAATACGTCGCTGCTGGGCGGCGGCGGTGTCGACGGCGCCATCCACCGGGCGGCGGGACCCGCGCTCCTCGACGCCTGCCGCAAGCTGGGCGGCTGCGCGGTCGGCGACGCGAAGGTCACACCAGGCTTCGGCCTGCCGGCGCGCCTCGTGGTCCACACGGTCGGTCCCGTCTGGCGCGGCGGCGCCGCCGGCGAGCCGGCGCTCCTCGCGAGCTGCTACCGGCGCTCGCTCGAGCTCGCGCGCGAGCACGGCGTGCGCTCGATCGCCTTCCCGGCGATCAGTTGCGGTGTCTATCGCTATCCGCTCGACGCGGCCACGGCGATCGCGGTGCGCGAGGTGCGCGCGGCAACGGCTGCGCACCCGCTGCCGGAACGCGTGATCTTCGCGTGTTTCGACGACGCCGCGCTGGCGGCGTATCGCCGCGCGCTCGACCTGCCGGTCTGAGCAGTATCCCCTCTCCCGCGCGCGCGAGGGGCTGGGTGAGGGGTTCTCACGGATACTGAAGCGCCGCGCGCGATCAAGCCGGCGCCGGCACCTGGAACACTTCGCGCAGGTACGCGACGTACGACGGGTCGTAGTCCATCGTCTTCGACGGCTCGTCGCTGATCTTCGCCACCGGCTGGCCGTTGCAGCGCGTCATCTTGATGACGATCTGCAGCGCCTCGTAGCCCAGGTCGTTGGTGAGGTTGGTGCCGATGCCGAACGCCGTCTGCGAGCGCCCGCGGAAGTATTCGAACAGCGAGATCGCGAGCGGCACGTCGAGCGAATCGGAGAACACCATCGTCTTCGCCAGCGGGTTGATGCGCATCTTCTGGTAGTGCGCGATCAGCTTCTCGCCCCATTCGAACGGGTCCCCGGAATCGTGGCGAACGCCGTCGAACAGCTTGCAGAAGAAGAGGTCGAAGTCGCGCAGGAACGCCTCCATCCCGCACACGTCGGAGAGCGCGATGCCGAGGTCGCCGCGGTATTCGCGCGCCCACGTGTTGAAGGCGAACACCTGCGAGTCGCGCAGGCGCGGCCCGACCGCCTGGCAGGCCTGCAGGTATTCGTGCGCCATCGTGCCGAGCGGTGTCATCCCCTGCTGCATCGCGAAGAGCACGTTGCTCGTGCCGACGAGCCGGGTGCCGAGGCCGTCCTTGAGGCGCGCCAGCACCTCCTCGTGCCAGGTGCGGGAGAAGCGCCTGCGCGTGCCGTAGTCGGCGATGCGGAACGCCGCATCGTCGACGGCGACGATCTGCGCGATCTTGGCGGCGAGCCGCGCGCGCCCGGTGTCGAGATCCGGGCGCGGATGGTGGCGGCGGTTATGGACCTCGGAGACGATCGCGAGCACCGGCACCTCGAACAGGATCGTGTGCAGCCACGGCCCCCGGATCGCGATGTCGATCTCGCCGGGCGCGTCGTCGCGGGCGCGCACGCTGACGAAGCGCTCGTCCAGCCGGAAGATGCCGAGCAGGTCGACGAAGTCGCTCTTGAAGAAGCGCCAGCGGCGCAGGTACTCGAGCTCGTCCGGCCGGAACGAGAGCGAGCACAGGCCGCGGATCTCGTCCTCGATCTCGGCAATGTGGGGCGTGAGGTCGATGCCCGGGTTGCGGCACTTGAAGCGGTACTCGACCTGCGCGCCGGGAAAGTGATGCAGGACCACCTGCATCATCGTGAACTTGTAGAGGTCGGTGTCGAGCAGCGACTCGATGATCATCGTCTTTAGCGGACGTGCAACGGTCCCCGATGTTACCGTGCCGCCACGCCCTCGGCCGCGCGAGCCGCGAACTGGGCGCAGCGGGGAATTCCCTCGCGCCGTTGCCGCGGCTATGATGCGCGCCATGCTCGTCAATTGCGTCGCCTACGAGGACGGCCGCAAGCTCGCCGACATCGCGGTCGAGGACATCTCCGACTACGTGAGCCGGCCGGGCTGCTTCGTGTGGGTCGCGCTCGCCGATCCGACCGACGCCGAGCTCGCGCTGATGGCCCAGGAGTTCGGCCTGCACGAGCTCGCCGTCGAGGACGTCAAGAAGGGCAACCAGGCGCCGAAGATCGAGGAATACGGCGACACGCTCTTTTGCGTGATGCGCACGGTCGAGACGAGCCCGCCGCCCGACGAAACGCTGCTCGAAGGCCAGATGGCGATCTTCGTCGGCCGCAACTACGTGCTGTCGGTGCGCCAGAACACCCAGCACGGCTTCGTCGCGGTGCGCACGCGCACCGAGCATGAGCCCGAGCTCTTGCGGCGTGGCGCGGGCTACGTGTTCTACGCGTTGATGGACGCGGTGGTCGATCGCTACTTCCCGGTGCTCGACGCGCTGGAAGTCAAGCTCGAGGCGCTGGAGGTGCGCATGTTCCAGCGCACGCCCGGCCGCCGCAGCGTCGAGGCGTTCTACGGCCTGAAGCAGGACCTGATGACGCTGCGCCACGCGGTGGCCCCGCTCGGCGAGGTCGCGAGCAAGCTCTACGGCGGCCGCGTGCCGAGCGTCTGCGTGGGCCTGCAGGAATATTTCCGCGACGTGTTCGACCACCTGATGCGGCTCAACGCCGAGCTCGAGAGCATGCGCGAAATGCTGCAGACGGCGATCTCGGTGTCGCTCACCCTCATCAGCATCGCCGAGAGCGAGGTGACGAAGAAGCTCGCCGCATGGGGCGCGCTCATCACCGTGCCGACGCTGATCGCCGGCGTCTACGGCATGAACTTCCACCACATGCCGGAGCTCGACTGGCTGGTCGGCTATCCGTTCGCGCTGGCGCTGATGTTCGGCATCGACGGGCTCTTGTGGTGGCGCTTCCGCAAGGCAAGCTGGCTCTAGCCCGTCGCGCTCCGCTCGCTGCGTCGTTCGCCGGCGCTAGTCGAGCGCCTTCACCGGGATGACCTTGCGCCCCGCCGGCGCGGCGGCCGCCCAATCGGGCTGCAGCGTGACATGGCCGATGTTGAAGCGCTGGCGCAGCATCCGCTGCGCGGCGGCGAGGATCAGCGGCCAATCGCCCCCTTCGGCGATCGCCACGTGCGCGGAGAGCGCGACGTCCTCGCTGCCCATGTGCCAGACGTGCAGGTCGTGGACGCTCGACACGCCCGGCAGCCGCGATAGCTCCTGGCCGATCTCGGTGTAGTCGAGGTGCGCCGGCACGCCCTCCATCAGCACCGACGACGTCTCGCGCAACAGCCGCCACGTCGAGCGCAGGATCAACAGCGCGATCGCGATCGACAGCATCGGATCGATCGGCATGAAGCCGGTGACGAGGATGACGCCGCCCGCGACGATCGCCGCGACCGACCCCAGCAGGTCGCCCATCACGTGCAGCAGCGCGGCGCGCAGGTTGAGCGACGATTGCGCGCGGGCGAGCACCCACGCCGCGACGAGATTGACGGCGAGGCCCACCAGCGCGATGCCCAGCACGAGCCCGCCGGCGACGGGCGTGGGATTCGCGAGCCGCTCGACGGCCTCGAATACGATCCCGCCGACGATCAGCAGCATCACCAGCGCGTTGATGAACGCCGCCAGCACCTCGGCGCGCGCGTAGCCGTACGACGCCCGCGCCGACGGCGGGCGCCGCGCGAGCCGCTGCGCGAACATCGCCGCTGCGAGCGCCGCGGCGTCGGTGATCATGTGGCCCGCGTCCGAGAGGAGCGCGAGCGAGCCGGCCACGTAGCCGCCGATCGCCTCGACGATGGCAAACGCCGCGGTGATCCCGAATGCGATCGCCAGCGCCCGCGCCGGCGCCGGCGCGGTGCCGTGGTGATGGTGGCTGTGAGTGTGATCGCGGCCGGTGTGATCGTGGCCGGCATGATCGCTTCCGGCGTGATCGCGACCGGCGTGATCGTGGGCCGCGTGATTGTGCATCGCATGCCCATGCGACGCGTGGCCCGGACCGTGCGGATCGGCGCTCATCGCGCCATTGTCGCCCAACGGCCGCGGGGCGGCGAGCCGCTACATCTGCTTGAAGCGGTGCGCGTAGGCGCGCGACACCTGCACTTTCTCGGGCCGCGTCTTCAGCGCCAGCGTCACGCGGCCGGCGAGGTCGCGCGTCGTCGTGCGCACGTGCTCGAGGTTGACGACGGTCGCGCGATGCACCTGCCAGAACTTCTGCGGGTCGAGCCGCTCGATGATCTCCTTGATCGGCGTGCGGATAAGCGCCTCGCCGGCGGCGGTGAAGACGCTCGTGTACTTGTCGTTCGCCTGGAAATAGGCGACGTCGGTGACGGCGATGAGATGGACGTCGTCGCCGACGCCGGCGCGAATCCATGCGAGCCGCTCGGACCCGGGCGGCGCCGCGATGCCGGGAACATGGCGCGCCAGCGCGGCGAGCACGCCCTCCAGCGAGGGCGTCGGCGCCGACGCCGCGAGGCGCGCCTCGAGCCTCGCGATCGTCTCGGCGAGGCGCGCGTCGTCGACGGGCTTCAGCAGGTAATCGACGGCTGCGTGGCGGAAGGCGTCGATCGCGTATTCGTCGTGCGCCGTGACGAACACGATGTGCACGCCCGCCTGCGCCGCACGCGCGACCTCGAGGCCCGTCAGGCCGGGCATGCGGATGTCGAGGAACGCGATGTCGGGCGCCTCGCGCGCGATCAGCGCCTGCGCCTCCGGCCCGTTCGCCGCGACGCCGGCGACGAGAAGGCCGGGCCACAGCGCGCGCAGTCGCTCGACCAGGAATGCGGCGAGGCGCGGCTCGTCGTCGGCGACGATCGCGGTCGGCATCCGGTGCGCGGTCACGACACGGCCCTTCGCCCGATGCTCACGCCGCGCCCCGCTTCGCGCCGTGCCCGGCGCCTGCACCCAATGGCAGCGACAGCGCGACGCGCGCACCGCGCGGCGCGTTGTCGGCGATCGTCATCGTCGCGCGCTCGCCATAGAGCATGCCGAGCCGTGCGCGCAGGTTGGCGAGACCGATGCCGGTCGAGCGCGCAGGGTCGCCCGTCGCGCGGAATCCCTCGCCGGTGTCGGCGACGGAAACCTCCACCGTATCGCCCTCGCGATGCGCGGCGATCGCGATCGCGCCGCCGTCGATCCGCGGCTCGAGGCCGTGCTTGACGGCGTTCTCGACCAGCGGCTGCAGGATGGCCGGCGGCAGCACGACGTTGTCGAGGCCCGGATCGACGTCGATCGTCCACGCGAGCCGCCGGCCCATGCGCATCTCGATCAGCTCGAGGTACGCGCGCGTCCATGCGACCTGGCTCGCGAGCGTCGCCGTCGCGGTCGCCGCGGCGGCGGTCGCGCGTAGCAGCGCGACGAGCCGCCCCAGCATGCGCCGTGCGGCGGCCGGATCGGACTCGATCGCCGAGTCGATGTGCGCGAGCGTGTTGTAGAGGAAGTGCGGCTCGACCTGGGCCTCGAGGAGCTTCATCTGCGCGAACGCGGCGGCGCGTTCGGCCGCCGCGACGCGCGCCGTTTCCAGCGCGACCGCCGCCTCGGCACGAGCCGCGCGCTCGCGCGGGATGTAGATGAGCAGTAGGATGCACGAGATCACGAGGGACACGCCCGAGATCAGCGTGATGTTGCGCGGCTGCGCGATCCAGTGACGCACCGCCGCACCGCCGACAAGCCCCGACGCGATCCACATGCCGATGAACATGCACACCAGCGGGACGCCGGCGTAGTACGCCATCCGCGCCACGGGGCCGCGCTTCGCGATGCCCGGCCAGTATCGGCGGCCGAGCGCAAAGGCCAGGTGGATCAGGAAGCCGATGCACTGCGCGAACACGAAGTTCGGCCACAGGAGCTCGAGGAAGCCCACGCCGCGACTGAACAGGACTCCGACCAGCGTCAACGCCAGCGCGAAGAGGCTCGACCAGATCAGCGTGTAGACGAGGTCGCGCGCCAGCGAGGGACGAAAGCGCCGGAAGAACGGGATGAGGAGGAGCGGATGCTGCTCGAGATCGCCGTCGCAGCCGGGGGTGCCGGAAAGGATGTTCATCACGGAGCGCCAAGGGTAATCGCGATGGACGCCATCGTCACGCGGCGGCGGCCGGCGTGGCGAGCCCGCCGCGACGAACCG
>JAICUU010000173.1 GCA_025935675.1 Burkholderiales bacterium
CGCGTCAGGCGGATGAACGCCGGCGTCGCCGACACGCCGATCGCGATCATCGCGTTGGTGAGGCTCGGGCCCAGGAACGCCGCGAGCGCGATCGCGAGGATGAGGAACGGGCAGGCGAGCAGGGCGTCGGTGATCCTCGACACGACGAGGTCGGTGGCGCCGCCCGCGTAGCCGGCGACGAGGCCGACCGGCACGCCGATCGACAACGAGATCAGCACCGACACGACGCCGGCGAGGAGCGACGCGCGCGCGCCGAACACCACGCGCGACAGCACGTCGCGGCCGATGTCGTCGGTGCCGAACCAGTGTGCGGCCGACGGCGCCTTGCGCACCGCGGAAAAGCTCGTGGCGATCGGGTCGTAAGGGGCGATCCATGGGGCCGCGAGCGCCATTGCCACGAACAGCGAGATGACGATCGCGCCGGCGACCGCCGCTGGATGCCGCGCGAGACGCCGCCACGGTGATGCGCGTGGCTTGACGGCGGCGAGTGCCGCCGCATCTGCCGTCGCGGTGGCCGGGTCCGGCGGCGTCGGGTCGGCGAGCGTGCGATCCGCGACTGAAGCGCCAGGGACGTTCATCCGTAGCGGATCCGCGGGTTGGCGACCGCGTAGGCGATGTCGGCGAGAAGGTTGAGGACGATGTAGGCCGTCGCCGTGAACAGCACGACGCCCTGCACGACCGCGTAGTCGCGGTTGAACACCGCGTCGACGATCAGCTTGCCGAAGCCCGGGATCGTGAACACCTGCTCGGTCAGCACCGCGCCCGACAGCAGCGTGCCGAACTCGAGTGCGCCGAGCGTGATGATCGGGATCAGCGCATTGCGCAGCGCGTGCTTCAGGATCACGCCGCGCTCGGGCACGCCCTTGGCGCGCGCCGTGCGCACGTACTCCGACGACAGCACCTGCAGCATCGCGCTGCGCGTATGGCGCATCAGCACCGCGGCGATCGCGTTGCCGAGCACGAACGCGGGCATGATCATCGCCGCGAGGTTCTCGCGCAGGTCGTCGAACGGGCTCACGTAGCCCGACGCCGGCAGCCAGCCGAGCGTCACCGAGAACAGCAGGATCAGCATGATGCCGAGCCAGAAATTCGGCGTGGACAGGCCCCACAGCGCGACGACGTTGGCGCCGTAGTCCCACGGCGTGTTGTGACGCACCGCCGCGATCACGCCGGCCGGGATGCCGATCGCGATCGCGATGACGAGCGCGAGGCACGCGAGCTCGATCGTCACCGGCAGCTTTTGGGCGATCAGCGTCGTCACCGGCAGCTGCGCGCGCTGCGACTCGCCGAGGTTGCCATGCAGCACGCCGTTCAGCCAGTACACGTACTGGACGGGCAGCGGCTTGTCGAGGTGCATCGTCTCGCGCAGGTGCGCGATCACCGCGGGATCGCGCTCCTCGCCGGCGAGGACCATCGCCGGGTCGCCGGGCAGGAGCTGCTGCAGCCCGAAGATCAGCACCGACGCGACCAACAGCGTCGGCACGATCTGCGCGATGCGGCGGACGAGGTACGTCAGCATCGGCGTACGCGCGCCCGCCGCCGGCCGTCCGGCGCGGCGCCAGCCGCGGCGCGCGCTACTGGAATCGCAGGTCCTGCACGCGCACGAGGCCGTCGGGGATCGTGCGCAGGCCGGTCAGCTTGCTCGTATACGCCCACAGCCAGTGGCGATGGTAGAGGTAGACGATCGGCCGGTCCTTGAGCACGATCGCCGCGAGCTCGCCGAAGAGCTTCTTGCGCTCGGCGATGTCGCCGGTGGTGCGTGAGCGCTTCAGGATGTCGTCGACTTCGGGCTTGCAGTAACCGGCGTAGTTGAGCGGCTGCTTGCAAGCGTCGAAGCTGTAGATGTTGCCGTCGGGATCGGCACGGCCGCTCCACGCCAGCACGTACGCGTCGAACTGCCCCTTGTCGGCCATGTCGAGCGACGTCGCGAACTCGGTCGACTGGATCTTGACGTCGAAACCCGCCTCGCGCGCCATCGCCTGCACCACCTGCGCGATGCGCTGCGCGTCGGCGGTCGTCGCCGTCATCAGCGTGAACGACGGGTTCGTCACGCCGGCTTCCTTCAAGAGCTCCTTGGCGCGCGCGACGTTGCGCTTCGGGATCGGCACGTTCTTCGCGTAGAACGGGTTCGACGGCGCCACCCACTGGTTGCCCGGATCGGCCTCGCCGTCCATCACCACCTGCACGATGCCGTCGCGGTCGAGCGAGAGCTCGAACGCCTCGCGCACGCGCGGGTCGCGGCCAAGCGGGTTCTTCTGCGACTCCTCGCTCTTGCCGACATTGATCGTGATGCCCTGGTAGCCGATCTCGGTGATCTTCGAGAGCTTGAGCTTCGGGTCGGCCTTGACCTTGGCGACGTCCGACGCTGCGAGGCGCTCGACGAAGTCGAGCTGGCCCGAGCGGAGATTGGCGAGCCGCACCGTCGAGTCGGGGATCGGCGTGTAGACGATCTTGTCGAAATGGATCGAGTCCTTGTCCCAGTAGTCCTTGAACCGCTCGAGGACGATGCGGTCCTGCGCGACGCGCTCGACGAACTTGAACGGGCCGGCGCAGACGGGATGCGTGCCGAACTTGTCGCCCTCGGCGGTCGCGGCCTTCGGCGACACGATCATGCCGGCGCGGTCGGCGAGCTGCGCGAGCAGCGGCGCGAACGGCGCCGACAGGTTGAGCCGCACCGTCAGCGGGTCGACGACGTCGACGCTGGTGACCGGCGCGAGCTCGCCGCGGCGGTTCGAGCCCGCCATCGTCTTATGCCGCTCGATGCTGTACTTGACCGCGGCGGCATCCATCTTCTCGCCGTCCTGGAACAGCACGCCCGGGCGCAGCTTCATCGTCAGCGACTTCTGGTCGGGCGACCACTGCCAGCTCGTCGCGAGTTGCGGGACGATGCCGAGCTTGTCGTCGATGTCGACGAGCTTGTCGCACATCGCCGCGAACACGATGCGGCCGACGAACGTGCGCGCGAGCGTGGGATCGAGCACGTCGGGATCCTCGGCGAGGCCGATGCGCAGCGTCTGCGCATGCGCAACGGAGGCGAGCATCGAGAACGCGGCGAGGACGGCGAGCGGACTCAGGCGACGGAGCATGGCGAAACCTCGTGAACGAATTCGGCGGGCGGGCGCCGCGCCGGCAGGACGCGCGGCGGGCGATCGAGGATAGCACGCGGCGGCGCACGCGGGCGCTATTTGCCGCCCATCAAAAGCTGAGGCAGCGCGAGCGTCAGCGGCGGCCAGGCGGTGATCGCGGCGAGCACGCACAAAAGCGGGACGAGCCATGGAATGATCGCGCGCGAAATCTGTTCGAACGTGATTCCGGCGATGCGCGCCATCACGAACAGCACGACGCCGATGGGCGGATGGATCGTGCCGAGGATCAGGTTGAAGATCATGATGAGGCCGAACTGCACCGGGTCGACGCCGAAGCCGATCGCCGCCGGCACGAGGATCGGGATCAGTATCAGCAGTGCTGCGAGCGCCTCCATGAAGCAGCCGATGAACAGCAGGATCGCGTTGGTCGCGAACAGGAACACGAGCGGGTCGTGAATCGTGGCGACCATCGCCGGCGCGAGGGTTTGCGGGATCCGCGAGATCGACATGCACCAGCCGAGCGCGCCGGCGACCATCACCAGCACGGCGACGATGCCCGTCGTCTCGGCGGTGTCGACGAGGATCGCCGGCAGGTCGGCCAGGCGGATCGTCCGGTAGACGACGCAGCCGAGGAAGAGCGCGTAGCAATCGGCGACCGCCGCGGCCTCGGTCGGCGTGAAGAGGCCGCTGAACATGCCGCCCAGCAAGATCACCGGCGTCATGAGCGCGAGGAACGCGCCCTTGAACGCGAGCCACATCTCGCAGAGGCCGCCGAAGGGCAGCCGCGGCAGGCCCTGCCGCGGCGCGATGACCGCGACCATCGCCATCAGCGCGAGGCCCATCAGCACGCCGGGAATGACACCGGCGAGGAAGAGCTTGCCGATCGACGCATCGGCGCTGACGCCGTAGATCACCATCGGCAGGCTCGGCGGGATGATCGGCCCGATCGTCGCCGCGGCCGAGCTGATCGCGGCGGCGGTCTCGGGCCGGTAGCCGGCCCGCTTCATCGCGCGCACCTCGACGGCGCCGGTGCCCGCCGCATCGGCGACCGCGGAGCCGACCATGCCGGCGAAGATCATCGACGACAGGATGCTCGCGTGCGCGTAGCCGCCGCGCAACGAGCCGACGATCGACGATGCGAAGCGCACGATGCGGTCGGTAAGCTTCGACGCGCCGAGGATGTTGCCCATCAGGATGAAAAGCGGCGCGGCGACGAGCGGGAACGAGTTCATCGCCTGTGCCATCTTCTGCGGCACGATCGAGCCGGCGAGGCCGCCCAGCAGCACGAACGCGAACGCGGCGATGCCCATCGACGCGTAGAGCGGCAGCCCGAGCAGGATCGCCGCGAGCCACACGCCCAGGATCTCGAGCATCAGGTGGCTCAACGCTGCGCCCCTCCTGGAGCGCGCAGCGCGCCGGCGTGAGCGCAGCGAGTGCGGCCGGGCACCGTCATTCGATGTCCGCGGCGCCGGGCAGGGCGGAGTGTGGCGGCACGTGACCCCGCCACGCCTCGACGACCTCGCTTGCCGCTTGCAGGGCGGTGACCAGGCCGGCGAGCACCATCGGCACGTACATCCATGCCATCGAAATCGGCAGCGACGTCGCCTCGAGGTCGTGGTTGCGGATGACGAGCGCGACGCCGTACCCCGTGACCAGCACGCCGAACGCGACCAGCGAGACCTCCCACGCGATCTCGACGGCGCGATGCAAGCGCGGCGTCAGCTTGTCCTGGAAATAGCGGATGCGCACGTGCACCCGCTTGCGGCTCGCCAGCACCCAGCCGAAGACCGCCAGCCACACCATCAGGAAGCGCGAGCCCTCGTCGGTCCAGATGAGCGGCTCGCCAAGCGCACGCGTGACGACGCCGAGCGTGACGACGCCGAGCAGCGCGACGACCAGCACGCAGGCAACGATCGCGGCGGCACGGTCGCAGGCGCCGACGAGCGGACGGGGCATCGTGGTCGTGCGATCAGGTGGTGCAGGTCGGCGTGCGGCGCGGGCTGCGCGCCGTGCGAAGCGTCAGGCCGAGGCGATCTTCTCCCAGAGGCCCTTGCCCCACTTCGACTCGAACTTCGGCGGCAGCGCCGCGAGCACCGGCTTGCGGAAGCTCTCGACGTCGGGCTCGATCACGTCCATGCCGCCGGCCTTGAACGTGCCGACGAGCCTCGCCTCCTGGAACAGGATCTCGTTGTCCTGCGCGGCGCCGGCCGACGACACCGCGGCCGCGAGCGCGTCGCGCTCGGCGGGCTTCAGCGCCTGCCATGCCGTCTCGTTGACGACGATGAGGCGCGGCGTGATCACGTGGCCCGTCAGCACGAGGTGCTTCTGCACCTCGAAAAACTTGTTGCTCTGGATCGTGGGCAGCGGGTTCTCCTGGCCGTCGACGGCGCCCTGCGACAGCGCGAGGTAGAGCTCGCCGATGTTGAGCGGCGTCGGCCGCGCGCCCCACGCTTCGGCCATCGCGCGGAATGTGTCGACCTCCGGGATGCGCAACTTGAAGCCCTGCATGTCGGCGGCGGTGCGCACCACCTTGCTGCCGGTGGTGATGTGGCGCTTGCCGTAGTAGGTCGAGCCGATCATTCGCATCGCGCGCTTCGACACGAGCTGCGCGCGCATGTCGTCGACGATCGGCGAGGCGAGCACGCGGCGCACGTGGTTGGCGTCGTGCCAGATGTACGGCGCTTCGAGGATCGAGAACTGCGGCACGAATTGCCCGAACTGCGCGGCGCCCTCGTCGACGATCTGGATCGCGCCGCCGGACGCCGCCTCGATCAGGTCGCGCGACGAGCCCAACTGCCCCGCGGGAAACGTCTGGATCTCGACGGCGCCGCCGGTCTTCTCGCGCACTTCCTTCGCGACGCGCTCCATCATCGCCACCATCGGGTGGTTGGTCGGCAGCACGGTCGCCCAGCGCAGCGTCGTCGCGGCGGACGCGGTGCGGGGCAGGGCGAGCGCCGCCGCGGCGGCAATGCCGGCGCTGACGAAGCGACGCCGGTTCCAGTGTGTCGAATCGTTCATCGGTCTCCTCCTCGGGCGGCGGCCGGGCGATTCCCGCGTCCGGCCGGGCGCCTACTATACGGGCTTCCGCATGCGGGGTCGCCCGCCCACGCCATGCGACAGGCTGCCCCAGCGCGCGACGAACGACGGCGGCCCGCGCCGCGCGCCGCCTTAAAATCGCGCCTTCGGATCGACAAGGAGTCCCCCATGACCGGATCCCATTCCACACGCGGGCTGCGCAAGGCATGCGCAGCCGCGGGATTCGCCGCGCTGACGGCGCTCGGCGCCGCGGCCGCCACCACGTCGCCGGCCGCCTCGTCGCCGGCCGCCGCATCGCAAACCCCGCCGCCGCAATTCCCGCTGCCTGACTTCTTCAGCAATCCCGACATCGCCTATTTCCGGCTGTCCGACGACGGCCGCACGCTGGGCTACATGAAGCCCGTCGACGACGGCGCCGGCCATCGCCGCCTCAACGTGTTCGTGCAGCCGCTCGTCGACGGCAAGCCGACCGGCGCGGCGCGCCAGCTCACGCACGAGACGGCGCGCGACATCAGCATCTATTACTGGAAGGGCAACGACACGATCCTGTACGTCAAGGACTTCGGCGGCGACGAGAACTTCCACGTCGTCGCGGTCGACGTGCGCTCCGGCGCGATCCGCGACCTGACACCCGGCGACAAGCTGCGCGCCAACATCGAGGACGACCTGCCCGACGACGCGGGCCACGTGCTCATCAGCCACAACCGCCGCAACCCCGAGGTGTTCGACGTCTACCGCGTCGACTTGAAGACCGGCAGCCAGGCGCTCGTCGCCGAGAATCCCGGTGACTACATCGGCTGGCAGACGGACCATGCCGGGCGCGTGCGGATGGCGGTGCGCACCGCGGGCCTGGACACCATCGTCCTCTACCGCGACGGCGACAAGGGTGCGTTCAAGCCGATCATCACGACCGACTACAAGACCGAGGTCAACCCCCTGTTCTTCACCGCGGACAACCGCA
>JAICUU010000042.1 GCA_025935675.1 Burkholderiales bacterium
AAGCGCAAGGCGAAGTCGGCCACGCTCGGCGCGAGGAAAGTAATGAGCATCACCGCCACAAGCGACCCGATGAATGATGACGTGAACGCCGCAGTCAGCGCTTCGGCCGCCAGGCCTTTCTGCGCCATCGGATAGCCGTCGAAGGTTGTGGCCACAGACCACGCCTCGCCGGGAATATTGAACAATATGGACGTGATCGCACCGCCGAACAGCGCGCCCCAGTAGATGCACGACAGCATGATGATCGCCGAGGTCGGCGACATCGTGAACGTCAGCGGCAGCAGGATCGCGATGCCGTTGGCGCCGCCCAGCCCCGGCAGGACGCCGATCAGCACGCCCAGCGTGATGCCGAGCAGCATGAACAGGAAGTTGTGGAACGTCAGTGCGACGGCAAAGCCGTGCATCAGGTTGCCGAAATCAGCTTCCAAGAGGATCGTCTCCGCGATGTTCGCCACTGGCGAGCGCGCGACGGCGCCCGCCAGTGCGAGAGGTCAGTACCCGAGCCAGGATTCCAGCGGCCCCTTGGGAAGCGGCACGAGAAACCACACTTCGAACATGTAGAACAGGCCGACGCAGATCGCGATCGCGATGATCGCCGCCAGCCACCAGCGGTACTTGCCCTGCCACACCATGAACCCGCCGATGAAGATCGCCGACGCGACATAGATGCCGGTCAGCGGCAGCACGGCCACGTAGATGATCGCCGGGATCAGCATCTGCATCACCGGCCCGAGCTGCGCGCGCGTGACGAACACGCGGCCCGCCATCGCGCGCCACTTCATGAGCGTGGTGACGGCGATGTACAGGCCCGCGAGCGCGAGGATGACGCCGATGTAGAACGGGAAATACCCCGGTCGCGGACCCTCGGGCGCCCAGTTGATGCCGACGCGCAGGCTGTCCTGGATGACGACCAGCCCGGCGACGGCGATCAGCAGGGCGACGACGAGCTCGACCCAGCGGGTCTCGACGTCGCCCTTGGCGCGCGCGTGCTGTGGTTGTGCTTCCATCGCCGCCTACTTGGTGGCGAGGAAGCCGGCGCTCTTCATCAGGTCGTGGTGCACCTGCTCGGCCTTGGCGACCCAGTCGGTGAACTCCTTGCCCGACATCGTCGTCTGGTTGAACGCCGCGTCCTCGCTGAACTTCTTCCACTCGGGCAGCGCCTGCACCTTCTTGAAGAGGTCGACGTAGAACGCGACCTCGTCGGGCTTGACGCCGCCCGGCATGAAGATGCCGCGCAGCATCGTGTACTCGACGTCGAGGCCCTGCGACTTGCACGTGGGGATGTCTTCCCACGACATCGTCGCCGTCACCTTGTTGGGATACGGCATCTTCTTCGAGTCGAACACGCACAACGGCCGCAGCGCGCCGGCGCGCCAGTGGGCGATCGCCTCGATCGGGTTGTTGACCGACGAGTCGATGTGCTTGCCGACGAGCTGCACGGCGACCGTGCCGCCGCCCTTGTACGGGATGTACGTGAGCTTCTTGCCGACCGCCTTCTCGAGCGCGACGGTGATGATCTGGTCTTCCTGCTTCGACCCCGTGCCGCCCATCTTGAAGTGGCCGTCCGGCGCCGCCTTGATCGCCGCCATGTAGTCGCCGGCGGTCTTGTACGGCGTGTCGGCGTTGACCCACAGCACGAACTCGTCGAGCGCCAGCATCGACACCGGCGTCAGGTTCTTCCACGAGAACGGCACGCCGGTCGCCATCGGCGTCGTGAACAGGTTCGACAGCGTGATGATGATCTTGTTGGGATCGCCCTTCGCGCCCTGCACGTCGAGGAAGCCTTCGGCGCCCGCGCCGCCGGACTCGTTGACGACGACCATCGGCTGCTTCATCAGGTTGTGCTTGGCGATGACGCCTTGCAGGAAGCGCGCCATCTGGTCGGCGCCGCCTCCGGTGCCGGCCGGGACGACGAACGTGACCGGCTTGGTGGGCTCCCACGCGAAGGCGGCCGGCGACAGCGCGGCACCCAGCGTGAACGACGCCGCAAGCGCGACGGCACGGCGAAACACGAGACGGTTCATGACTCCTCCTATGGCTGCATTGACCGCCCGCGCGCTCATGGCACGCGGGTCGTGGCTTCCCTTGCGAATATGCGCGACGGCCGCTTGCGACGCAACCGCTATTTCACGAGGCCTGCGCCGCGCGCCCATTGGTACTTCGCTCCCAGCACCATCACCGGCGTTTCCGTCGTGTACGGGTACGCCGGAATTCCGTGGTCGAACAGGAACTCAGCGGCCTCCTCGACCTGCACGTCGCCCGCCAGCGATACCACGACGGGCTTGTGGATCCCCTTGGCGCGCATCTCGTCGACGACCTCGACCATCTTGTTGGCGAAGACCATCGGCGGCGTGACGATCGTGTGCCAGTAGCCGAGGATCAGCGCGTGGATGCGCGGATCCTCGAGGCCGAGGCGCACGGTGTTCTGGTACGTCTTCGGCGGCTCGCCGCCGGTGATGTCGACCGGGTTGCCGGCGGCGCCGAACGGCGGGATGAACTTGCGGAACGCGGCGTCGAGGTCCGGCGGCATGGCCATCAGGTTGAGGCCGTTGGCGACGCACGCGTCCGACAGGAGCACGCCCGAGCCGCCCGCGCCGGTGATGATCAGCACGTTCTCGCCCTTCGGCGTGGCGAGCTTCGGGATCGCGCGCGCCATCTCGAGCATGTCGCGCAGCGCGTTGGCGCGGATCACGCCCGACTGCCGCAGGATGTCGTCGTAGATCTTGTCGTTGCCGGCGAGCGCGCCGGTGTGCGAGCTGGCCGCGCGCGCGCCCATCGACGTGCGCCCGGCCTTCAGCACGACGATCGGCTTTTTCTTCGACACGCGCTTCGCGACCTCGGCGAACGAGCGCCCGTCCTTCAGGTCCTCGCAGTGCTGGACGATGAGGTGCGTGTTCTCGTCCTGCTCGAAGAACGTGAGGAGGTCGTCCTCGTCAAGGTCCGCCTTGTTGCCGACGCCGACGATCGCCGACACGCCCATCTTCGCGGAGCGCGAGAAGCCGATGATCGCCATGCCGATGCCGCCCGATTGCGACGACAGCGCCACGTGGCCCTTGTAGTCGTACGCGGTGCAGAACGTCGCGCAGAGGTTCTTCCACGTGTAATAGAAGCCGTAGATGTTGGGGCCCATCAGCCGCACGTTGTACTTGCGGCCGATCGCCTGGATCTCCTTCTGGCCCTCGACGTTGCCGGTCTCGGCGAAGCCCGACGGGATCAGCACCGCGCCGGGGATCTTCTTCTCGCCGACCTCGGTGAGCGCCTGCGCGACGAACTTCGCCGGGATGCAGAACACCGCGACGTCGATCACGCCGTCGACGTCCTTGACGCTCTTGTACGCCTTGTGGCCGAGGATCTCGGTGGCGGACGGGTGGATCGGGTAGATCTTGCCCTTGTAGCCGCCATTGATGAGGTTCTTCATCACCGAGTTGCCGATCTTGCCGTCCTCGGCGGAGGCGCCGATCACCGCCACCGCATCGGGCTTCATGATGCGGTTCATCGAGGTGACGATCTCCTGCTGGCTCGGCCGGTAGCGCTCGGGCTGCGGCGCGAAGTCGACGACGATCCGCACGTCGGCGGCGATCGATCCCTTCGCGCTCGCGAACACCGGGTTGAGGTCGAGCTCCGAGATCTCGGGGAAGTCGGCGACGAGCTCGGAGACGTTGACGATCATCGTCGCGAGCGCGTCGCGGTCGATGCCGCCCGCGCCGCGCACGCCCTTGAGGATCTCGGCGGCGGCGATGCCGTCCTGCATCGACAGCGCGTCCTCCTTCGTCGCGGGTGCGAGGCGGAACGTCGCGTCCTTCAGCACCTCGACGAGGATGCCGCCCAGGCCGAACGCGACGAGCTTGCCGAACGACGGATCGGTAACCGCGCCGATGATCACCTCGTGGCCGCCGCCGGTGATCATCTGCTGCACCTGCACGCCGACGATCGTCGCGTCGGACTTGTACTTGCGCGCGTTGGCGACGATCGTCTCGTACGCCTTGTGCGCCTCGTCGGCCGACTTGACGCCGACGACGACACCGCCCGCCTCGGTTTTGTGCAGGATCTGCGGCGAGACGATCTTCATCACCACCGGGAAGCCGACGTCGGCCGCGAGCTTCGCCGCCTCGGTGGCGCTGTGCGCCATCGCCTCCTTGGGCACCGCGATGCCGTAGGCGTCGCAGACGAGCTTGCCCTCGGGCGCCGTCAGCGACGTGCGCCCTTCGGCCTTCACCTTGTCCAGCACCTGCCTTACCGCGTTCTTGTTGTGGGCCATCGTCGTTCCCGCGAGAGTTGTTCGGTTGCCGGCGTCAGATCGCGTGGGATGCGCGCAGCGCCGCCACCTGTTCCTTCGAGTAGCCGAGCTCGGCCATCACCTCGTCGGTGTGCTCGCCGAGGAGCGGCGAGCGCACGACGTCGGTTGGGCTCGCCGAGAGCTTGATCGGATTGCCCACCGACAGGTACTTGCCCCGCTCCGGATGGTCGACCTCGACGATCGTGCCGGTCTTGCGCAGCGACGGCTCCTCGGCCAGCTCCTTCATCGACAGGATCGGGCCGCACGGGATGTCGTGCTTGTTGAGGAGCTCCATCGCCTCGAACTTGGACTTGGTCATCGTCCACTTCTCGATCTCGGCGAAGATCTCCATCAGGTGCGGCAGGCGCGCCTTGGGGGTCGCGTAGCGGGGATCGGTCAGCCACTCCTCGCGGCCGATCACCTTGCAAATGTCCTCCCACACCGGCGCCTGCGTGATGAAGTAGATGTACGCGTTGGGGTCCTTCTCCCAGCCCTTGCACTTCAGGATCCAGCCGGGCTGACCGCCGCCCGACGCGTTGCCGGCGCGCGGCACCGCATCGCCGAACACGCCGTTCGGGTACTGCGGGTACTCCTCCATCACGTGCGTGCGGTCGAGGCGCTGCTGGTCACGCAGCTTGACGCGGCAGAGGTTCAGCACGCCGTCCTGCATCGCCGCCGTCACCTTCTGGCCCTTGCCGGTCGCGTTGCGGTGATAGAGCGCGGTGACGATGCCGAGCGCCAGGTGCAGCCCCGTGCCGGAGTCGCCGATCTGCGCGCCGGTGACGAGCGGCGGGCCGTCGTCGAAGCCGGTCGTCGACGCGGCGCCGCCCGCGCACTGCGCGACGTTCTCGTAGACCTTGCAATCCTCGTAGGGCCCGGGACCGAAGCCCTTGATCGACGCGACGATCATCTTCGGATTGAGCTCCTGGATACGCTCCCAGGTGAAGCCCATCCTGTCGAGCGCGCCGGGCGCGAAGTTCTCGACCAGCACGTCGCAGTAGCGCACCAGCGTCTCCAGCACCTTCTTGCCTTCGGGGTTCTTGGTGTCGAGCGTGATCGAGCGCTTGTTGTGGTTCAGCATCGTGAAGTAGAGGCTGTCCACGTTCGGGATGTCGCGGAGCTGCCCGCGCGTGATGTCGCCGGCGCCCGCGCGCTCGACCTTGATGACGTCAGCGCCGAACCACGCGAGGAGCTGCGTGCACGTCGGCCCCGACTGCACGTGCGTGAAGTCGAGGATGCGAACGCCGTCCAATGCCTTGCCCATTGTCCTTCCCCTATCGAATGTCGCCGTCCACGTCGAAGCGCGCGCGCATGCCGCTCACGCCTTCTTCTTCGCAGTCGGGTTGAGGCCGGTGATGCGGCCGCTCTCGGTGCCGCCGCCTTCGTCGATCACCGCGTTGATCAGCGTCGGGCGGCGCGTGCGGATCGCCTCTTCCATCGCCGCACGGAGCTCCGCGGGCGTCGTGACGTGGCGGCCGACGCCACCGAACGCCTCCATCATTTTCTCGTAGCGCGCGTCCTTGACGAACACCAGCGGCGAGGGATCGGTGCTGCTGCCGTAGCTCTTCTCGTCGCCGCGGTAGACGCCGTTGTTGTTCAGGATGACGATGCACACCGGCAGCTCGTAGCGGCAGATCGTCTCGGTCTCCATGCCCGAGAAGCCGAACGCGCTGTCGCCCTCGATCGCGATCACCTGCTGGCCGGTGACGACCGCCGCGCCGACGCAATAGCCCATGCCCACGCCCATGATTCCCCACGTGCCGACGTCGACGCGCTTGCGCGGCTTCATCATGTCGACGATCGAGCGCGTGAAGTCGAGCGCGTTGGCGCCCTCGTTGACGAGCATCGCGTCGGGATTCGCCTTGACGATGTCGCGCACCACGTTGAGCGCGCTCTGGAAGCTCATCGGCGACGGGTTCTTCCCCAGCGTCTCGGCCATCTTCGCGACGTTCTTCGCCTTGCGCTCGGCGATCGCGTCGGTCCACGCCGCAGGCGGCTTCGCGAAGCTCGCGTCGATGCCCGCGAGCATCGCCTTGACGCACGAGCCGATGTCGCCGACCACCGGCGCCTCGATGCGCACGTTGCTGTCGGCTTCCTGCGGCGAGATGTCGACCTGGATGAAGCGCTGGGCGCCCCAGGACTTCGACGTCGCGCCGCCCCAGGTCTTGCCCTTGCCCTGCGACAGGAGCCAGTTGAGGCGCGCGCCGATCAGCATCACGACGTCCGCTTCAGGCAGCACGAACGAGCGCGCCGCCGACGCTGCCTGCGGATGCGTGTCGGGCAGAAGGCCCTTGGCCATCGACATCGGCAGGTACGGAATGCCCGTCTTCTCGACGAGCGCGCGGATGTCGGCGTCGACCTGCGCGTAGGCGGCGCCCTTGCCGAGGATGATGAGCGGCTTTTTCGCGCCCTTGAGGAGGTCGAGCGCGCGTTGCACCGCGTCGGGCGCGGGAATCTGCTTCGGCGCCGCATCGACGACCTTGATCAGCGACGCCTTGCCGGCCGCCACCTCCATCGCCTGCGGCAAAAGCTTCGCCGGCAGGTCGAGGTAGACGCCGCCGGGGCGGCCCGACACCGCGGCGCGGATCGCGCGCGCGACGCCGACGCCGATGTCCTCGGCATGCAGCACGCGGAACGCCGCCTTGGCGAGCGGCTTGGCGATCGCGAGCTGGTCCATCTCCTCGTAGTCGCCCTGCTGCAGGTCGACGACCTCGCGCTCCGACGAGCCGCTGATCAGGATCATCGGGAAGCAGTTGGTCGTCGCGTGCGCGAGCGCGGTCAGGCCGTTGAGGAAGCCGGGCGCCGACACGGTGAGGCAGATGCCGGGCTTTTGCGTGAGGAAGCCGGCGATCGACGCCGCGTAGCCGGCGTTCTGCTCGTGACGGAACGAGAGCACGCGCAGGCCTTCCTTCTGCATGCGCCGCGTGAGGTCGGTGATCGGGATGCCGGGCAGCGCGAAGATCGTGTCGATGTCGTTGAGCTTCAGCGCGTCGATGACGAGCTGGAAGCCGTCGATCTCCTGCGCGGCGGCGGGCTCGGGCGCCGCGTGCGCGACGCCGGGTGCGGGCTTGGTGGCTACGTCGTTCATGCGAGATTCCCCGGCCGGACGCACGCGTGACGTCGCGCAGGCACCGGCCAACAATGTGAAGCCGAGGGAGCTCGAAGCATCATGGCCGGCACCCGCATCGCATCGATGCGGCGCATCCCGGGCCGCGCCGATGCGCGGCATGCTGCGAGCGGGCCCATCCTCCGTACTGCGCCGGAAACGCAATCTGCGCATCCGGAAATCCCCGAGCCCCGTAAGGTATGTGATATATCAGGCTGAAGTCAACGCTGCTTTGCAGCATCGCGGCGGCGTGCCGCGGGGCGCCCCGGCTTCGGGCTCGCGTGCAGCGACTGCGCGAGCCAGCGTGCGCCTTCCGCGAGCAGGAACGCCTTGAAGACCTCGGCAACCGGCGGCAGCCGCTTTGTGCTGCGATGCACAACGAACCAGTGCCGCCGTGCCGGGAAGCCGACGACGTCGAGGACCGTCAGCTGGCCGATGTCGCGCTCCTGGGCGATCGCATGCTCGGACATGAACGACAGGCCCATCCGCGCGATCACCGCCTGCTTGATCGTCTCGTTGCTGCGAATCTCCATTGCCACGCGCACGTCGCGCATGCGCTCGCCGAAGGCCTCCTGCATCGCCATCCACGTGTCCGAGCCGCGCTCGCGGACGACGAACGGCTCCTCGAGCACGCGCGCGATCGGCACACGCCGCTTGCCGGCAAGCGGATGCGACGGCGGCGCGACGATCACGTACGCGTGCGGCGCGAACGGCTCCTGCACGATGTCGAGGCCCTGCGGCGGGCGCACCATCACGGCGAGGTCGGTCAGGTTCTCGGCCAGGCGATGCAGGAGCTCCTCGCGGTTATGCACGGTGAGGTTGAGCGTGACGCCCGGGTGACGCGCGAGGAACACGGCGAGGAGGCGCGGGAAGAAATAGTCGCCGGCGCTGATCACGGCGATGTTGAGGCGGCCGCCGGCGACGCCCTTCATCCGCGCGAGCGCCTCCTCGGCCTCGTGCAGCTGCGCGAGGATCGTGCGCGCATAGGGGAGCAGCGTGCGGCCGGCGTCGGTGAGGTACGTCTTGCGGCCGACGCGCTCGAAGAGCGGCATGCCCGCATGGCCCTCGAGCTCCTTCACCTGCGCCGACACCGCCGGCTGGGTGAGGTGCAGCTCCTCGGCCGCGCGCGAGAACGACAGGTGGCGCGCGACCGTGTCGAAGACGCGGAGCTGGCGCAGCGTGACGTGGCGCATGACCTATAAGTAATAGATTATAAATATGACAAAAAAATACTACTACGCATTATGGTTAAACCGGTCTAACGTGAGCGTCGTCGGGGCAGCGTGGGCCGCCCGGCAGGCAATGCAAGGAGATTCGCGATGCGCCACCCCCATCCCGCAAGCGACCGGACGGATACCGAGGTCGACGCCTACAACGCGGCGTTCGACGAACTCGGCTTCGACTGGCACTGGGATCGCGCGACCCTCGCGGGGCTCGCCGCGATCGCCGGCGACAAGGCGCGCGTGCGCGCCTACGTGACGACGTACCATCCGCACCTCCTCACCGCGTACGACGCCGATTTCATCGCCGAGCTCGTCGCGACGACGATGGCGCGACAGGCGAGCCCCGCGCGCGGCGGCAGCGCCGCTTCTGCTGCAGCGCAGCATCGCGCGGCCGCCTGATCTCGCAGAACGCGCCTTTTCCGCCGCCCGCACGGCGATCGCGCGGCCGCAACGGGCCGCTTGGCGCTTCGCGCCCGCCGGCCCCGCAACCGTATATCGGAACGTCGGCGTGCTTGGCCCGCGTCGTAGACGCTTCGCTGGCATCTGGTATATAACAGGCCGAGAACAGGGTCGCCGGCGATCCGGCGCACCCGTATTCGGCGCCGCGTGTTGGCCGGCGCCGGAACCGAGGAGGAAGGAACGGACGTGGCCTCAGTCTTGAGCGCCGTCGCGCCGGCGACGCCGCTTGCCCTCGCGCCGATCAACACCAACGTCAGCTTCCGCGACCAGGCGTACGCGGCGCTGAAGTCGGCGATCATGCAGACCGACATCTACACGCAGCGCCACGAGATCCGCCTCGACGAGCGCCAGCTGTCGAAGTCGCTCGGCGTGTCGCGCACGCCGATCCGCGAGGCGATGACGCTGCTCGAGCAGGAAGGCTTCCTGCGCACGGTGCCGCGGCGCGGCGTGTTCATCGTGCGCAAGACCAAGAAGCAGATCATCGAGATGATCGAGCTGTGGGCGGCCGTCGAGAGCATGGCGGCGCGGCTCGCCACGGTGAACGCCTCGGACGCCGAGATCGGCTCGCTGCGGCGGATGTTCGACGAGTTCCGCACGTCGACGCCGGCCGAGCACATCAACGAGTACTCGGAGGCGAACATCGCCTTCCACCAGGCGATCATCGGCCTGTCGGGCTCGCACCTGATGGGCAAGACGATCGAGAACCTGTTCCTGCACGTGCGCGCGATCCGGCGGATGACGATCTCGCAGTCGGACCGCGCGTCGCGATCGATCGAGGACCACATGCGGATCATCGAGGCGCTCGAAAAGCGCGACACCGAGCTCGCCGAGCGCCTGGTGCGGCAGCACTCGCTCGATCTCGCCGCCCACGTCGACAAGCACTGCGATTTCCTGGACTGACGCCCACGATGCCACCAACCGCTTCCACCACCGCCGACGCCGTCGTCGATCTCTCGCAACTGCGCGGCCGCCGCGGCGTGCGCGGCCAGACCAAGGGCCGCGCCGTCGACCCGGCCGCGCTGGCCGAGGTGCGCGCGCTGCTCGGCGAGGCGCCGCGCCGCCGCGACCTCCTGATCGAGCACCTGCACAAGCTGCAGGACCGCTTCGGCCACCTCTCCGCGCAGCACATCGCCGCACTCGCGCAGGAGATGCGCCTCGCGATGACCGAGGTCTACGAGGTGGCGACGTTCTACCACCACTTCGACGTCGTGAAGGAAGGCGAGACGCCGCCGCCGCCGATCACGGTGCGCGTCTGCGAGACGCTGTCGTGCAAGATGGCGGGCGCCGACGCACTGCGCGCGGCGCTCGCGGGCCTCGAGGGCCGCGAGGTGCGCGTCATCGGCGCGCCGTGCATCGGCCGCTGCGAGCACGCGCCGGCCGCGGTCGTCGGCAAGCACACGATCGACGAGGCCACGCCGCAGGCAGTCGCCGATGCGGTCGCCAAGAAGCGCGTCGACGCCGAGCTGCCTCGCGCGCTCGGCTACGACGAATACTGCAAGGCCGGCGGCTACCGCCTCTACGTCGATTGCGTCGAGGGCCGCCGCAACGCCGACGCGGTGATCGCGGAGATGGAGAATTCGGCGCTGCGCGGACTCGGCGGCGCCGGCTTCCCGGCCGGCCGCAAGTGGAAGATCGTGCGCGCCGAAGCGGCGCCGCGGCTGATGGCGGTCAACATCGACGAGGGCGAGCCCGGCACGTTCAAGGACCGCTACTACCTCGAGCGCGACCCGCACCGCTTCCTCGAAGGCATGCTGATCGCCGCATGGGCGGTGGGCATCGGCGACATCTATATCTATTTGCGCGACGAGTACGCCGGCTGCCGCGAGGTCCTCGCGCGCGAGATCGCGGCGCTCGAGGCCGATCCGCCAGCCCCATTGCCGACGATCCACCTGCGGCGCGGCGCGGGCGCGTACATCTGCGGCGAGGAGTCGGCGATGATCGAGTCGATCGAGGGCAAGCGCGGCATGCCGCGGCTGCGGCCGCCGTACGTCGCGCAGGTGGGACTCTTCGGCCGGCCGACGCTCGAGCACAACATGGAGACGCTCCTGTGGGTCCGCGAGATCCTCGAGAAGGGCGCGGCGTGGTTCGCGGGGCAGGGCCGCAACGGCCGCAAGGGCCTGCGCTCGTTCTCGGTGTCGGGCCGCGTGCAAAAGCCGGGCGTGCATCTCGCACCTGCCGGCATCACCGTGCGCGAGCTCATCGACGAATACTGCGACGGCATGCAGCCCGGCCACGCGTTCTACGCGTACCTGCCGGGCGGCGCCTCGGGCGGCATCCTGCCGGCGTCGATGGGCGACATCCCGCTCGACTTCGACACGCTGCAGCCGTACGGCTGCTTCATCGGCTCCGCCGCCGTGGTGATCCTGTCTGACAAGGACCGCGCACGCGACGCGGCGTTGAACCTCCTCGAATTCTTCGCCGACGAGTCCTGCGGCCAATGCACGCCCTGCCGCGTCGGTACCGACAAGGCGGTCGGCCTGATGGCGAAGCCGCGCTGGGACAAGGCGCTGCTGGACGATCTTTCGCAGGCAATGGCCGACGCCTCGATCTGCGGCCTCGGCCAGGCGGCACCGAATCCGATCGCCTGTGTCTACAAGTACTTCCCGCACGAGCTCGAGACATGAACGCACCGCTGCCCCGCGAACTCGCCGAATCGGTCGAATTCAAGCTCAATGGCGCCGACGTCGTCGCGCGTCCCGGCGAGACGATCCTCGAAGCCGCCGACCGCCTCGGCGTGGCCATCCCGCGCCTTTGCTACAAGGAAGGCATGCGCCCGGACGGCAACTGCCGCTCGTGCATGGTCGAGATCAAGGGCGAGCGCGTGCTCGCGCCGTCGTGCTGCCGCCAGCCGACGAAAGGCATGGACGTCAAGAGCGACTCGCCGCGCGCCGTGCACGCGCAGAAGACGATCGTCGAGCTCCTCGCCTCCGACATGCCGGACAAGGTCTACAAGCCCGACTCGGAGCTCCTCTACTGGCAGAAGGCGCTCGGCATCGCCAGGCCGCGCTTCGCGCGCCGCGCACAGCCGGCGCCCGACCTCTCGCACCCGGCGATGGCGGTCAACCTCGACGCCTGCATCCAGTGCACGCGCTGCGTGCGCGCCTGCCGCGAGGTGCAGGTCAACGACGTCATCGGCTACGCGTTCCGCGCGTCGCATTCGGCGATCGTGTTCGACGAGGGCGACCCGATGGGCGAGTCGACCTGCGTCGCCTGCGGCGAATGCGTGCAGGCCTGCCCGACCGGCGCGCTCGCGCCGGCGAACGACGCTTACCTGAAGCCGGTCGACAAGTTGGTGAAGTCGGTGTGCCCGTACTGCGGCGTGGGCTGCCAGATCACCTATCACGTCGGCGACAACAAGATCGTGCGCGTCGAAGGGCGCGACGGCATCGCCAACGAGGAGCGCCTGTGCGTCAAGGGGCGCTTCGGCTTCGACTACGTGTCGCACCCGCAGCGGCTCACCACGCCGCTTATCCGCCGCGACGGCGTGCCGAAGACCGCCGACTTCGTCGTCGACCCCGCCGATTACTCGAAGGTGTTCCGCGAGGCGACGTGGGAGGAGGCGCTCGCGCGTGCCGGCGGCACGTTGCGCCGGATCCGCGACACCAAGGGCCCGCGCGCGCTCGCCGGCTTCGGCTCGGCCAAGGGCAGCAACGAGGAGGCCTACCTCTTCCAGAAGCTCGTGCGCACCGGCTTCCGGAGCAACAACGTCGACCATTGCACGCGCCTGTGCCACGCATCGAGCGTGGCGGCGCTGCTCGAGGGCATCGGCTCGGGCGCGGTGTCGAACCCGGTGATGGACGTGCTGCTCGCCGACGTCGTCATCGTCATCGGCGCCAACCCGGTGGTCAACCACCCGGTGGCGGCGACGTGGATCAAGAACGCGGTGAAGAACGGCACGCGGCTCATTCTCGCCGACCCGCGCCGCTCCGAGCTCGCGCGCCACGCCACGCGCTACCTGCAGTTCGAGCCCGACACCGACGTCGCGATGCTGAACGCGATGATGCACGTCATCGTCGAGGAAGGCCTCACCGATCCCGCGTTCATCGCCGATCGCACCAGCGGCTACGACGAGCTCAAACGCAACGTCGCGGCGTACAGCCCGGAGAAGATGGCGCCGATCTGCGGCATCGACGCGCCGACGCTGCGCGAGGTGGCGCGGATGTACGCGACGTCGAAGGGCTCGATGATCCTGTGGGGCATGGGCGTGTCGCAGCACGTGCACGGCACCGACAACGCGCGCTGCCTGATCGCGCTCGCGATGATGACCGGCCAGATCGGCCGCCCCGGCACCGGGCTGCATCCGCTGCGCGGCCAGAACAACGTGCAGGGCGCGTCCGACGCGGGCCTCATCCCGATGGTGTATCCCGACTACCAGTCGGTCGGCGACGCCGGGATTCGCGCGATGTTCGAGAAGCTGTGGGGCGCCGAGCTCGACCCGCAGCCCGGCCTCACCGTGGTGGAGATCATGAACGCCGTGCACGCGGGTGACATCACCGGCATGTACATCATGGGCGAGAACCCGGCGATGTCCGATCCCGACGTGCGGCACGCGCGCCAGGCGCTCGCCGAGCTCGAGATGCTCGTCGTGCAGGACATCTTCCTCACCGAGACCTGCTACCTCGCCGACGTGATCCTGCCGGCGACGGCGTTCCCCGAGAAGACCGGCACGTTCACCAACACCGACCGCGCAGTGCAGCTCGGCCGCAAGGCGCTCGATGCGCCAGGACAGGCGCGCCCCGACCTCGACATCATCGTCGCGATGGCGCGCGAGCTCGGCCTCGACTGGCGCTACACGCATCCGCGCGAGGTGTTCGACGAGATGCGCGAGGCGATGCCATCGATCGCCGGCATCACCTGGGACCGGCTCGAGGCCGAGCATGCGGTCACCTATCCGTGCGAAAAGGTCGGCGACCCCGGCGACCGCGTCGTGTTCACCGAGAATTTCCCGACCGCGAGCGGGCGCGCGAAGATCGTGCCGGCCGAGCTCATCCCGGCCGCCGAGCGTCCCGACACCGAGTACCCGTTCGTGCTGATCACCGGCCGCCAGCTCGAGCATTGGCACACCGGCAGCATGACGCGTCGCACCGCCGTGCTCGACGCGATTGAGCCTGGGCCGGTGGCGTCGGTCAATCCGCTCGACCTCGCAGCGTTCGGCGTGGAGCCCGGCGGCACGATCAGCATCGCGTCGCGACGCGGCGCGGTGACGCTCTTCGCGCGCGCCGACGAGGGCACGCCGCGCGGCGCGGTGTTCATCCCGTTCTGCTACTACGAGGCGGCCGCCAACCTGCTCACCAACCCGGCGCTTGACCCGTTCGGCAAGATTCCCGAGTTCAAGTACTGCGCGGTCAGGATCCGTCCGGGCGGCGATGCGCCGGTCGCGACCGGCTACAACGACCTCGAGGGCCAGCGCGAGGCCGCCGCACCCGCCGACTGACTCGATGGGGCCGTCAGGGCCGCATCGCCTTCCACCACATCCACGCGCCGAGCACGAAGAGCAGCAGCGCGAACGCGGCGCGCAGCCGCGCGACCGGCATCGCATGCGCGACGCGCGCGCCGAGCGGCGCGAGCAGCATGCTCATGACGACGATCCCGGCAAGCGCCGGCAGGTAGACGTAGCCGACCGAGCCCGCAGGCAGGCCATCGACGCGCCAGCCGGCGAACACGAAGCCGATCGCCGACGCCAGCGCCACCGGCCAGCCGATCGCCGCCGATGTCGCGACGGCGGTGTGCATCTTGATGTCGCTGCGCGTCATGAACGGCACCGCCAGGAACGCGCCGCCGGTGCCGACCATGCCTGCAACGATCCCGATCACGGCGCCTACGCCGAACATCGCCGGCTTGCCCGGCAGGGGGTGCGTCGCGCGCGGCGCGCGCGTGCCGAGCATCCGCAGCGCGGCGACCCACGTGAACGAGCCGAAGATCGCCGCCATCACGCGCATCGGCAGCGCCGAGGCGATCTGCGGTCCGACCAGCGAGCCGATGACGAGGCCGGGCGCCATCGCCTGCACGATCGGCCAGGCGACCGCGCCGCGCTTGTGATGCGCGCGCGCCGAGGCGAACGCGGTGAACACGATCGACGCCGCCGACGTGCCGATCGCCAGGGGCAACAGGTGCGCGTGGTCGAGGCCTTGGTACGCGAACACCTCGGCGAGCACCGGCACGATCGTGAAGCCGCCGCCGATGCCGAGCAGCCCCGCGAGGAAGCCGACATAGGCACCGAGCGCGACGAAAATCGCCCAGAGGGCGGGCGTCATGCGCGCGCCGTGCGCGCGGCGAGCCGCGTGATGTGGCGCCAGTGCGCCGGCTCGACCGGCGTGATCGACAGCCGATTGCCGCGCTTGAGCAGCAGCATGCCGTCGAGCGCGGGATCGTCGCGCAGCGTGGCGAGCGCGATCAGCGGCGTCTTCTCGCGCAGCGTCACCTCGACATTGCACCAGCGCGGCGCGTCTTTCGTGGACTTGGCGTCGTAGTACGGGCTCTTGCGATCGAACTGCGACGCGTCGGGGTAGGCCGCCTTGGTGACCTCGACGATGCCGGCGATGCCGGGCTCGGGGCAGCTCGAGTGGTAGAAGAACGCGAGGTCGCCAACGCGCATGTCATCGCGCATGTAGTTGCGCGCCTGGTAGTTGCGCACGCCGAACCACGCGATCGTCTTGTTGGGCGCGCGCGCGAGGTCGTCGATCGACACCTCGTCGGGCTCGGACTTCATCAGCCAGTGACGCATGCCGTGCGAGCCGCGTGCATCCGGGATCCGGTGACCATGCGCCAGTCTAAACCCTGCGCCGAGCGCAGGATCGCCGCGCATGATCGGCGTCCCGGCGCGCGCGCGGTGTGGACGGCGATGGCGCGATCCGTCCAGCGGATCGCGCCATCGCATGCCCGAAAGGACCCCCGCAAGTGCCGTCGTGGCCGTCTGGCCTTGAACCGAAGTTCAAGTCGGCGGTCTGCCGGAGCCTTCAGGCACATCCGCGTGGGACGCGCACACCGGCTCGCTGGCTCGACCACCTCGCACTAATGGCATTGGTTCAAAGACACACGTGGCCCGTGTCGAACACCGCAGGGGATTGAACGGAGGGCGGCGCCGCGACGCGCGCCGCGCGCGTCAGAACAGCTTGTCCTGGCTCGCGAGCAGCGAATCGATCGCCGTGCCCATGTCACGAATTCTACGCTGCGCGCTTCCGCCGTCAATCGCGGGTTCGGACGCGCTTCGCGGCGTGGTGTCGCCGCGTGCGTGCCGCGACTTGTCGCGCAGGAGATCGTGCGCGATGTTGAGCGCCGCCATCACCGCGATGCGATCGGGCCCGCTGACCTTGCCCTGGTCGCGGATCTCGCGCATGCGCCGATCGAGGAACGTCACCGCCTGCAGGAGCTCGGCGCGCTCGCTCTCCTTGCAGGCGATCCGGTAATCGCGGCCGAGGATGCTGACGTCGAGCGTGACCGCGCGATCGGGTGCCGCGCGCGCGGCGCCGTCGCGCGGCGCCACCTCGCGCGGCGCCACATCGCGCGGCGCCGTATCGCGCGTCGTCATGTCGGACGCGTCGTCATGTCGGATGCGTCGTCATGTGCGGCGCGGGATCATGTCGCGCGCGGTCACGCCTCGGGGATGCGCGCCATCAGCATGTCGAGGCGCGTGCCGGCCTCGTGCATCCGCGTCAGGAGCTCGCGATTGCGCGCCTGCGCGGCTTCGAGATCGCGGCGCAGGACTTCGTTGGCCGTGCCCATCTCGCGCGCGTGCGCGATCAGTGTCGCGACCTTCTGCTCGAGCTGTCCGATTTCGGCGTCCATCCGTGAAACTGTGGCATGCCGCCGCAGGAGCGTCAACATCGCGCGGGCCGTCCCCCGGCGGCTGCCGACCGCCGGTCCGCCGTCAGGTCGCGAGCGGCTCGTAGTGGACCCGCAGCACCTCGAGCTCCTCGGCGCCGGCGGGGGTGTGCAGCGTCACGACGTCGCCTTCGCGGCTCTTGAGCAGCGCCCGTGCCATCGGGGAGATCCAGCTGATGTAACCGCGCGCGGTGTCGATCTCGTCGATGCCGACGATCGACACCGTGCGCGTCGCGCCGCTCTCGTCGCCGACGGTAACCGTGGCGCCGAAGTAGACGCGGTCGGCGTTGTCGTCGTCGCGCCGCGCGGCCGGGTCGACGACCTCGGCGGCATCGAGGCGCTTCACCAGGAAGCGGATGCGCCGGTCGATCTCGCGCAGGCGCTTCTTGCCGTAGATGTAGTCGCCGTTCTCGGAGCGGTCGCCGTTGCCGGCCGCCCACGACACCGTCGCGACGAGCGCCGGCCGCTCGACCTTGTTGAGCTGCTCGAGCTCGGCCACCAGCCGGGCGTGGCCCCCGGGCGTCATGTAGTTCCGCGCGCCCTGCGGCAGCGGCGACGCCGCTTCGCCGTCGTCGTCGTCGAACGGATCGACGGCGGTTTCCTCGTTGGTGAATGCCTTGTTCATCGCGACCCCGTCCGCGTCCAAGCGGATCGCAGCGACGATTTTACGCGCGCGGCGGGAGCTCCCCACGCTCCTATAATCGCGGGCATCATGCGCGATCCGCTCACGCCCGCGCGCACGCTCGGGATCGTCGCGATCGCCGCCCTCGCGAGCGCACTCGCGCTGGTGGCGGCGTCGATGGCGGGCAGCGTCCACGTCGACTTCGCGAGCGTACTGGTGGCGCTCTTCGGCGGCGTGCCAGGCTCGCCGGATGCCGCCGCAATCGTGCTGTCGCTGCGGCTGCCGCGCGCGCTGTGCGCGTTCGCCGTCGGCGGCCTTTTGGCGCTCGCCGGCACGCTGCTGCAGGTCGTGCTGCGCAACCCGCTCGCCGATCCGTACGTGCTCGGGGTGTCGGGCGGCGCCGCCGTGGGCGCGCTCGGCGCGATCCTCGTGGGCGCGGTCGCGTTCGTCGCGCCCGCCGCATTCGCGGGCGCCGTCGTGTCGACGGCGATCGTGTTCACGCTCGCCGGCCACCGCGACGCCCGCGCCTCGCCGCGGCTCCTGCTGACCGGCGTCGTCGTCGCCGCGGGATGGGGCGCGCTGATCGCGCTCATCCTGTCGGTGGCGCCGTCCGCGCAGGTCAAGGGCATGCTGTATTGGCTGATCGGCGACCTCAACGGCGCCGCCGATCCGCGCGCCGCGCTTGCGGCGCTCGCGGTCTCGCTCGTCGCATCGCTGTTCATCGCGCGGAGCTTGAATCGCCTCGCGCGCGGGCCCGATCATGCCGAGGCGCTCGGCGTCGACGTGCGGCGCACGGCGCTCGTCACGCACGGCATCGCCGCGTTCGCCGCCGCTGCGGCCGTCACGCAGGCCGGCAGCGT
>JAICUU010000258.1 GCA_025935675.1 Burkholderiales bacterium
AGCGTGGAACCGGCGCGCAGGAAGATGCTGTTGCCGAGCGCCGAACCGTCGCCGCCGTCCGAACCTCCCGGGCCGCCCGTCCCATGGACGCCTGCCTGCGTCGTGTTGTTCGAAGCGTTGAACGTGGTCGGAATTCCCGGCATCGCCTGCACGGTGAAATTCAGGTTGCTATCGACGAAGATCGCGCCGCCAAGACCGCTGCCACCTCCACCGCCGCCGCCGCCGAAGCCCGCTCCATAGGTATCGGCGCCAATCCCTCCGATCCCTCCGCCGAGATTTCCGATGTCGGCGCCGCCTTGGGCATTCAAGCCATTCGAGGGTCCGCCGCCGGCACCGCCGCCGCCGCCAAGGGAATTGCCGCCGTCCGCAAACGTCATCCCGGACAGATTGACGCCGCCGCCCCCGCCACCGCCGCCGAACCCGCCCGCACCACCATGGACGGTGTAATCGATGTCGAAGGCACCGGTGCCGGAGCCGCCTCCACCTCCGCCTCCGTAGCCCCCATCCGCGGCCTGTCCGTCGATTTCGTTCGAGAAATTCGTCATGACCACGCTGCCGCCGCCACCGCCGCCGCCGTCGCCGCCGTTGCCGCCGGAACGAAACGCGTCCTTGAGCATCGGCGGTATCGAGCCTTGCGCCGTGAGTCCGTTTTGTCCGGCGCTTCCTCCTCCGCCGCCGCCGGACAGCGCGGACCCGCCGATCGCACCACCCCCACCACCGCCTCCCGCGTTGTTGCCGCCGTTCAGGCCGCCCCCGCCGGAGCCCGCGGTGATCGAAAGGCCATAGCCGCTGCCAGCCAGCCCGACAGCCTGATCGGCGCCGCCATTGCCCAGGTTCGTGAGCGTGCCGATTGTGGCGCGGGATCCAAGTCCCCCACCGCCACCGCCGCCGCCGCCGAGAATGTCGTCGGTCGACAGCGTGACATTGCCGCCGTCCCCACCGAACCCTCCGCCCCCAGCGCCTCCGGTGATTCCGGTGGTCAGGACGGACCCGCCGTTTCCACCGAAGCCGCCGCCGCCACCGCCACCCTCGTTGCCGGTCGACGCCGCGCCGATGTAACTTCCGCCGTTCCCGCCGACGGCCGCGGTGTCGTTGATCGAAACGTTCTGCAGCGCAATCGAAGGATTCGAGCCGTTCAGGAACGCTTGAGGCGCGTAGATCGCGCCCCCGGCGCCGAGGCCGCCGCCACCGCCCGAGATGCCGTCGCCGCCATTGCCGCCGCGCGCGGTCATGTTCTGCAGCACCATGTTCTGGAGCGTGACGTTCCCCATCGGAATGAAGAATCCGGGATAGGCGCCGCCGTTGCCGTCGATCGTGACGGTGGGCGTCGAGCCCGCGTTGCCGATCGTGACGTTCACCGGGTTCGGCGAATTGTTGACGATCGGCAGGATGCCGTTGAGCTCTATCGTCATCGGAAAGGCGAAGACGATCGCGTAATCGTCGGGTATCGTGTTCAGCCCCTGGTTCATCGCGTTCAGCGCGTACCGCAGGTCGCCCGGCTCGCCGACGCCTCCGGGATTGTTGTCCGAGGACAATGTGACGGTGAGCGTCGTAAGTGCGACGGCCGCGTTCGACGCGAGCAGCACGATCATCACGCCGATCGTCCGCGCGATCGACGATGCGCGAGCTTGAAGAAACTTCATCACCGGAGGGTTCCCCTTGCGGATGGGCCGGGCGATTGACCTCTGATTCCCGTGGCTTGCGTTGCGCGCGCCGACGTGCCGTCGCACGGCGAGGAATCCCGAAGCGTCCGTCCGATCGATTTCGTTCGCGGCAGTTTTGCAATTCCCGTGCCATTGCCTCGCGAGGCGGGCAATGCAGCGCGCCGTTGCCAACGGCACGGATAGTCGCGTCTACGCCCGCGCGCCCTCGGTCGCGCGATGAACGCGCGTGGTGACCATCAGCGCGACGACGGCGATCGCGAGCGGCAGGAACGACGCGGCCAGCACGACGTTCCATCCGTACGCCGACAGCAGGCTGCCGGACACGAACGAGCCGATCGTCATCAGGCCGAACACGATGAAGTCGTTGAGCGCCTGCACGCGCGTCTTCTCGTCGGGGCGATGGCTCTCGAGCACCAGCGTCGACGCGCCGATGAAGCTGAAATTCCAGCCGACACCGAGCAGCACCAGCGTCAGCCAGAAATGCGCGACGTCGATGCCGGCAAGTCCCACCAGCGCCGACACGCCCATCAGCACGAGCCCGCCCGCCACGACACGGCTCGCGCCGAAGCGCGTGATCAGCCGTCCGGTGAAGAAGCTCGGTCCGTACATCGCGATGACGTGCCACTGGATGCCGAGGTTCGCGCTCTGCTGCGAGAGCCCGCAGAGCTTCATCGCCAAGGGTGCCGCCGTCATCAGGAAGTTCATCAGCATGTACGACACCGCGCCGCAGATCACCGCGGTGATGAAGCGCGGCTGTCGCGCGACGACCGCGAGCGGCCGTCCGCCGGCGATCTCGGCGGCGGTGGGCTTCGGCAATCGCACGCCCGCCAGCACGCCCATCGACAGGAGCGCGACCGCAGCCTGCGCGATGTACGTTGCCGCGAACGTGTAGGGCGGCCACGCGTCCATCGTCAGCGTCACGAGCTGCGGTCCGAGCACGCCCGCCGCGACCCCGCCGGCCATCACCAGCGAAACGGCGCGCGCGCGCCGGGTCGCATCGACGCCGTCGGCCGCCGCGAAGCGGAACGACAGCACCACCGCCGCGTAGGCGCCGCCGAGAAACGTGGCGACACAGAACAGCCAGAACGAGCTCTCGAGGACCGCCAGCGTGGCGAGAAGACCTGCGAGGATGCCGGCACCCGTGCCGACCAGGAACGCCGTACGGCGCCCGTGATGACGCGCGATGGCGCCGACGGGCAGGATCGATGCCGCCATGCCGACGACGAAGATCGACAGCGGAAGCGTCGCGAGCCTGCTGTCCGGTGCCAGCGAATTGCCGACGATCGCGCCGGTCGCGTACGCGACGACCGAGTTGGCGCCGGCCAGCGCCTGGGCAATCGACAGGCGCGCGATGTTGCCGCGCTGCGCCTCGTCGGACAGCTCGCGCGGAGCGTGGCCGATCGCGGCGCCGGTCGTGTCGGTCATGTTGGCGAGACTACGAAGCCCGGCGTCTCGCGAGACCTGATCAACGGCCGCGGCGCATCGCCGCGTCCACGCTCCACGGTCCCGGGCCCGCGATCCATACGTAGAGGAACACGAAGCAGAACAACACCGCGAGCTCGCCCCCGTTGAGGATCGGCAGCCAGCTCTTCGGCCAGTGCGCGATGAAATAGGCCACCGCCATGTCGCCGCACAGCAGGAACGCGATCGGGCGGCTGAAGAGCCCGATGACGAGTAGCCCGCCGCCCACCAGCTCGAGGACGCCTTGCAGGCCCAACTGCGACATGAGCTTCAGGTTGTCGAACATCGCCTGGTGCGGCACGTGCAGGAGCTTGGCGCTGCCGTGCACCATGAACAGGAATGCGGTGACGATGCGCAGCACGCTCAACGCGCGCGGCGCCCACGATTGCAACGAGCTGGATGCGTTCAAGATCGGTTCCTTTGCGACTGACCGGGTTGCGGGCGGAGCCACCGCGGCGCCCGCGTGGACAAACTATACAAGGATGGGCGACGCCACGGTGTTGCCGGCTCGCGCCGGCTCGGCCGCCTACACGAGCCGCTCGATCCGGCGCTTCTTCCAGAACAGCCGGTAGTACAGCGTCTGCCCGACGAGCATCGCGACAAACGCGATCGGGTACGCCATCCACACGCCCTCGAGGCCGAAGCGCGCGGACAGCGCGTACGCCGAGGGCACCTCGATGAACGCGATGCATGCGATGGTGATCGCCACCGGCACCAGCACCGCTCCCGACGCGCGCATGACACCGGAGAGCACGGCCGACGCGCCGTAGACGACGGTGCTCCACAGCATGATGTGCAAAAGCGTCTGGGCGACCTCGATCACCGGCGCGCTGGTGATGAAAAGGCCGATCAGCGCGCGCGACAACGCGTAACCCAGCAGCACGAGGCCGCCGGTGCCGATGAGGTTCAGCACGAGGCCGGTGCGCGTGATCGCGCCAAGGTCGCCGACGCGACCGGCGCCGATCGCCTGCGCGCCGAGGATCGACGCGGTGATCGCGATCGAGATCGCCGGGAACTGCACGTAGTTGACGACCTGGTTGACGGCACCGTACGCCGCCGTCGCGTCGGCGCCGAAGCCGTTGACCAGCGCGAGGATCGCGATCTCGGCGATCGACATGCCGATCACCTGCAAGCCGGTCGGCAGCCCGATCTTCACGACGAGCTTGAGGAGCGCCGGATCGATCCAC
>JAICUU010000354.1 GCA_025935675.1 Burkholderiales bacterium
GCCGTACACGCTCGACGACGATGCATACAGCAGATGGGCGGTGCGCGCATGCCGGCAGCCTTCGAGCACGTGGCCGAAGGCGTCGACGTTGTTGGCGAGGTACGCGCCGGGGTTGACGAGCGAGTAGCGCACGCCCGGCTGCGCGGCGAGGTGCACGACGTGCGAGAAGCCGCCGTCGCGGAACAGCGCGGCGGTGGCGTCCGCGTCGCAGAGCTCGTGGCGGCGGAATGCCACGCGGCGCTCGCGCGCGAGCTCGCGCACCCGCGCCTCCTTCAGCGCGACGTCGTAGTACGGGTCGAAGTTGTCGATCGCGACGACGTCGGCGCCGTCGTGCGCGAGGCGCAGCGCGACGTGCATGCCGATGAAGCCCGCGCCGCCGGTGACCAGGACGCGGGTGGCAGCGCTCGCGCTCATTCCGTGTCCCCGGCGCCGAGCGCGCGCAGCTTCGCGTACTTGAGGAAGCTCGCGAACGCGCCGACCGCGATGTGGGCGAAGCCGGCGGCGCCGTCGAGGAATCCAAGCCGGAACACGTAGAGGCGCACGAAACGCGCGCACGGCGACAGCGCGATCTGCGCGAAGCTCGCCGAGCGGCCGGCACGATGGAGCTCCTCGGCCTGCAGGCTCGTGTAGCGGTTCTGCTTGGCGATGTAGTCGGCGAGCGACTCCGCCGACGCGTGCAGGAGGTCGCCGTCGATGCGCGCGGCGTGGCCGTCGACGATCACGCGCTCGTGCACGATGTCGTCGCTCCAGCGCGCATAGCGGCGGTCGAACAGGCGCACGTTCCAGTCGGGGTAGCCCTCGCCGTGGTTGAGCCAGCGGCCGAGGAAGCGGTTGCGCCGCGCGACGGCGAACGCCGCCGCGCCGGGGTCGGGACGCGCCAGTACGCGCGCGATCGACGCGGCCAGCTCGGGCGTCACGCGCTCGTCGACATCGAGGCACAGCACCCAGTCGTTGCGCGCCGCGGTGACCGCCGCCTGCTTCTGCGGACCGAAGCCCGCGAACGGCCGCGCGAGAACGCGCGCGCCGAGGCGCGTCGCGAGTTCCACGGTATCATCGCGGCTCCCCGAGTCGAGGACGACGATGTCGTCGCAAAAGCGCGCCGACTCGATGCACGCGGCGAGCTCCGCGGCGGCATCGCGCGCGATGATGCAAAGCGACAGGGGAAGCGACTCGGCCATGCGCCGGCAACGATGACGGGGAGATGCTCGTGAAGGCGCGATTCTACGTGGTTTCGCGCGGCGGCACGCGCACGCGAGCCCCGGCGCGAGCCGGCTCGACGCTTCGATGATGCGCGTCCTCGTCGTGCGGCCGTCGTCGCTCGGCGACGTGGTCTACGCGCTCGCGCTCGCCGCCGACTTGAAGCGGGCGCATCCCGATGCCGCGATCGACTGGGTTGCCGAGGAGGCGTTCGCGGCGCTGCCCGCGCTCGACGCCGACATCGCACAGGTGATCCCGGTGGCGCTGCGGCGATGGCGCGCCTCGCTGTTGCGGTCGGCGACGTGGCGCGAATTCCGCGCGTTCAGGCGCGCGACGGCCGCGAATCACTACGACGCCGTCATCGACCTGCAGGAGCAGCTCAAGGGCGCGGTCATCGCGCGCATCGCGCGCGGCCGGCGCCACGGTCTCGCTGCCGCGAGCATCCGCGAGCCGCTCGCCACGCTGCTGCACGACGCGCACCACGTCGTCGACCGCGACATCCACTTCGTCGACAAGTGCCGCGTCATCGCCGCGAGCGCGCTCGGCTACGCGATCGAGGGCCCGCCGCGCTGGAACTGGAAGCCGCTGCCGCCGCTCGCCGCAATTCCCGACGGCCGCTACGCGGTGCTGGTGACCGCGACGTCACGCGCGTCGAAGCTGTGGCCCGACGACCGCTGGCGCGCGCTCGCGCGCCATCTCGCCGGCAACGGCGTAACGGTCCTGCTGACGTTCGGCACGCCGGACGAAGCCGAGCGCTGCCGGCGGATCGCCGACGGCATCGACGGCGCGACGCTTGCGCCGCGCCTTTCGCTCGCCGAGGCGGCGTCGCTGCTCGCGCACGCCGACGTCGTCGCCGGCGTCGACACCGGCTTGACGCACCTCGCCGCGGCGCTCGGCACCGCGACGGTGGCGATCTTCACCGAAACCGACGCCGCGCTCGCCGGCGTCGCGATCTGCGGCGGCGCGACGCGCGACCTCGGCGGCAGCGGCGCCGTGCCGACCGCCTCCGAGGTCATCGACGCGCTGGGCGAGCTCTACCTCGTGTCGCCGCGCTGCTGATGCGCGCGCTGTATTCGCTGCTGTGGTGGTGCGCGCAGCCGCTCTTGCCGCTGCGCCTGTGGTGGCGTGGCCGCAGGGAACCGGGATACCGCGAGGCGATCGGCGAGCGGTTCGGTCGCTACGCTGGTGCGCGTCCCGCTGGGGACATCGTCTGGATCCATGCGGTATCC
>JAICUU010000225.1 GCA_025935675.1 Burkholderiales bacterium
TCGAGGTCGGCTACGGCCTCGAGGGCGCGATGCCCGACGCGATCGCCGCGCGCATCATCCGCAACATCATGACGCCGGCGTTCAAGGCGAACGACTACGACGGCGGCGTGACCAAAGGCGCGGAGGCGATCGTCGCGCAGCTCGAGGGCCGCGGCGACGCGCTGGGACTGTCGTCGAAGGTGGCGGACGCCGATGCGCCGCACGCGCTTGCTGACGTGAAGTCGCCCGGCGACACGATCCCGTGGCCGATGCGCATCCTGCTCGGCTTTTTCATCTTCGGCATCCTCGGCGTGTTCACCGTCGTCGGCGTGCTCACGCCGGGCATGGGTTGGTTCCTCTACCTGTTCCTGATCCCGTTCTGGGCGATGTTCCCGTTCATCGTCGTCGGCCAGAAGATCGGCCTCGGCGTGCTCGGCGTCTATCTCATTGGCTTCCCGCTGGCGAAACTCATCGCGCGAAGCCAGCCGTGGTACGCGAAGGCCGCGAAGGAGCTCAAGGCCAATGGCAGCGCCAACGTCGGCGGATGGGTGATCACGAGCGGCGGCTCCTCGGGCGGCGGCTCGTCGGGCGGCGGTGGTGGATTCTCCGGCGGCGGCGGCAGCTCGGGCGGTGGAGGCGCGTCAGGCAGCTGGTAGTGCGGTCCCCGCGAATGGGTCGTGTGCCGACCTATTCGCGTTGCGCCACGGGGACGCCCGGATCGATCAGCTTCTCGTGCACGAGCTCGCGCCAGAAATCAGGCGGGATCGGCGCGCGCATGTGCGCGACGTTGGCCGCGACCTCGGCGGCGGCGGGCATGCCGGTGACCACGCTCGCGACCGCCTCGTTCGCCAGCGGGAACTGCAGCGCCGCGGCGGGCAGCGCGACGCCGTGGCGCTCGCACACCGCGACGATGCGCTTGGTGCGCGCGACGATGTCGGCATCGGCGTCCTGGTAAAAATAGGTCGCGCCGCTGACCGGCCCGGTGGCGAGGATGCCCGAGTTGAACGGCGCCGCCATCAGCACCGCGATGCCGCGCCGCTTGCATTCAGGCATGAAGCGCGCGCCGGCGGTGTGATCGAGCAGCGTGTAGCGGCCGGCGAGCATGAAGCAATCGAAGTCGCCGTCGGCGGCGAAGCGCAGCAGGATCTCCCAGTCGTTGACGCCGACGCCGATCGCGCGGATGACGCCCTGCGCGCGCAGGTCGGAAAGCGCGCGGTACGCGCCCGCCATCGCCTCCTTGTAGCGCGCCTCGACCGCGTCGCCCTGCCAGCGGCGATTCACGTCGTGCAGCAGCACGATGTCGATGCGGTTGGTGCCGAGGCGCGCGAGGCTCATGTCGAGCGAGCGCAGCGCGCCGTCGTGGCTGTAGTCGTAGACGAACGTGAACGGGCGCTCGCCGCCGGACGGGCCGGGAGAAACGCGGTCGCCCTGCGGCTCGAGGATGCGGCCGACCTTCGTCGACAGCGTGAGCTCGCGGCGATCGACGGTCTCGAGCGCGGCGCCCAGGCGGCGCTCGGCGAGCCCGAAGCCGTAGAACGGCGCCGTGTCGAAATAGCGCAGGCCGGCCTCGTGCGCGGCAACGAACGCGCGCGTGGTGCCTGCGCCGGTCGTGTTGCCGTCGACCGCGCCAAATGGTGCGGTGCCGAGGCCGAGCTGCGACACGGCGAGTCCGTGCCTGCCGATCGGTCGCGTGGCGGCGGGATCGTAGCTCATCGGCGAACCCCGCGCGTGCGCGTCATCGTCATCCTGCTCTTCGTCATGCGTCTCATACGTCGTCCCAGCTCGACAGCGAATCGTTGAGCACCCGCGCCTCGAGCGCCGCTTCCTGCGCGGCGATGCGCGCGGCGAGCGCGAGCACCTCGGCAATGCGCGCGGCCGGCACGACGACGATGCCGGTATCGTCGGCCAGCACGTAGTCGCCGGGCGCGATCGTCACGCCGGCGACGGTCACCGGCTCGCCGATCGATCCGAAGGTGAACTCGTTGCGGCTGCGCCGCGGGCACGTCGCCACCGCCCACACCGGGTAGCCGATCGCGCGGATCTCGTCGACGTCGCGGCACGCGCCCCACATGATCGTGCCGCGCACGCCTCGACGCTGCGCGATCCGCGAGGCGAGGCCGCCCCACGCCGCCGCGCGCGGCGAGCCGCCGATGTCCATGACGACGATGTGCCCGTCCTTCATCGTCGCGAGCACCTGCTCGAGCGGCTTGCCCACACCGCCGCCGAAGCGATACGCCGCCGGATCGTTGGACTTCGGCACGAGCGCGGCGGTGAGCGCGCGGCCGGCGGTGCGTCCCTGGCCGGGCCGTTGCGCCTGCATGCCGGTGACAACGCCCATGACGCCGATCTCGTCCAGCGCATCGGAGACGACGGCGGTCGGGTATTGCATCAGCGCCGATACGGGGTCGAGGGCGTCGGTCATTGCAGGCGTGGAGCAGGGCAGGCGATCAGATCGACGACGCGACGCGGCTCACGACCTCGCCGCCTTCGCCGACGATCTCGCCATAGGTGAGCGATCCCGACGCGATGTCGCACAGGCGCGCGAGGCCGTCGTGCGCGCGCGCCTCGCGATCGTCGCCGGCGGCGTCGAAGTCGATCTGCTCGGTGAGATGCAAGAGCGTCGCCGGGTTCGCGGAAATCTTCATCGTCGGCGCGATCGCGCTGCAGTAGCTGTTGCCCGCGCCCGTGGTGAACACGACGAGCTGCGCGCCGCCCGCGACCATCGCCGTCATCGACTCCGGCGAGAAGAACGGCGTGTCCATCAGGAAGAGGCCGGGACCGCGGGGCCGCTCGGCTGCCGCGAGCACGCCGCGGATCGGCTGGCGGCCGCCCTTGGCGATCGCGCCGAGCGCCTTCTCCTCGATCGTCGTCAGGCCGCCGGCCTTGTTCTGCGGGCCGGGATTCTGCGCGCGGATGTCGCCGCCCGATTCGCGCACGCGCGCCTCCCGCGCGGCGACCGCGGCGACGATGCGCGCGGCGACGCCGGCATCCACCGCGCGCTGCGCGAGCAGGTGCTCGGCGCCCGTCCATTCGACGGTCTCGCTGAACATCGCCTGTCCGCCCGCCGCGGCGACGAGCTCCATCATCCGGCCGGCGAGCGGATTGCACAGGATGCCGGAGCTCGCGTCCGAATGGCCGCATTCGACGGCGACGCACAACTGCGCCAGGTCGGCGCGCGCACGGCGCAGCGACGACGCGTCGGCGACGAGGCGCGCCGCGGCGCGCACGCCGCGGTCGACGAGCGCCAGTGCGTCCTCGTGCACCCCGGGCAGCGACAGCGCGACGACAGGCTTGCCGCTCGCGGCGACGGCATCGGCATACGACTGCGAGATGTCGTCGGCGGCGGACATGACGACGACGGCGGCGACGTTGGGATTGAGCGCGAGGCCCGCCAGCGTGCGAAAGTGCAGGTCGGCGTCGGCGGACACCTGGCCGCGGCCGAAGCCGGACGTCACCGCGAGCGTGCCGCGCACGAGGCTCGCCACGCGCGTCGCCGCGGCGCTGGTGAGGCCGGTCGGCGACAGCACCAGCACGTGATTGCGCACGCCGACGCGGCCGTCGGGCCGTGGGTAGCCGAGGAAATGATCGGGGCTGCGGGCGCTGGCGGCCGTGCGATGCGTGCGTGCGGTGGCCTCGGTCGTCGCGTGGTGCGCGGAGCGCGCCTGGTCGCGATGCAACGCCGCGTCCCGCGCGCGCTCGGCCCGTTGCGCGGCGTCGCCGCCGGACGGGCCATGCGCGCTCGTCGCGAGGTTGTGCTCGTGGACCCAATCGCCAGGCTCGACCGCGGCGGTGAGATGGCCGATCAGCTCGCCATACTTGTGGATCGGCGCGCCGCGCGCGAGGCTCGCCAGCGCGAACTTGTGGCCGGCGGCAATGTCCTCGCGCAGCACGACCTCGCGCCGTGCGTCGCCGCAGGCGAGCGCGACCGGCGTGCCGCGGGCGATCGCGACGAGCGCGGTGGCGACGTCGTCGCGCGCATCGAGCCAGCGCGCGTCGGCGGGATCCGCCGGCGTGCGCGGCAGCGTATCGAGCGGGCTCGATTCGCTCATCGAATGGCTGCGCCCGCGCCGCCGGCCGGCGCCCGCCGATGGCACGCTCGAACGCCGGCGGCCGCGCTGCGGATCACGCGAGCCGCACCTTCACGCCGGCCGCCTCCTCGCGCAGCTTGAGCATCGCGCCGACATCGTCGTCGGCGATGCCGCCTCGCATCGCATCGTCGAGCGCCGTCATCGTCGCATGCGTGACCGGCGAGCGCAGGCCGAGCGAATCGATCATCGACAGCGCGAGGCGGCAGTCCTTGTGCGCGAGCTTGGTCATGAAGCCGGGCTTGAAGTCGCCCGCCAGCGAGCGCTTGGTCATCGCCACGCCGAGCTGCTGGTTCCACGCCATCGTCGTGCGCAGCACCGCCATCATCGTGTCGAGCGTGATGCCCGCCTTGACGCCGGCGACCAGCGTCTCGACGTTGGCGCTGCCGATCGTCTGCGCGAGCAGGTTGTTGAGGAGCTTCATCGTCTGCCCGGCGCCGAGCGCGCCGCAGTGGAAGAAGTCGGTGCCCATGCACTCGAGCACCGGCCGGCAGCGCGCGACGACATCGTCCGGGCCGCCGACCATCAGCGTGAGCGTGCCGGCGACCGCGGCGTCGGCGGTCTTGCCCACCGGGCTGTCGATCATCGACGCGCCCTTGGCGGCGATCGCGGCGCCGACGCGCAGCGTCGTCGCCGGATCGATCGTGCTCATGTCGATGTAGACGCTGCCGGGACGGATGCCGGCGGCGACGCCGTCGGCACCCAGCACCGCGCGCTCGACGTCCGGCGCGTCGGGCAGCATCGTGATCACCATCTCCGACGCCGCCGCCACGTCCTTCGGCGTGGCGGCGGCTTTCGCCCCGGCGTCGACGAGCGCCTTGACCGACGACGGCACGACATCGAACACCACCAGCGAATGGCCCTTCTTGAGGAGATTGCGCGCCATCGGCCCGCCCATCGTCCCCAACCCTACGAATCCGACGTTCATGTTGCCTCTTCGACTTCGTGAATGAAATTACGTGCGCTCGGTCCAGCGATCGAGATCCCAGATCGGCATGCCGCGCAGGTCCGCGGTGTTCTTGGCGGTGAAGCCGGCGAGATCGGGGACGCGTCCGGTCTTGTCGTACGCGGCCTTGACCGGTCCGGCCGCGGTGGCGAACGCGCCCTTGACCTCGCCCCATGTCAGCGGCTTCTGGATCAGCTTGCCGTCGACCATCGACTTCGACGTCTCGAGCAGCGCCGCGGCGTCGCCCTCGGTCGGCCAGCACCAGCCGCGCTTGAACAGCACGTCGTCCTCGACGACCTTGGCGCCGAGCTCGGGCGGCA
>JAICUU010000029.1 GCA_025935675.1 Burkholderiales bacterium
GAGCGCCGCGAGCAACGCGCGCGCCGCGTCCGACGACGCCTTTTACGCCCGGGCGAGCCCGCCGCGGCTCGCGCCGCAGGCGCCGCTCGCGCGCACCGCCGAGCTCGCGACGATCCGCGGCATCACGCCGGCGACGATGCGCGCGATCGAGCCCTGGGTCGCCGCGCTGCCGCCGCCGACGACGCTCAACGTCAACACCGCGCCGCCCGAGGTGCTGCAGGCGGCACTGCCCGGGCTCGACGACGACGCGACGACCGCGCTCGTCGCCGGCCGCGCGCGCAAGCCGTTCTCGACGATCGCCGAGTTCCGCGCGCGGCTGCCGGCGTCGGCGCACGTCGTCGACGAGCGCACGCTCGATGTCGCGAGCCGTTATTTCCTCGTCACCGTCGACGCGCGCCAGGGCGACGCCCGCGTGCTGGCGCGCGCGCTGGTGCGCCGCGCCCGGCCCGATCCGGCGGCAATCGTCTGGCAGGTGATCGAATGAGCGACGCCGCGACGTCCCGAGCCGCCGCCCCTTCGACGAAGGGCACGATCGGCGCCGCGCGCTCCGCTACACTGCGCGCTGCCCGGGTGAGGACGGCACATGCTCATCGGGCGACGCACATGCAACTTCCACCACGCTCCCCGACCTCGCCACGTCCATGACGACGCTGCGCATCCTCGTCGATGCGATGCCCGACGCCGGCCGCGCGTTCGCGTGGGCGCTCGTCGACGCCGGCCGGGTACGCCAACGCGGCCACGCGCCGCCGGGCGAATGGCCGCGCGCGGAAACGACGGTCGCGATCGTCGATGCGCCGCTCGTCCACGTCGCCGCGCTGGTTCTTCCGCCGATCCCGGGCGCGCGCCTCGGCGATGCGGTCCGCTACGCGCTCGACGACCAGCTCGCCGCGGCGGCCGACACGCTGCACATCGTGCACGGGCCCCAAGCCAGCGATGGGCGCGTCGTCGCGGTCGCCGCGTCACGCGCCCTCGTCGACGCGATCGCCGCGCGGCTGCCCGCCGGCGCGCGGATCGTCGCACTGCCGGCGCTTTTGCCCCGCGCCGCCGACTGGCAGTGGGCGATCGATGATGGCGGCCACGGATTCCTCGCGCGGCCCGACGGCAGCGCGGTGGCCGTTCCCTCCGCCGACGCGGCGCCGGCCGAGGTCGTGCTCGCGCTCAATCGCGCGCGCCGCGCGGCCACGCCGCCCGCGCGCATCGTCGTCCATGCGCGCGACGCCACCGCGGCGTTGCCGGCGCCATCGATCGACGGCGTCGCGCTCGCGCGCGGCGCGACGTTCGCGTGGGATGGCGGCGGCACGATCGCCGGCGATCCGGCGAGCGCGCTCGATTTGCGGCCGCGTGCGGTACGCGCCGGGCCGACCGAGCGCGTCGATGCACGGCGTGCGTGGCGGCCGGCGCTGGCGCTTGCCGCGGCCGCAGTCGCCTTCTTCGTGGTCGCCGCGCTCGGCACCTGGATCGAGGTATCGCTCGCACGCTGGCACGACCAGCGCGATGCGCTTGCCCTCGCGCGCGAGGTCGGCGCGCCGGCGCAGGACTTCGACGGCGCGATGCAGGGGATCGCGGCGCGTTACGCCGCGGCGCGGCACGCGGCACGGCTGAGCGCGCCGGGCGACGCGCTGACGCTCCTCGCACGCGCGGCGCCGGCGCTGGCCGCCGTCCCCGCGGGGCAGTGGAAGCGCGCGGTCTACGCGAGCGGCGCCTGGACCTTCGAGTTCGGCCCGCTGGCCGACGGCGTGCGCGATGCGCTTGTCGCGCGCCTCACCGCCGCCGGCGTGACGGCGCTCGCCGCGAACACGGCGTCCGGCGTGCGCGTGCGGATCGAGGCCTGACGTGCGATCGCTCGAGCGCTACGAATGGTGGCAACGCGCGACCCCGCGCGAGCGCGTCGTGGTCGTCGCAGGTGCTGCGATCGTCGCGATCGCGCTCGTCGCGACGCTGGTCGCGCTGCCCGTCGCCAGCGCGTTGTCGCAGGCTCCGCAGGCGCGCGCGCAGCGCAGCGCGAAGCTCGCCCAGGCACGCGCGCGCGTCGACGAGATCCGTGACGCCGGGACGGCGGCGTCGACGCAGGCCGTGGGGGATCCGCGTGCGGCCGTCGAGCGCGCGCTCGCGCGCATCGGTGTCGCGCGCGGCGCGGCCAGCGTCGACGTCACCGGCGCGCGCATCGCGGTGACGCTGCCGGCGGTGCGGATCGCGGATGCCGCCGCGCTGATCGATGCGCTCGCGCGCGACGGCCTCGTCGTCACCGCGGCGACGCTCGCCGCGCGCGAGGGCGGCGCCGAGGTCCGCGCCGAGCTCGCGCTCGCGCGCGAGGCGCGCTGACGATGCGCGCGCTGGCGATCGTGCTGGCGGTCGTCGCGCTGGTCATCGCGGCCGCGCTCGTCGCCCTTTCGTTCGCGCCGGCATCGCTGGCGTCGCGCGCGGTGGCGCGCGCCAGCGGCGGCGCGCTGGCGCTCGCCGATGCCGAAGGCTCGCTCGCCGACGGCCGCGCACGGATCGTCGACGCCGCGCATCGCGTGTCGGTGCCGATCGCCTGGCGCCTCGATCGCACCGCGCTCGCCAACGGCACGCTGCGCGTCGACCTCGGCCGCGGCGCCGGCGATCCGGTGCGCGGCACGCTGCGCGTGACGCGCACGACGCTGGCGCTCGACGACGCCGACATCACCGTGCCCGCGGCGCTGGTCGGCGCGTGGCTGCCGCCGCCGCTGCATCTCACGCTCGGCGGCGACCTGCACATGACGACGTCCGCGCTGCGCGTCGGTCCGCATGGCGACGGCACCGCGGAGGTGCGCTGGACGCCCGCGCGGGCCGCCGATGCGAGCGCGCAGGCGATCGACTTCGGCACGGCGACCGCGACGATTGCGTCGTCGGGACCGGCGCTGAGCGCGACGCTCGCCAGTACCGGCGGCGACACGGCCGTCAGCGGCACCCTCGGGGCCAACGAGCGCGGGGCGAGCATCGACGTCACGCTGACGCCACGCGATGCGACGCCTTCACCGCTCCTCCGCGCGATCGCGTCCTTCGGCGCGCCGGCGCCAGGCGGCGGCACGCGCTTCGCGACGCGCTACGTCATCAGGGACGTCGCGCCGTTCCTGCGGCGATGACCGCTGCCCGGCGCCACGTGGCGCCGCCCTCGACCCCGTCCGCGCCGTGGCGCGTGGCCGGCGTCGATGCGCTGCGCGGCATCGCGATCGTGGCGATGGCCGCCTACCACCTCGCGTTCGACCTGCGCTGGCTCGGCGTCACGCATCCGGACTTCGAGCATGCGTGGCCGTGGCTCGCCGCGCGGGCGACGATCCTCGGTGCGTTCCTGCTGCTCGTCGGCGTGTCGCTCGCGCTGGCCGCCCGCGCCGGCGTCACGTGGCGGCATCATCTCGCCCGCGTCACGCGCATCGCCGCCTGCGCGCTCGCGGTCAGCATCGCGAGCTACGTGATGTTCCCGCAGTCATTCATCTACTTCGGCGTGCTGCATGCGATCGCGCTCGTGTCGCTGGCGGCGTGGCCGCTGCGTGCACGGCCGCGCGCCGCAACCGCGATCGGCGCGGCGATCGTCGTCGCGGGTCTTGCCATTGCCCATCCGGCGTTCGATCCGCGGCCGGTGTCTTGGATCGGCTTCGTCGCGCACAAGCCGCGCACCGAGGACTTCGTGCCGCTGTTCCCGTGGGCAGGGCTCGTGCTGCTCGGGATCGGGGTGGGCCACGCGCTCGCGCGCTCCGGATTCTTCATGCTGCGGCCGCTCGCGCGCGCACCGGCGTGGCTCGCGCTTCTCGGCCGGCACGCGCTCCTCGTCTACATGATCCACCAGCCGCTCCTGGTGGGCGCGCTGTGGCTCGTGCTGCAAGCGCGCTGACGCGAGCGGCGCCATGGCAGGCATGCCGCGCGGACTCGGCTATAATGCCGCCTCGGAAGGCGCGTAGCTCAGCTGGTTAGAGCACCACCTTGACATGGTGGGGGTCGTTGGTTCGAGTCCAATCGCGCCTACCATTCCGCCCGCGGCTGCCGCATCGTCTTCGCCGCCGCTACTTCATCGACTTGGACAGCGTCGTCACCATCGACAGGTGATCCTCGAGCGTCGGCAGCGTCGTGCCGGCGAAGTTCTTGAGGTCGCCGTCCTTGCCGCTCTTCGATTCCCTGGTGAAGAGCTTGACGGCGTCCTTGTGCGCGTCGACCTGCGACTTCACGTATTCCTTGTCGAACGCTGCGCCGTCGAGCTTGCCGAGCCTGGTGAGCTCGCGCTGGTCCTTGCCGGACAGCTTGGTCGGCAGCGCGACCCCCTCCGCCGTGGCGATCGACGCCAGCTGCTGGTTCGCCTTGGTGTGATCGGCGACCATCCGGTCGGCGAACGATTTCACATCCGCGCCCGCCGCGTGCTGCTGCGCGAGCTTCGCCATCTGGACCTCGGCCATGCCGGCCTCCGCAGCGGTGTCCGCGAACGACCGGTCGGCATGTGACGGCTTGACGGGTGCGTCGGCTGCGGTTGCCGGCGCGGCCGGCAGCACACCGAATGCGAGGACTGCGCCGCAGGCGGCCAGCGCGCGAATCGTTGCGTTCATCGATGTCTCCTTGGAGGATGGGCGCGCAAGCGGCGCCGTGTCTTCGACGTTGCGCGTAGCGCCAACGCACGGCCATCGGCCGCGCGCGCTTTCGCGCGTAGGCGGCCGCCGCGCTACGCAAGGATGGCGAGCGCACTGCGCCGTCGACAGCCCTCGCCGCCGAAGCGAAACGTAGCGCTCGCCCTTCGCGCGGGACGCCGCCCGACATCGCCACGGTCGCGCCCGCCTACACGCGATCGAGCGTCGCACCGACTTGCCGCGCGCGGCGGCCGGTTCACCATCGGTGCCCATGCCCCGGCCGACGACGCTCAACGACCGTTTTCATCACGTGGCGGGATTCGTCTCGCGTGCGTTCGGCTCGCCATGGGCGCTGGCGATCGCCGTCGCGACCGTCGTCGCGTGGGCGCTGTCCGGCCGCTACTTCGGCTGGTCCAACGGCTGGCAGCTCGTCATCAACACCGGCACGACGATCGTCACGTTCCTGATGGCGTTCCTGATCCAGTCGACGCAGTTCCGCGAGAGCAAGGCAATCAACCTCAAGCTCGACGAGCTGCTGCGTGCCGTCGACTCCGCGCGAACGGGCTTCGTCAACGTCGACGAGCTGTGCGACGACGACCTCGACAAGCTGGCGGTCGAGCTGCAGCGGCTCGGCAAGTCGTCGCCGATCCGCCCCGCCGACCCCGACAGCGCGAACGAGCGCGCCCAGTCGACAGCCGCGCCGCGTCGATCTGCGCCACGCGCGGCCGCCCAGAAAAACCATTCCGTCGCCCGCCGCCGCTCGCGCGGCGCGGGCTCCTGAAGCAGGCGCACCCGACCTTCCACCGTCGTCGAACAAGGAGAACACGCGATGTCCATTGGTACCATCCTGCTGATCATCCTGATCCTGATTCTCATCGGTGCCTTTCCGTCGTGGCCCTACAGCCGCGGCTGGGGCTACTACCCGTCCGGCATCATCGGCATCGTCGTCATCGTCGTCATCCTGATGCTGCTTACCGGGCGGCTGTGACGTGCAAAGCGTGCCGGCGCGAGCCGCCGGCACGCGTTATCCGCCGTGCGGCGACGCGCCACCGGCGCACCGGCCGGCGACGGCCGGGCGCGATTTTTCGGCGGCAGGATGGCAAGGACGCGTGAGCCGCAACGCTTCCGCATCGACATGACGCGGCGCGTCGAGCGCTACGCGTAAATGCCGAGGGTCGTGTAGAGGGCGTGCAGTACGAGCGCCAAGGCCAGCGCGCCGGCGCCGAACGCGGCCCACTCGAGCACGAGCCTCCGCCAATGGAACGCGGAAGCGGCCGGCGACTGGGTCGGGGAATCCATACGGGGCAATGTCAACGGGGATCGAATTTTCCGTCCCGCGCGTGGTTCGCCCGAGCCGGTGGCGCAAGCATGCGCCCTGGCCCCTGCGCGCGCTGCCGTCGCGACGCTGATCCTCCTGACGGACGACTCCTACAGCAGTCCGCGGGGCCGGTCGAGGCCGCGAGCGGCCATTCACCGCGCGCCCCGCGCAACTCCCGCGACAACGGTGATGGCCGTGCGCACGGGCGCGTGTCAGCCGGGCGGCGACTCCAATGTCGGACTTCTGCCGATGTGCCCGCGTCGATACACCCGGTTAAATGATCGTGCGCCGCGCCTGCCAAGGGGCCGCCCTCTAGCCATGGATTCCCTTTCCCTCCACCGCGCGCGGCACGCTGGGTCGTCGTCAGCCCCATGGACTACGCCGACGCCCGACGACATCGAGCGACTTGCACGCGGCGACCATTGCCGTCTCTTCCGCTTCATGGGGGCGCATGCGGCGGCGCGCGGCACGACGTTCCGCGTCTGGGCGCCCAATGCCGATCGCGTCGACGTCATCGGCGACTTCAACGACTGGCAGGCCGGCCGCGACGCGCTTGCACGGCGCGACGATGGCTCCGGGGTATTCGAGGGCTTCGTCGAGGGCGCCGCCGTCGGCGCGCGCTACAAGTACAGGATCGCGTCACAAGGCGCTGCGACCGACAAGGCCGATCCTTTCGCGTTCTGCGGCGAATGCCCGCCGCGCACGGCCTCGACCATCTGGTCGCTCGACTACGCATGGGGCGACCGCGCGTGGATGGTGGGACGCGGCGCCGCCAACGCGCTTGCCGCGCCGATGGCGATCTACGAGGCTCACCTCGGTTCATGGCGCGCCGGGCTCGCCGGCGACGGCACCGGCTACCGTCCGCTCGCGGAAGCGATCGCCGTTCACGCGCTCGACCTCGGCTTCACGCACGTCGAGCTGATGCCCGTCACCGAGCATCCGTTCTACGGGTCGTGGGGCTACCAGACGACCGGCTATTTTTCCCCGACCGCGCGCTACGGCACGCCGCAGGACCTGATGGCGTTCGTCGACCACCTGCACCAGCGCGGGCTCGGCGTGATCCTCGACTGGGTGCCCGGCCATTTTCCCAACGACGTGCACGGCCTCGCGCATTTCGACGGTACCGCGCTGTTCGAGCACGCCCATCCGTTCCAGGGTTTCCATCCCGAATGGCGCAGCCACGTCTTCAACTTCGGCCGCAACGAGGTGCGTGCGTTCCTCACGTCGAGCGCGATGTTCTGGCTCGACCGCTATCACTTCGACGGCCTGCGCGTCGACGGCGTCGCGTCGATGCTCTACCTCGACTACGCGCGGAAAGCCGGCGAATGGATCCCCAATGCGCACGGCGGCCGCGAGAACCTCGACGCAGTGGCGTTCCTGCGCGACCTCAACACCGCGATCTATCGCGAGCATCCCGACGTGCAGACGATCGCGGAGGAATCGACGGCATGGCCGCAGGTCTCGCGCCCGGTCGACAGTGGCGGGCTCGGCTTCGGGCTCAAGTGGAACATGGGCTGGATGCACGACACGCTCGCGTACTTTGCGCGCGACCCGGTGCATCGCCGCCACCACCAGGGCGAGCTCACCTTCAGCCTGATCTACGCGTTCGACGAAAACTTCGTGCTGCCGCTGTCGCACGACGAGGTCGTCTACGGCAAGCGCTCGCTGATCGACAAGATGCCGGGCGACCTGTGGCAGCAGTTCGCCAACCTGCGCGCGCTGTACGGCTACATGTGGGCGCACCCGGGCAAGAAGCTCCTGTTCATGGGCGGCGAGATCGCGCAGCGCCACGAATGGGCGCACGGCGGCTTCCTCGAATGGGACCTGCTGCGCCATCGCGAGCACGCGGGGCTGCGCGACTGGCTGCGCGACCTCAACGGCTACTACCGGCGCACGCCCGCGCTGCACGAGGTCGACTTCGAGCCCGCGGGCTTTGCGTGGATCGACATGGCCGACGCCGCGCAGAGCGTGGTTGCGTTCGTGCGCAAGCCGCGGGGCGCCGCAGCGCCGCTGGTGCTCGCGTGCTGCAATTTCACGCCGGTGCCTCGCACCGGCTACCGCGTCGGTGTGCCGCGCGCCGGCCGCTGGCGCGAGGCGCTCAACAGCGACGCGACCGACTACGGCGGCAGCGGCGTGGGCAACCTGGGCGGCGCGACGACACGCGCGATCGCCGCGCATGGCCATGCGCAATCGCTCGAGCTCGCGCTGCCGCCGCTGTCGGTGACGCTGTTCGAGAGCGAGGGCGGCGCGCAATGACGATCGACGCGCGGATCCGTCCCGGCACGCGCCGCCGCGTCGTGATCGCCAACCTCGCGCCGCAGGTCGACGCGGGCCGCTTCCCGGTCAAGCGTTGCGTCGGCGACGTCGTCGCGGTCGAGGCCGACGTCTTCATCGACGGCCACGACGCGCTGCGCGCGCGGCTGCTGTCGCGCGCCCAGGGCGCCCGCGCGTGGCGCGAGGCGGAGATGCGCCCGCTCGGCAACGACCGCTGGCGCGCCGAATTCGTCGTCGATGCGCTCGGCGCGTTCGAGTACACGGTGATGGCGTGGCCGGACGCGCTTGCGACCTGGCTCGCCGACCTCGTGCGCTGGCAAACGGCCGGCGACGTCGCGCAGTCGGTCGCGCACGGCGCGCGCATCGCCGCCTCGATCGCGAAGCGCGCGCGCGGCAACGACGCCCGCGCGCTCGCCGCCTGGGGCAAGGCGTTGGCGGACGAAGCCACCGACGCGTTCGCGCGCCGCGAGCGCGCGCTCGACACGGCAATGCACGCGCTCGCCGCGCCGTATGCCGATCGCAGCCTCGCGGTCGTGCACACGCCCCCGCTTCTGGTTCGCAGCGACCCCGCCCTGGCGCGCTTCTCGACGTGGTACGAGCTCTTCCCGCGCTCCGCCGGCGACGGCCGGCGCCACGGCACGTTCGACGACTGCGTCTCGCTGCTGCCATCGATCAAGTCGATGGGCTTCGACGTGCTGTACCTGCCGCCGATCCATCCGATCGGGCGCACGCGCCGCAAGGGGCGCAACAACGCGCTCGCCGCCGCGCCGGGCGACCCGGGCAGCCCATGGGCGATCGGCGCCCCCGACGGCGGCCACCGCGCGATCCACGCCGCGCTCGGCACCGCGGAGGACTTCCGCCGGCTCGTCGAGGCCGCGCGGGCGATGGACATCGAGGTCGCGCTCGACATCGCGTTCCAGTGCTCGCCCGACCATCCGTACGTCCGCGAGCATCCGTCGTGGTTCCGCCACCGCGACGACGGCAGCATCCAGTTCGCCGAGAACCCGCCGAAGAAGTACGAGGACATCTACCCGTTCGACTTCGAGTCGCCCGATGCGAGCGCGCTGTGGAACGAGCTCCTCGGCGTCGTCCGCCACTGGATCGGCGAGGGTGTCCGCGTGTTCCGCGTCGACAACCCGCACACCAAGCCTTTCCGGTTCTGGGAATGGCTGATCGCCAACGTGCGCCGCGATCATCCGGACACGATCTTCCTCGCCGAGGCGTTCACGCGTCCGAAGGTGATGCACGCGCTCGCCAAGCTGGGCTTCGGCCAGTCGTACACCTACTTCACGTGGCGCAACACCAAGGCCGAGCTGACCGAGTACTTCGGCGAGCTCGCGCACGATGCGTCGCGCGAATATTTCCGGCCCAACGTCTGGCCGAACACGCCCGACATCCTCCCGGCGTCGCTGCGCGACGGCACGCGCGCGGCGTTCGCGGTGCGCCTCGTGCTGGCGGCGACGCTCGCCGCGAACTACGGCATCTACGGGCCGTCGTTCGAGCTGATGGACAACCGCGCGAGCGGCATCGGCGAGGAATACGCCGATTCGGAGAAGTACGAGATCCGCGCGTGGCCGCGCGAGCGTGCCGACAGCCTCGGACCGCTCGTCGCCCGCGTCAACTCGATCCGGCACGCGCACCGCGCGCTGCAGCAGGATTGGACGCTTGAATTCTTCGACACCGACAACGCCGAGCTCCTGTGCTACGCCAAGACCGCGCGCGATCCGGACGACGCGATCGTCGTCGTCGTCAACCTCGACCCCGCGCACGTCCAATCGGGCTTCGTGACGCTCGGCCTCGCCGCGCTCGGCCTCGCCGACGACGCGCCGTTCGAGGTGCGCGACCTGTTGCAGCCCGCGACCTACACGTGGCGCGGCGCGCGCAATTTCGTGAAGCTCGATCCGGCGGTCGCGCCCGCGCATGTCTTCGCGGTGCGCGCCGCGCGGCCGGCGACGGGAGCCCGCACGTGAAGATCGACCAGGAAGCGCTGCTGCAGCACACGTCCGCGCAGCCGAAGGCGCCGCTGCGCCCGCCGCTGTGGTTCAAGGATGCGGTCATCTACCAGCTCCACGTCAAGGCCTTCCGCGACAGCAACGGCGACGGCATCGGCGACTTCCGCGGGCTGACCGAATCGCTCGGCTACATCAAGGACCTCGGCGTCAACACGATCTGGCTGCTGCCGTTCTACCCGTCGCCGCTGCGCGACGACGGGTACGACATCGCCGACTACCACAACGTGCACGCGAGCAGCGGCACGATGGCCGACTTCCGGCGCTTCATCCGCGAGGCGCACCACCTCGAGCTGCGCGTCGTCACCGAGCTCGTCATCAACCACACCTCCGACCAGCACCCGTGGTTCCAGGCGGCGCGGCGCGCGCCGCCCGGCTCGGTGAAGCGCGACTACTACGTGTGGAGCGATTCCGCCGACAAGTGGAAGGAGACGCGGATCATCTTCACCGACACCGAGACGTCGAACTGGGCCTGGGACGACGTCGCCAAGGCGTTCTACTGGCACCGCTTCTTCTCGCACCAGCCGGACTTGAACTTCCGCAACCCGCACGTGATCCGCGCGGTGATCCGCGTGATGAACTACTGGTTCGAGATGGGCGTCGACGGCATGCGACTCGACGCGATTCCCTACCTCGTCGAGCGGGACGGCACCAACAACGAGAACCTGCCGGAGACCCACGACGTCCTCAAGATCATGCGCAGCGAGCTCGACGCGCGCTACCCCGACCGCTTCTTCCTCGCCGAGGTCAACCAGTGGCCGGAGGACGTGCGCGAGTACTTCGGCAACGGCGACGAGTGCCACATGGCGTACCACTTCCCGCTGATGCCGCGGATGTACATGGCGGTCGCCGCCGAGGACCGCCAGCCGATCATCGACATCATGGCGCAGACGCCGGACATCCCCGACAACTGCCAGTGGGCGGTGTTCCTGCGCAACCACGACGAGCTGACGCTCGAGATGGTGACCGAGCGCGAGCGCGCCTACATGTACGACATTTACGCGCGGGATAGCCGGATGCGCATCAACGTCGGCATCCGCCGCCGTCTCGCGCCGCTGATGGACAACGACCGGCGGCGCATCGAGCTCGTCAACAGCCTTTTGATGTCGATCCTCGGCTCGCCGGTCGTCTACTACGGCGACGAGATCGGCATGGGAGACAACGTCTACCTCGGCGACCGCAACGGCGTGCGCACGCCGATGCAGTGGAGCCCGGACCGCAACGGCGGGTTCTCGCGCGCCGACCCCCAGACGCTGTACGCGTCGCCGGTGATGGACCCGATCTACGGCTACCAGTCGGTCAATGTCGAGGCGCAGGCGCGAAGCAGCTCGTCGCTGCTCGCCTGGATGAAGCGGCTCATCGCCGTGCGCAAGTCGCATCCGGCGCTGTCGCGCGGCACGCTGCGCTTCGTGCGCCCGGGCAACCGCAAGATCCTCGCCTACATCCGCGAGCACGGCGACGAGGTGCTGCTGTGCGTCGCCAACCTCGCGCGCTCGAGCCAGCCGGTCGAGCTCGACCTGCGCGAGTTCAAGGGCCGCACGCCGGTCGAGCTCCTCGGCGACACCTCGTTCCCGCCGATCGGCGAGCTGCCTTATTTGCTGACGCTGCCGGGCTGGGGCTTCTACTGGTTCGCGCTGTCGAAGAGCGCCGCGCATCCCGCGTGGCACGACGATCGCCCCGCACCCGCCGAGTTGCCGGTGCTCGTCATTCCGAACGGCGTGCTCGAAGTGCTCAACGCCGAGCACGCCGGCAACGAGATCCGCGCGCTGATGCTGCGCCGCAGCCGCCAGCAGATCGAGCAGGAGGCGCTGCCCGCGTTCCTCGCCGCGCAGCGCTGGTTCGCCGGCAAGGGTCGCGTCATCGACCGGATCAAGCTCGTCGCCGACGACGAGATCGGCGACGGCGGCACGCGCTGGGTGCTCGGCACGCTCGACACGACCTACACCAACGGCACGCATCACGTCTACGCGCTGCCGCTCGCGCTCGCGTGGGAGGACTCCGAGTTCGAGCGCGTGCAGGCGCTCCGCCACGCGACGGTGACCCGTGTGCGCCAGCGCGCCAAGATGGGCATCCTCTACGACGCGTTCTGGGACGATGCGTATTGCCGTCGCATCGTCGACGGCATGCGCCGCGCCGAGACGCTCACGCTGAAGACCGGCACGCTCGAATTCGCGCGGACGTCGGCGTTCGCCGGCGCCGTCGACGAAGCGGCGGTCGCGGCCGGCACGCTCGCCGTCCGGCACCCCGCGTTCGAGCAGAGCAACACGCTCGCCGTGCTAGGCGAGGCGCTGGTGCTGAAGGGCTACCGGCGGCTGCGCCGCGGTGTCAATCCCGAGATCGAGATGGGCCGCTTCCTCACCGAGGTGTCGCCTTTCCCGCGCATCGCGCCGGTGCTCGGCACGCTGGTTCACCGCAGCCCCGCGGGGGAGCCGATCGCCCTTGCGGTGCTGCAATCGTTCGTCGATAACGAGGGCAGCGGGTGGACGTACGCGACCGAGTATCTCGGCCGGTTCCTCGACGATCGGCTCGCGGCCCCGGCGCATCCGGCCGCGCTGCCGGGCGTGGAGGCCGTGGCGCCGGCATTCGCGGAATCGACGGATGCGCACGCGGCCTTCGTCGCGCGAATGGCGACGCTCGGCACGCGCACCGCCGAGCTGCATCGCGCGCTGGCGGTCACGAGCGGCGATCCGGCGTTCGATCCCGAGCCCGCCACGCCCGACGACCTGCGCCAGTGGGCGGAGGTCGTGCGTGCCGACGTGGCGACGACGCTCGACGCGCTCGAACGCCAGCGCGGCGCGCTGCCCGCGGCGCTCGCGCCGCAGATCGATGCGGTGCTGGCGGCGCGCGGCGCGCTCGACGCGCGGCTCGCGGCGTTCGCCGTGCCGGGCGACGCCGGCGCGAAGACGCGATTGCACGGCGACTACCACCTCGGACAAGTACTCGTCACCGGCGCCGACTTCGTCATCGTCGACTTCGAGGGCGAGCCGGGTCGCGGCCTCGACGAGCGCCGCCGCAAGCATTCGCCGCTGCGCGACGTCGCAGGCATGCTGCGCTCGTTCAGCTACGCGGCGGCGTTCGCGTTCGACAAGGCGACCCTGCAGCGGCCGCAGGACCAGCCGCGCGTCGTCGCACCGCTCATCGCGTGGCGCCAGGCAAGCGTCGCGGCGTTCCTCGGCGCCTATCGCGAGGCGATCCGCGGCTCGCCCGCGCATCCGGCCGATGCCGCGACCGCCGATGCGCTCGTCGAGCTGTTCGTGCTGGAGAAGACGCTCTACGAATTGCGCTACGAGCTCGCCAATCGCGTCGACTGGGTACGCATTCCGCTGGCCGGCCTCGCGCAGCAGATCGCCGGGCCGGATCGCTGATGGAGCGCGCCGCCGACGCGCGAGCGATCGCGCCGACCGTGCGTGGCGCCCATCCGGCGCGCCCGCAGTGGCGCGGTCATCCGTACCCGCTCGGTGCCACCTGGGACGGCGCGGGCGTCAACTTCGCGATCTACTCGGACAACGCCGAGCGCGTCGAGCTGTGCCTGTTCGACGCCAAGGGTCGCCGCGAGCTCGAGCGCATCGCGTTGCGCGAGCGCACCGACTTCATCTGGCACGGCTACCTGCCGGAGGCGCGGCCGGGCCAGCGCTACGGCTACCGCCTGCACGGTCCCTACGACCCGGCACGCGGCCTGCGCTTCAATCCCAACAAGCTCTTGCTCGATCCCTACGCCAAGATGATCGTCGGCGCGCTGCGCTGGAACGACGCGCTGTTCGGCTACCGCGTCGGCAGCCGGCGCGAGGACCTCTCGATGGACGCGCGCGACAGCGCCGGCGCCATGCCCAAATGCGAGGTCATCGACCCGGCGTTCACCTGGGGCAACGACCGCCATCCGCACACGCCGTGGAAGGACACGGTGATCTACGAGCTGCACGTCAAGGGCTTCACTCGCCAGCACCCCGACGTGCCTCCGCAGCTGCGCGGCACGTACGCGGGCCTCGCGACGGCGGCGTCGATCCATCACCTGCGCTCGCTCGGCGTCACCGCCGTCGAGTTGATGCCGATCCACACCTACATCGACGACAAGCGCCTCGTCGAGCAGGGCCTGCGCAACTACTGGGGCTACAACTCGATCGGCTTCTTCGCGCCCGACATGCGCTACAGCGCGACGGGCACGCTCGGCGAGTTCAAGACGATGGTGAAGGCGCTGCACGCGGCCAACATCGAGGTCATCCTCGACGTCGTCTACAACCACACGGCCGAAGGCAACCAGCTCGGGCCGACGCTCGCGTTCCGCGGCATCGACAACGGCGTCTATTACCGGCTCGCGGAGGACCCGCGCTACTACGTCGACTTCACCGGCACCGGCAACACGCTGACGACGATGCACCCGATCGCGTTGCGCCTCATCATGGACAGCCTGCGCTACTGGGTCACCGACATGCACGTCGATGGCTTCCGCTTCGACTTGGCGACGTCGCTGACGCGCGAGGCGCACGACGTCGACCGCTTCGGCGCGTTCCTCGACATCCTGCGCCAGGATCCGGTGCTCGCACCCATGAAGCTGATCGCCGAGCCCTGGGATCTCGGCGAGAACGGCTACCAGGTGGGCGGCTTCCCGCCGGGCTGGGCGGAATGGAACGGCCGCTACCGCGACGACATCCGCGCGTACTGGAAGGGCGATGGCGGACTCGTCGGCGACACCGCGTCGCGGATCGCAGGGTCGAGCGACATCTTCGCGCCGAGCGGCCGCGGCCCGACGTCGAGCATCAACTTCATCACCGCCCACGACGGCTTCACGCTGCGCGACCTCGTCAGCTACAACGACAAGCACAACGAGGCCAACGGCGAGGGCAACCGCGACGGCGAGTCGCACAACCGCAGCTGGAACTGCGGCGTCGAGGGTCCGAGCGACGATCCCGCGATCGTCGCGCTGCGGATGCGCCAGTCGCGCAACTTCCTCGCCACCCTGTTCCTCTCGCAGGGCGTGCCGATGCTGCTCGCCGGCGACGAGATGGGCCGCACCCAGCAGGGCAACAACAACGCGTATTGCCAGGACAACGTCACGAGCTGGGTCGACTGGTCGATCGACGACGACGCGCGCGCGCTCCTCGCGTTCACCGCGCGCGTCATCGCGCTGCGCAAGCGCCATCCGCTGTTCCAGCGCCGCACGTTCTTCCTCGGCCGCGCCACCGATGCCGTGCAGAAGGACATCGTCTGGCTCAACCCCGACGGCGGCGAGATGACCGACGAGCAATGGGGCCAGTCGTCGTCGAGCAGCTTCGGCGCCGCGCTGTCCGGCCAGGGCGTCACCGAGCGCGACGAGCACGGCCATCCGGTGGTCGACGACGACCTGATGCTGCTGTTCAACGCGCATCACGAGGCCGTCGCGTTCAAGCTCCCGGACGGCGGCGGGCCGCCGTGGGCGGCGCTGCTCGACACGTCGAGCGACGACGGCGCGCCGCTCGCGGGCGAGCACCCGCCCGGCTCGAGCTATTCGTTGCAGGCACGTTCGCTCGCGTTGCTCGGCCGGCCGCGCGCATGACGCGGCTGCACCCGATGCCGTTCGGCGCCCAGGTGCTCGCCGACGGCCGCACGCGCTTTCGCCTGTGGGCGCCGGCGGCGCGCGATGTCGCGATCGCCATCGAGGCGCCCGCGCCGCGTCTTTTGCCGATGAACGCACGCGACGACGGCTGGTTCGAGGCGATCATCGACGCGCCCGCCGGCACGCGCTATCGCTATCGCGTCGACGGCGCGACCGGCGTGCCCGACCCCGCGTCGCGGCGCAATCCGGACGGCGTGCACGGCGCGAGCGAGGTCATCGACCCGCACGATTACGACTGGCAGGACGTGCACTGGCGCGGCCGGCCGTGGCACGAGGCCGTGATCTACGAGCTCCACGTCGGCACGTTCACGCCGGAGGGCACGTTTGGCGCGGCGGCGGCGCGCCTCGACTACCTCGCGGCGCTGGGCGTCACCGCGATCGAGCTGATGCCGCTGGCGGCGTTCGCCGGCGCGCGCGGCTGGGGCTACGACGGCGTGCTGCCGTTCGCGCCGCACGCGGCCTACGGCACGCCCGTCGACTTGAAGCGCTTCGTCGACGCGGCGCATGCGCGCGGACTGATGGTTCTGCTCGACGTCGTCTACAACCACTTCGGCCCCGACGGCAACTACCTCGCCACGACCGCGCCCTGGTTTTTCCACCGTGACGCATCGACGCCTTGGGGCGGCGCGATCGGCTTCGACGGGCCGCACAGCGCGCCGGTGCGCGACTTCTTCACGCATAACGCGCTCTACTGGCTCGTCGAGTACAACCTCGATGGCTTGCGGCTCGACGCGGTGCACGCGATCGTCGATCGCTCGTCGCCGTCGTTCCTCGCCTCGCTCGCGGCCGAAGCCCGGGCCGCATGCCCGGGCCGTGAGATCCACCTCGTGCTCGAGGACGATGCCAATCGCGCGAGCTTCGCGCGGCCCGATCGCGTGAACGGCGCGCGCTACGACGCGCTGTGGGACGACGACGTCCATCACGCGCTGCACGTGCTCGTCACCGGCGAGACCGGCGGGTACTACGCCGATGCGGCGCGCGACCCGCTTGCGCGGCTCGGACGCTGCCTGACCGAGGGCTTCGCCGACCAGGGCGAGCCGTCGCCGATGCGCGGCGGCGCGCCCCGCGGCGAGCCGTCGTCCGGCTTGCCGCCGCGTGCATTCGTCACGTACCTGCAGAACCACGACCAGGTCGGCAACCGCGCGGGAGGCGAGCGGATTTTCGCGCTGGCAAGCGCGCGCCGCGTCGAGGCGGCGCTCGCGATCGTGCTCCTCGCGCCCTCGATTCCGCTGCTGTTCATGGGCGACGAGTTCGCCGCGGCGACGCCGTTCCTGTACGTCTGCGACGTCGACCGCGCGCTCGCCGACGCGATTCGCGAAGGTCGCCGCCGCGAGTTCGCCGCCCATGGCGCTGCGCCGTCGTCGCTCGCCGATCCGGACGACCCGGCGACGTTCGCGCGAAGCCGCCTCGACTGGACATCGCTCGCGTCGCCGGCGCACGAGCGTGCCCTGGCTTGGACGACCGCGCTGCTCGACAAGCGGCGCCGGTTCGTCACGCCGCTCGTGGCGACGCTCGGCGGGAGTGCGGCGGCGTGGCAGCGCCTCGGCGAGCGGGCACTGCGCGTGACGTGGCGGGCGCCGCAGGCGACGTTGTGGATGCTCGCCAACCTCGGCGACGACGCCGTCGCCGTCGAGCGGCCGCGTGGCACGCGCGTGCATCCGCACGACGATGTCGCGGCGGATGGCATGCTGCCACCGTGGCAGGTCGTCGTTGGCGTCGACGCGCGCTCACCGTGACGGCAAGCCGCGGCATGCCTGCCCCGACCAACGTGGCCGACGCCGCGCTGCGCGCCCGCGCGGAGGCGCTCGGCATCGAGACGTCTTACCTCGACGTGGCCGGCGTACGCAAGGAGGCCCCGCGCGCGACACTCGAGGCGCTGGTCGCCGCGATCGGCGATGCCGGAGCGGTGCCGTCTCCAGCCGACGATCCGCGCGCGCGTGCCGACGGCTCGCGCTGCTTCCTGCCCGACGCGATCGCCGGAACAGGACGCGCATGGGGTTTCGCCGCGGCGCTCTACGCGGTGCGCTCGTCGCGCAACTGGGGTATCGGCGATTTCACCGACCTCGCGGCGCTCGTCGAGATCGCGCGCACGAGCGGCGCGGCGCTCGTCGGCATCAATCCCTTGCATCGACTCTTCGCCGATCGGCCGGAGCAGGCGAGTCCGTACAGCCCGTCGGACCGCACCGCGCTCAACGCGCTGTATCTCGACGTCGAGGCGATCCCGGAGTTTGCGCACTGCACCGCCGCGCGCAAGCTCGTGGAGTCGGCCGGCTTCACCGCGACACTCGCCTCGCTCCGCGCAAGCACGCTGGTCGACTACACCGGCGTCACCGCGGCGAAGCGCGCGGTGCTCGACCTGCTGCATACGCATTTCCACGACGCCGAGCTCGCGGGAGACACGCCGCGCGGCCGTGCGTTTCGCGCCTGGCAAACTGGCGATGGCGCCGCGATGCGCCCGGTCGCGATTTTCGAGACGATCCGCGGGGCACGGGCGCGCGCCGGCGAAATCCTCGACTGGCGCGATTGGCCCCGCGAGCTGCGCGACGCCGCCGGGCCCGGCGTCGCGGCGTTCGCGGCGGCGCATTCGCTCGAGGTCGAGCGCCACGAATACGTCGAGTGGTGCGCGCGCGAGCAGCTCGCCGCGGTCGCGGCGAAAGCGCGCGCCCTGTCGATCGGTCTCTACCTCGACGTCGCCGTCGGCGCCGATCCCGCCGGCGCCGAAGCCTGGCGCACGGCATCGCTGGCCGCGCGCGACGTCGCCATCGGCGCGCCGCCCGACGAATTCAATCCGCTCGGCCAGGACTGGGGGCTCGTGCCGTTCCTGCCGGCGCGATTGCGCGACACGGGATTCGCGCCCATCGCGGCGATGCTGCGCGCGGCGATGCGCGACGCGGGCGCGGTGCGCATCGACCACGTGATGGGGCTCGTTCGACAGTTCTGGATCCCGCGCGGCGCGCCGCCTGCCGCGGGCGCGTACGTCCGCTACCCGCGCGACGCGCTGTTCGACGTCGTCGCGCGCGAGAGTGTCCGTGCGCGCTGCGCCGTTGTCGGCGAGGACCTCGGCACGCTGCCTCAAGGGCTACCCCAGGCGCTCGCCGCACGCGCCATTCTTTCCTATCGGCTGCTGTATTTCGAGCGCGAGGCGAACGGCGCCTTCCGCCGCTCGGCCGACTACCCGCGCGATGCGCTGGTGGCGGCGACCACGCACGACCTCGCGACGCTGGCCGGTTGGTGGCGCGGCGACGACATCGCGCTGCGCGATGATCTCGGTCTCTTCCCATCGCAGGCGTCGCGCGACGTGCAGCGCCGCGAGCGCGTCGACGACCGCGCACGTCTCCTCGCGCGCCTTGCCGCGGAGGGCTTCTTGCCCGCCGCGGTCGATGCTCCGACGACGCCCGCGGCGATGCCGCCCGGCCTCGCGCTCGCCGTGCATCGCTTCCTCGCCGCGACGCCATCGCGCATCGCCGTCGCGCAGGTCGACGACATGCTCGACGTGCGCGAGCAGATGAACGTGCCGAGCACGACCGACGACGTCCACCCCAACTGGCGCCGCAAGCTGACGCTGCCGGTCGAGGACTGGACGCGCGATCCGCGCATCGCACGCACGTTCGCCGCGCTGCGCGCCGAGCGCCCGTGATCCCGCGTGCGACGTACCGGCTGCAGTTCCATCGCGGCTTCACGTTCGCCGACGCGGCCGCGATCCTGCCTTACCTCGCGCGCCTCGGCGTAAGCCACGTCTACGCTTCGCCGATCTTTACCGCGCGGCCGGGCAGCACCCACGGCTACGACGTCATCGACCCGACGGCGATCAACCCCGAGCTCGGCGGCGAGGACGGCTACGCGGCGTTCGTCGCCGCGCTCGCCGCGCACGGCCTCGCGCTGATGCAGGACATCGTGCCCAACCACATGGCGGTGCTCGAGGCGCAAAACCCGTGGTGGCACGATGTGCTGAAGCACGGCCGCGCGTCGCGCCATGCCGACTGGTTCGACATCGAATGGACGCCGGCGAGCGAGGAGCTGCGCGACAAGGTCCTGCTGCCCGTGCTCGAGTCGCCGTACGGCGACGCGCTGGCGCGCGGCGTCATCGTCGCGGCGTTCGACGCCGATCGCGGCACGTTCGTGCTGCGCGTCGGCGGTGCGACGCTGCCGCTCGATCCGCGCGAGGCTGCGCGCGCGATCGATGCGCTGCCGCGGCCCGGCGAGGATGCCGCAACGCTCGTCGGATGGCAGGCGCTGGCCGCGGCGATGGCGTCGCTGCCGGCGACGAGCGACGCGAGCGACGCCGCACGACGCACGCGCGCAGCGCGCACGGCGACGCTCGAGGCGAGCCTCGCCGAACTTTGCGCGCGCGAGCCGGCGGTGCGTGCCGCGATCGAGCGGCGCGTCGCGCGCCTCAACGGTACGCCGGGCGACGACGCGAGCTTCGACGCGCTGCACGGGCTCCTGAAAGCGCAGCCCTATCGCCTCGCCTACTGGCGGGTGGCGGGCGACGAGATCAACTACCGGCGCTTCTTCGACGTCAACGCGCTGGCCGCGCTCCGGATGGAGCGCGACGACGTGTTCGAGGCGACGCATGCGCGCATCCTCGCGATGGTGGCGCGCGGCGAGGTCGCGGCCCTGCGCGTCGACCACCCGGACGGCCTCGCCGATCCTGGCGCGTACTTCGCGCGGCTCCAGCGTGCGGTGCGCCCGCCGGCCGAGGCGACGCACGCCGGCGTCCACACGTCGACGGGCCGCCCTCTGCCGATCTACCTCGTCGTCGAGAAGATCCTCGCCGAGGACGAGGCGCTGCCCGGGTCGTGGCCGGTGCACGGCACGACGGGCTACGACTTCGCCGCGCTGACGCACGCGCTGTTCGTCGACGGCGCGTCGGCGGCGCGCTTCGAGCGGCTTTACCGCGCGTTCACCCGCGCCGACGTCACGTTCGCCGACGTCGCGGTCCGCGCGCGGCGCGCGGCGATGCGAAGCGCGCTGGCGAGCGACGTCGTCACGCTGGCGACGCGCCTCACGCGGCTCGCCAAGGCGGATCGTCACACCAGCGACCACACCTATCTCGGCTTGCACGAGGCGATCGTCGACATCGCCGCGCATTTTCCCGTCTACCGCACCTACGCCGGCGACGGCGGCGCATCCGCCGTCGACCGCGCGGTCGTCGACACGGCGCTCGCCGGCGCGACGCGCCACCGGATCACCGGCCGCGCTGCCTGCGACTTCGTCGCGGCGACCCTCGTCGACCCGCTGCCGGCCGACACTGCGCGCCGCGCGCTGGCCCACGCGTTCGTGACGCGCTTCCAGCAGTTCACGCCGCCGGTGATGGCGAAAGGCGTCGAGGACACGGCGTTCTACGTCTACAACCGGCTCGTGTCGCTCAACGACGTCGGCAGCGACCCCCGGCGCTTCGGCGTCAGCGCACGTGCGTGGCATGCGGCGATGGCGGCGCGCGCGCGGCGCTGGCCGCATGCGCTGCTCGCGTCGACGACGCACGACAGCAAGCGTGCCGAGGACGTGCGCGCACGCCTCGCCGCGCTCGCCGGCATGCCCGCGGAGTGGCGGCTGGCGTTGCGGCGTTGGCGTCGCCTCAACGCGCACCACAAGCGCCACGTCGACGACCACATGGCACCGTCGGCCAGCGACGAGTACCTGCTGTACCAGACGCTGCTCGGCGCATGGCCGCTCGCGCTGCCCGACGCACCCGCGCGCGACGCGTGGCGCGAGCGCGTGCAGCGCTTCATGCTGAAGGCCGCGCGCGAGGCGAAGCTGCACACGAGCTGGATCCATCCGCACGCCGGCTACGAGGACGCGCTCACGCGGTTCATCGACGCGATTCTCGACCCCGCCTCGGGTGCAGCGTTCCTCGAAGACTTCGTGCCCGCGCAGGCGCGGCTCGCGCGCTTCGGCTTTTGCAACGGCCTCGCGCAAACGCTGCTCAAGCTCGCAGCGCCCGGCGTGCCGGATTTCTACCAGGGCTCGGAGCTCTGGGACCTGCGCCTCGTCGACCCCGACAACCGCGGCCCGGTCGACTTCGGCGCGCGCGAGGCGGCGCTCGCCGACGTGCAGTCGATCGACCTCGACACCCCCGGCGCGCCGGCACGCGTGCGCGCGCTGTGCGACACGCTCGACGACGGCCGCGCCAAGCTTCACGTCATCGCGCGCGCGCTGGCGATGCGCGCGCGCAAGCCCGACCTCTTCGCCGGCGGCGGTTACGCGCCGCTGCGCGCGACCGGCGCACGGACCGCGCATGTCGTCGCATTCACGCGTACGCTCGGCGACGAGGCGCTCATCGCCATCGTGCCGCGGCTCGTCGTGCGGCTGCTCGACGGCCACGCCGACCGGCTGCCGCTCGGCGAAGACGTGTGGGGCGATACCACGCTTGCGCTGCCCGGCGCGTGGAGGCGCTGGCGCAACGCGCTGACCGGCGTCTCGCTGACGCTCGATGCGGCGCCGCAGGCGCTGCTCGCCGACGTGCTCGCCGATTTTCCCGTCGCGCTGCTCGAAGCCGCTTGAGCGCTGCCGCGTGGACCGGTGGATCCTGCGTAGCGTCAGATCCAGCGCATCAGCCCCATCTCGAGCGGATGCGACAGCCGCGCATGCGACGGATACGCGCGGATCGTGTAGTCGAGGCTGCCGCAGAGGTCGGGGCGCAGACGCAGCACGTAGCGTTGCCGCCCGTCGTCGAGCAATGCGTCGGCCGCGAAGCTGTGACGCTCCTCGCGCACCGACTGCGGCGCCCGCCCGCGGCGTAGCAAAAGCTCGACGGCGACATCGGTCGGCGCAAGGCCGTTGAGCGCGAGCGCGACCTCGATGGTCATCGCCTCGCCGAAGCGCAGCCGCCGCGCCGGCGCGTCGAGCCGCGCGATCGACACGCCGGGCCACGCCTCGCGCGCGCGCGCCTTCCACGCCGCCACCTCGGTTGCCGCCGCGCCGCCCTGCTCGCGGTACACGCGGCCCTGGTGCGCGCCGGGCACGTAGCTTTTCAGCACGTATTCGCGCAGCATCCGCGCCGCCGAGAAGCGCGGCAGGATCGACGCCATCGAGCGCTTGGCCATCTCGATCCACTCGTCCGGCAGACCCGACGAGGCGCGCGCGTAATAGAGCGGCACGACGCTCTCGCGCAGCGTCTCGTAGAGCGTGCGCGCATCCTCGCGGTCGCGGCGGAATGGGTCGAGCGACTGCGTGTCGGGCTTGATCGCCCAGCCGTTCGCACCGTCGTAACCCTCACCCCACCAGCCGTCGAGGATCGACAGGTTGATGACGCCGTTGATGCCCGCCTTCATGCCCGACGTGCCGCTCGCCTCGAGCGGATACACGGGGTTGTTGAGCCACACGTCGACGCCGGTGACGAGGTGGCGCGCGAAGCGCATGTCGTAGCCCTCGACGAGCACGACGCGTCC
>JAICUU010000093.1 GCA_025935675.1 Burkholderiales bacterium
CTGGGGCCATGACGTCTTCATCCCGCTCGACTGGGTGATCGGCGGCCAGCCGATGCTCGGCAAGGGCTGGCGGATGCTGATGGAATGCCTCGCCGCGGGACGCTCGATCTCGCTGCCGTCGTCGTCGACCGGGATGGCCAAGCTTGCGGTGCGCGCGACCGGCGGCTATGCCCGCGTGCGCACCCAGTTCCACGTGCCGATCGCGCGATTCGAGGGCGTCGAGGAGCCGCTCGCGCGGATGGCCGGCACCCTCTATTGCATGGATGCGGTGCGCCGCGTCACCGCCGCGGCCGTCGACCAGGGCGAGAAGCCCGCGGTGCTGTCGGCGGTGTCGAAGTACCACATCACCGAGCGCGCGCGGGAAGTCATCAACGACGCGATGGACATCGCCGGCGGCAAGGGCATCTGCATGGGCCCGTCGAACTTCCTCGGCGCCGCGTACATGCAGATGCCGGTGTCGATCACCGTCGAGGGCGCCAACATCCTGACGCGCAGCCTCATCATCTTCGGCCAGGGCGCGATTCGCGCGCATCCGTTCGTGCTGAAGGAGATCGAGTCGGCGCGTGACACCGACGAGCGGCGCGGCCTCGCGACGTTCGAGGCGGCGCTGTTCGGCCACGTCCGGTTCGCGATGTCGAACTTCGCGCGGACGTTCGTCGCCGGCATCACCGGCTCGCACTTCATCGGCGTGCACGAAGGCGTCGCGCCGGAGACCCGCCGCTACTACCAGCGGATCACGCGCTTCGCGTCGGCGCTCGCGTTCCTCGCCGACGTATCGATGGGCACGCTGGGCGGCGCGCTCAAGCGCCGCGAAAGCCTGTCGGCGCGCCTGGGCGACGTGCTGTCGATGCTCTACCTCGCGAGCGCGACGCTGAAGCGCTACGAAGCGGAAGGACGCCAGGCGGAAGACGCGCCGCTGATGCACTGGGCGGTGCGCGACGCGATGTTCAAGGCGCAGACGGCGCTCGAGGGCGTCATCACCAATTTCCCCAATCGGTTCGTCGCAGGGCTGTTCCGCTTCGTGACGTTCCCGCTCGGCCGGCCGTACTCGGTGCCGTCCGACGCGCTCGGCCATGCGGTGGCGAGCCTCGTCGTCGCGCCGACCGCGGCGCGCGATCGCCTCACCGCCGGGATGTTCCTGCCGAAGACCGACGACGACCCGGTCGGGCTCATCGAGCACGCGCTCGCCGCGACGCTCGAGTCGGAGCCGGTGGACGCGAAGGTGCGCGCGGCCGTCAAGGCCGGCACGATCGCCGCGCAAGGCGCCGCGGGCGAACCTGCCGACGCCGTGCTCGCGCGCGCCGAAGCCGCGGGCGTGATCAACGCCGCCGAGCATGCGCTGGTGCGCCGCCAGCGTGTCCTCGCGGCGCGCGTCGTGCGGGTCGACGACTTCGCGCAGGATCTGGGGGCCGCCGAGATGGAGCCGCCGCATCCGGTGACGCCGCACGACGCCGACGTCGCGCAATCGCCGCCGCGCATCCGCGCCGTGGCCTGAACCCGCGCGCATGCAGCAGCCGATCTACATCGTCGACGGCGCGCGCACGCCGTTCCTCAAGTCGCGCAACCGGCCGGGCCCGTTCTCCGCGTCCGACCTCGCGACGCACGCCGGACGTGCGCTGCTGCTGCGGATGCCGTTCGCGCCGCAGGATCTCGACGAGGTGATCCTCGGCTGCGCGGCGCCGTCACCCGACGAAGTCAACATCGGCCGTGTGGCGGCGTTGCGGATGGGCTGCGGCAACGGCGTGCCCGGATGGACGGTGATGCGCAACTGCGCGTCCGGTATGCAGTCGATCGATTCCGGCATTGCGCAGATCCTGTCGGGCCGCTCGGACCTCGTGCTGGCCGGCGGCACCGATGCGCTGTCGCGCGCGCCGCTGCTGCTGTCCGACGCGATGGTCGCGTGGCTGTCGAAGTGGTACGCGGCGAAGTCGGCCGGCGCGCGCGCGGCGCTGCTCGCGAAGCTGCGGCCGGGCTTCTTCGCGCCGGTCATCGGGCTCATGAAGGGCCTCACCGACCCGATCGTCGGCCTTTTGATGGGCCAGACCGCCGAGAACGTCGCGTACCGCTTCGGCATCACGCGGCATGCGATGGACGAATACAGCGCCCGCTCGCACGCGCGCCTCCTCGCCGCGCAGGCAGCGGGTCATCTCGCCCGCGAGGTCGTGCCGGTCTACGATGCCGCCGGCAACGCATTCATTGCCGACGACGGCGTGCGCAGCGATTCGACGGTCGAGAACCTCGCCAAGCTCCGGCCGTTCTTCGACCGCAAGTACGGCAACGTCACCGCGGGCAACAGCTCGCAGGTCACCGACGGCGCGGCGTGGGTGGTGCTCGCGTCGGAGCGGGCGGTGGCAAAGCATGGGCTCGTGCCGCGCGCGCGCATCGTCGACGTGCAGTGGGCGGCGCTCGATCCCGCGATCATGGGCCTCGGCCCCGTGCACGCTGCAACGCCGATCCTCACGCGCAACCGCCTCGGCCTCGACGACCTCGACGCCTGGGAGATCAACGAGGCGTTCGCGGCGCAGGTGCTGGGCTGCCTCGCCGCGTGGCGCGACGACGCGTATTGCCGCGACGAGCTCGGCCTGCCCGGCGCGCTCGGCGAGATCGACGCGGGGAAGCTCAACGTCGATGGCGGCGCGATCGCGCTCGGCCATCCGGTTGGCGCATCGGGCACGCGGATCGTGCTCCATCTCGTCAACGTGCTCGAGCGCCGGGGGGGCACCCGCGGCATCGCCGCGATCTGCATCGGCGGCGGGCTCGGTGGTGCGATGCTCGTCGAGCGGACGTGACGGCGATGCGCGACTGGACGCTTACCCGCGACGCCGACGGCTACGCGACGCTCGCGTTCGACAAGGCCGGTGCGGCGGTCAACACGCTGTCGGCGGGCGCGATGGCGGAGCTCGCGGAGGCGCTCGACGCGCTCGACGCGACGCCGCCCAAGGGCCTCGTCATCCGCTCGGCGAAGGCCAGCGGCTTCATCGCCGGCGCCGACATCGACGAGTTTCGCGCGGCGAAGACCCCCGAGGACGGCCTTGCGATCGTGCGCCGCGGATGGGAGCTGTTCGAGCGTCTCGCGAACGTGCGGTATCCGACACTTGCGCTCGTCAAGGGCTTTTGCCTCGGCGGCGGGCTCGAGCTCGCGATGGCCTGCCGCTATCGTGTCGCCGTCGACGATCCGTCGACGCGGATGGGATTGCCCGAGGTGATGCTCGGCATCGTGCCCGGTTGGGGCGGCATCAAGCGCCTGCCCCGGCTGGTCGGCGCGCCGGCGGCGCTCGACCTGCTGCTCACCGGCAAGACCGTCGACGCGCGCCGCGCGAAGCGCCTCGGCCTCGTCGACGAGGCGGTGCCGATGCGGATTGCGGAGAACACGGTGGCCGGCGTGATCCGCGCGTTGCCGCCGCCGCGCCGGCTGCCGTTCCCGCTGTCGCTCACGCAGAATCCACTCGCGCGCCGCGTGATCGCCGCGAGCGCCGCGAGGAAGCTGCGCGCCCGCGCGCGTCCCGAGCACTACCCGGCGCCGTACACGATCCTCGCGCTCTTCGCGCGCTTCGACGGCAACGCGCTCGCGCCGCCGCCGGACGATCCGGCGTCGATGCAGTCGCTGCTGCGTGCGCCCGATTTCGGCAACCTGATCCGCGTGTACACGCTGCAGGAGCGCCTCACGGCGCTCGGCAAGGACAGCGACTTCAAGGCGCGCCATGTGCATGTCATCGGCGCCGGCACGATGGGCGGTGATATCGCAGCGTGGTGCGCGCTGCGCGGCTTCACGGTGACGCTGCAGGACCAGGACGCCGCGCGCCTGGCTCCCGCGATGGGCCGCGCGGCGAAGCTCTTTGCAAGCCGCTTGAAGGACGCGCGACGCGTGCGCGACGCGAGCGACCGGCTCGTGCCCGATGTCGCCGGCGACGGTGCCGCGCGCGCCGACGTCGTCATCGAGGCGATCTTCGAGAACGTCGACGCCAAGCGCGCGCTGTTCGCCGCCGTCGAGAAAAAGGCGCGCGCGGACGCGATCCTCGCCACGAACACCTCGTCGATCCCGCTCGAGGCGATCGCCACGGCGCTCGCCGACCCGTCGCGCCTCGTCGGCCTGCACTTCTTCAACCCGGTGGCGAAGATGATGCTGGTCGAGGTCGTCACGGGAAGCGCCACGCGCGCCGACATCGCGCCGCGTGCGCTCGCGTTCGTGCGCGCGATCGACAAGCTGCCCCTGCCGGTCAGGAGCTCGCCGGGCTTCCTCGTCAACCGCATCCTCGCGCCGTACCTGATGGAAGCGATGCGCGCGGTCGACGAGGGGGTCGCACCGGAGACCGTCGACGAGGCGGCGCTCGCGTTCGGCATGCCGATGGGTCCCATCGAGCTTGCCGACACCGTGGGGCTCGACATCTGCGTCACCGTCGGCAAGCTCCTCGCCGACGCGGGGGCGCCGCCGGCGCGGCTGATGTCGCTGGTCGAGGCGAAGCAGCTCGGCAAGAAGAGCGGCGAAGGCTATTACCGGTGGGTGGACGGCAAGCCGCAGAAGGGCGCGGCGGGCGCGGTGCCGGCGGGACTCGCGGCGCGGCTCATCGACCCGTTCGTCGCCGAGGCACGGAAGGCGCTTGCGGAAGGCGTGGTCGCCGATGCCGACCTCGTCGACGCCGGCGCGATCTTCGGCACGGGCTTCGCGCCGTTTCGTGGCGGCCCGCTGTGGTACGCGGCGCACCGCGGTGCGACGACGCAGGAAGCGGCAGGCGGCATTACGCGGTAGCATCGCCGCGCGGTGGAGGGCCCGCCCTCGCCGGTGCGGAGCAACGACATGGAAGCCGGCGCCGCGAAACGACGCGGCGATCGGATCGGCGGTCGCGACGATCGGCGGAGGAGGCCATGGACAAGTTCTGGCTCGCGAGCTACCCCGCCGGGGTGCCCGCGGAAATCGACATCGACGAATACGCGTCGCTGCGCGACGTGATCGAGGAGTCGTTCGCGAACTTCCCGACGCGCCCCGCGTTCACGTCGATGGGCCGCTCGCTCACCTTCCGCGACCTCGACGCGCTGTCCGCGGGGTTCGGCGCGTGGCTGCAGGCGCAGGGGCTCGAGCGCGGCGCGCGCGTCGCGGTGATGATGCCCAACATCCTGCAATACCCGGTGGCGATGTTCGGCACGCTGCGCGCCGGCTACACCGTCGTCAACGTCAACCCGCTGTATACGGCGCGCGAGCTCGAGCACCAGCTCGTCGATTCCGGCGCCGAGGTGATCGTCGTCGTCGAGAACTTCGCGCACACGCTCGCCGAGGTCGTCGCCCGCACCAAGGTGCGCCAGGTCGTCGTGACTTCGATCGGCGAGATGCTGGGGTTGAAGGGGATTCTCGTCGATTTCGTGCTGCGCCACGTGAAGAAGGTCGTGCCGGCGTGGTCGCTGCCCGGCGCGATCCGCCTCGCCGACGCGCTCGCCGATGGCCGCCGCCGCGCGCTCTCGCGCGTGCCGATCGGCCACGACGACATCGCGTTCCTGCAATACACGGGCGGCACGACCGGCATCGCGAAGGGCGCGATCCTGCTCCACCGCAACATCGTCGCCAATTTGCTGCAGTCGCGCGCGTGGGTGCGGCCGTTCCTCGGCACCGAGAATCGCCAGGTCGTCATCACGCCGCTGCCGCTCTATCACATCTTCTCGCTGACGGCGAACTGCCTCCTCTTCATGACGCTGGGCGGCGAGAACGTGCTGATCGCCAACCCGCGCGACATTCCCGCGCTGGTGCGCGAGATGGCACGCTACCGGTTCACGGCCATCACCGGCGTCAACACGCTGTTCAACGCGCTGCTCAACAACGCGGATTTCGCCAAGCTCGATTTCTCGTCGCTGGCGTTCACGCTGGGCGGCGGCATGGCGGTGCAGGAGGCGGTGGCGCGGCGCTGGAAGGACGTGACCGGCGTCACGCTGTCGGAAGCCTACGGGCTCACCGAGACGTCGCCCGGCGCGACCGTCAATCCGCTCGATCTCGCCGCGTACAACGGCTCGATCGGGCTGCCGATCCCGTCGACCGAAATCGTGCTGCGCGACGACGCGGGACGCGACGTGCCGCTCGGCGAGCCCGGCGAGGTGTGCATCCGCGGGCCGCAGGTGATGGCAGGTTACTGGAACCGCCCCGACGAGACGGCGAAGGCGATCTATCCCGACGGCTTCTTCGCGAGCGGCGACATCGGTGTCATGGACGCGCGCGGCTACATCCGCATCGTCGATCGCAAGAAGGACATGATCCTGGTGTCGGGCTTCAACGTGTATCCGAACGAGATCGAGGCGGTCGTGGCCGAGCACCCGGCGATCCTCGAGTGCGCGGTCGTCGGCGCGCCCGATCGCAAGTCCGGCGAGGCGGTCAAGCTCTTCGCGGTCAAGCGCGATCCCACGCTCACCGCCGAGGACCTGCTGCGCTTCTGCCGCGAGCGGCTGACGGGCTACAAGGTGCCGCGCGATGTCGAGTTCCGCGCCGAGCTGCCGAAGTCGAATGTCGGCAAGATCCTCCGCCGCGAGTTGCGCGACGAGGCGCGCCGCGCGGCCTCCGCATGAGCCGCGTGCGATGACGACGTCACGCCACATAGCGCTGCCGCAGGGCGAGCCGGTGCTCCGCGTCGTGCCGATGCCGGCCGACGTCAACCAGCACGGTGACATCTTCGGCGGCTGGATCATGTCGCAGGTCGACATCGCCGGCGGCGTGCTCGCCGCGCGCATGGCGCGCGGTCGCGTCGCCACGGTCGCCGTCAACTCGTTCACGTTCAAGGAGCCGGTGCTGGTCGGGGACGTCGTGAGCTTCTACGGGCAGGTGACGCGCGTCGGCCGCACGTCGGTGACGGTGGCGATGGAGGTCTACGCGCAGCGCAATCCGGACGATCTCGTGACCGTAAAGGTCACCGAAGCGAGTCTTACCTACGTCGCGGTCGGGTCCGACCGCCGCCCCCGGCCGGTGGCACCCGGAACCCCGTGATCAACTTTCGCGGTGCACAATGAATCCGCAGATTCCCACTGGTATAGTCGTTGCGTCTTCGTTATCGCGTCCTGCAGCAACGGCGCGGAAGGTTCGTGCGCCGCGCCCACGTCGCTCAACCACGAGGAGATCGTCGTCATGATTGCAAATCAGTTCCGCCGCTCGAGCGTCGCCGCGGGCGTGATCGCAGCCCTGTCGCTGATGGGAGCGGGCGGCGCGCAGGGCGCCGGGTTCGCGCTGCAGGAGCAGAGCGCGAGTGGCTTGGGCAACGCATTCGCGGCCGGCGCCGCGGCGACCGAGGACGCGAGCTCGATGTCGGTCAATCCGGCGACGCTGTCCAAGTACGCGAGCCCGCAGGCCGTCGTCGCCCTGCACCTGATCACGCCGTCGATGAAATTCAGCAATGACGGCTCGCAACCCGCGGCATTCCAGCCGCTCGGCGGCCAGGGCGGCGACGCGGGCAGCGTGAACGCCGTGCCGAACATCTACCTCGCGGTGCCGATCAACCGCGACTTCACGTTCGGTCTCGGCATCAACGTGCCGTTCGGCCTCGTTACGGAGTACGACGACGACTTCATCGGCCGCTTCCAGGGCATCAAGTCGGAAGTCCAGACGATCAACGTCAACCCGGCGCTGTCGTGGCGCGTCAACGACCAGTTCGCCGTCGGCTTCGGCGTCAACTGGCAGCACGTCAAAGCCAACTTCACGAACATGGTCAATTACTCGGGCGCGCTCGCGCAGGCGGCGCAGACCGCCGCCGGCCAGGGGCTCATCCCGCCCGCGTCGGTGCCCGCGATCGTCGCCTCGACGGCCGGCCTGCAGTCGAAAGCGAGGGTCGACGCGAGCGACAGCGCGTGGGGCTGGAACATCGGCGCGCTGTGGGATCTGAATCCCGACACGCGGATAGGCATCGCCTATCGCGCGCCGATCAAGTACAACGCATCAGGCAACGTCAGTTTCGACAACCCGACGCCGAGCGTGCCGCCGGCGCTCGCGCCGGTGGTGGCGCTGCTCGCGCAACAGGTCAACACCGTCGCGCTCTACAACGGCGGCATCCACAGCACCATCAAGCTTCCCGACGAGGCCAACCTGTCGTTCTTCCAGACGATCAACGATCGCTGGGACTGGATGGCGGACATCCAGTGGACGGGCTGGTCGACGCTCAAGGACCTGACGTTCGTGCGCTCGACGGGCCCGGTGCTGCAGTCGACGCCCGAGAACTTCGACGACACCTGGCGCTTCGCGATCGGCGCCAACTACAAGTACAACGACCAGTGGAAGTTCCGCGGCGGCGTGGCGTTCGACCAGTCGCCGGTCAACAACACCGATCGCACGGTGCGGCTCCCCGACGGCGATCGCACGTGGCTGTCGGCCGGCCTGCGCTACAGCCTGTCGAAGCAGCTCAAATTCGACCTGGGCTTCAGCTACATCTTCATCGACAAGCCGAGCATCGACCAGAACGAGGGCAGCACCGCGCAGAACGGCCTCGTCAAGGGCCACTACAACGACAATGTCGTCATCCTGTCGGGCCAGATGGTGTATTCGTTCTGATGCTGGACGCGCCGTCTGCCGCCGCCGCCGCCGCATCCACGGCGAGCGGCGCGCGCGCGGCGACGCGGCTTGCGATCCACGAGGTGGCGGTGCTGGGCGCAGGCGTCATGGGCGCGCAGATCGCCGCGCAGCTGGTCAATGCCGGCGTGCGCGTGCGCCTTTTCGACCTGACGGCGAAGGAGGGAGACCGCGACGCCATCGCGCGCAAGGGCGTCGCGGGGCTCGCGAAGCTCGAGCCGGCCCCGCTCGGCGTGCCGGAGCTCGCCGCGGCGATCGCGGTGGCCAACTACGACGACGACATCGGTCGGCTGCGCGACGCCGACCTCGTCATCGAGGCGATCGCCGAGCGCCTCGACTGGAAGCGCGACCTCTACGCGCGGATCGGGCCGCATCTCGCGCCCGATGCGATCGTCGCGTCGAACACGTCGGGGCTCTCGCTCGCGGCGCTCGACGAGGCGATGCCCGCGGCACTGCGCGACCGCTTCTGCGGCATCCACTTCTTCAACCCGCCGCGCTACATGCACCTGTGCGAGCTGATCGCGGCGCCGTCGACGCGAGGCGAGCTGCTCGACGGGCTCGAGACGTTCCTGACGACGGCGCTCGGCAAGGGGGTGATCCGCGCGCGCGACACGCCGAACTTCATCGCCAACCGGATCGGCGTGTTCTCGATCGTCGCGACGATGATCCACACCGCGCGGATGAATCTCGGCTTCGACGTCGTCGACGCGCTGACCGGGCCCGCCATCGGCCGACCGAAGAGCGCGAGCTACCGCACTGTCGACGTGGTCGGGCTCGACACGACGGCGCACGTCATCGCGACGATGCGCGACAACCTGCCGGACGATCCGTGGCACGCGTGCTTCGCCGAGCCCGCGGTGCTCACCGCGCTGGTCGCGAAAGGCGCGCTCGGCCAGAAGGCCGGCGCGGGCTTCTATCGCAAGGTGGGCCGCGACATCGAGGTGCTCGATCCCGCGAGCGGCGCGTATCGGGCGTCGAAGCCCGAGGCAGCGCCCGAGGTGCTGGCGATCCTCGCCGGCAAGGATCCGAAGGCACGGCTCGCCGCGCTGCGCGCCAGTGCGCATCCGCAGGCGCAGTTCCTGTGGGCGGTGATACGCGACGTGTTCCACTACGCCGCGTATCACCTGGCAGCGATCGCCGACAACGCGCGCGACGTCGACCTCGCGATCCGCTGGGGCTTCGGCTGGTCGCAGGGGCCGTTCGAGGCGTGGCAGGCGGCGGGCTTCGCCGACGTCGCGCAGGCGATTCGCGACGACATCGCCGCCGGCAGGACGCTGGCGCCCGCGCCGTTGCCGGACTGGGTCGACGCGCCGACGGTCGTCGCGGCGCACGGCGTGCACCGTGCCGACGGCTCGTGGTCGCCGCAGCGCGGCGCGTTCGTCGGCCGCAGCACGTTGCCGGTGTACCGTCGCCAGCTCTTTCCCGACCGGGTCCTCGGCGAGCGCGGCGACGCCGGCACGACGATCTTCGAGACCGATGCACTGCGGATGTGGAGCGTCGGCGACGACATCGGCATCGTGTCGTTCAGGACCAAGCAGAACACGATCTCGAGCGACGTGCTCGACGGCATGGCGCGCGCGCTCGACGTCGCCGAGGCACAGTGCGCGGCGCTGGTGCTGTGGCAGGCGCGCGAGCCGTTTTCGCTCGGCGCCAACCTCGCGTCGCTCGCGCCGGCGGTCCAGGCAGGACAGTGGAGCGTCGTCGAGGACGTCGTCCATCGCTTCCAGCAGACGTCGCAGCGGCTGCGCTACAGCCTCGTGCCGACGATCGCCGCCGTGCGCGGCATGGCGCTCGGCGGCGGCTGCGAATGGACGCTGCACTGCGACCGCGCGGTGGCGGCATTCGAGTCGTACATCGGCTTGGTCGAGGCCGGCGTCGGGCTGCTGCCGGGCGGCGGCGGCACGAAGGAGTTCGCGATGCGGGCCGTCGACGACGTCGCGCGCGGCCATGCCGGCGGCCAGCAGGACGCGTTCCCGTTCCTGCGCACGTACTTCCAGGCGATCGCCACCGCGCGCGTGTCGAAGAGCGCACTCGACGCCAAGGCGATCGGCTACCTCAGGCCGTCCGACGTCGTGGTCATGAATGCCGACGAGCTCCTGTACGTGGCGCGTGCGACGGCGCGCGCCATGGCCGAGAGCGGCTACCGGCCACCGCTGCCACGCGCGGCGATCGCCGTCTGCGGGCAGACCGGCATCGCCACGCTCGAGATGCTGCTCGTGAACATGCGCGACGGCGGCTTCATTTCGGCCTACGACTTCGAGATCGGGCTCGCGATCGCGCGCGTCATCTGCGGCGGCGAGGTCGATGCCGGCAGCGAGGTCGACGAGAAGTGGCTGCTCGACCTCGAGCGGCGCACGTTCATGGATCTCCTGCGGGACGCACGCACGCAGGCGCGGATCGCGCACACGCTCGCGACCGGCAAGCCGCTGCGCAACTGACGATGGCACGCCAGGTCAGCGAAGCATACGTCGTCGCCAGCACGCGCGTGGCGGTCGGCAAGGCGCCACGCGGCGTCTACCGTCACACGCGGCCCGACGACCTCCTCGCGCACGTGTTGCGAAGCGCACTGGCGCAGGTGCCGGCCGTGCCCGTTGCGCGGATCGACGACGTGATCGTCGGCTGCGCGATGCCGGAATACGAGCAGGGCATGAACGTGGCGCGCATCGGCGTGCTGCTCGCCGGCCTGCCCGACACCGTGCCGGGCGCGACGATCAACCGCTTCTGCTCGTCGGGCCTCAACGCGGTGTCGATCGCCGCGGACCGCATCCGCGTCGGCGAGGCCGACATCGTGATCGCCGCGGGCACCGAGAGCATGTCGATGATCCCGATGCTCGGCCGCCTCGCGATCAACGAGAAGGTGTTCGCCGGCGACGAGACGATCGGCATCGCCTACGGCATGGGCCTCACCGCCGAGCGCGTCGCGACGCAGTGGAAGGTGTCGCGCGAGGATCAGGACGCGTTCGCGCTCGCCTCGCACCAGAAGGCGATCGCCGCGCAGAAGGCCGGCGAGTTCGCCGACGAGTTGAGCCCGTACACGGTCGACGCACGCGATCCGGATCTCGGTGCGGGCACGGTCCGGGAGACGCGGCGGGCGATCACCGACGACGAGGGTCCGCGCGCCGACACGTCGCTCGAGGTGCTGGCGAAGCTCCGGCCGGTGTTTGCGGCGAAGGGCTCGGTGACGGCCGGCAACAGCTCGCAGACCTCCGACGGCGCGGGCGCCGCGATCCTCGTCTCGGAGCGCGTGCTGAAGGAGCTCGCGCTCGCGCCGCTCGCGCGCTTCGCCGGCTTCGCCGTCGCCGGCGTTCCGCCCGATGTGATGGGCGTGGGCCCGATCGCCGCGATTCCGAAGGCGCTCGCGCGCGCCAGTGTGCGCAAGGAGGACCTCGACTGGATCGAGCTCAACGAGGCGTTCGCCGCACAGTCGCTCGCGGTGATCCGCACGCTCGAGCTCGATGCCGCGAAGATCAATCCGCTCGGCGGCGCGATCGCGCTCGGCCATCCGCTCGGCGCCACCGGCGCGATCCGTACCGCGACGATCGTCCACGGCCTGCGCCGCCGCAAGGCGAAATGGGGCCTCGTGACGATGTGCATCGGCACCGGCATGGGCGCGGCGGGACTGTTCGAATCGCTCTAGAAGCGGAGGACGATCATGCACCGGATGCTCGTCGCCGTCGCCGCGTTCGCGCTCTCGGCGAGCGTCGCGGCGGTCGATATCGAAGGCGTCAACCTGCCGGACAAGGCAAGCGTCGCCGGTCATGACGTCGTGCTGAACGGCGCGGGCGTGCGCAAGAAGGTCGTGTTCAAGGTCTACGTCGGCAGCCTGTGGCTGCCACAGAAGGCGAAGGAGCTCGCCGGGGTGCTCGCGCAATCGCCGCGGCGCATCCAGATGAACCTGCTGCGCAAGCTCTCCGCGGACCAGCTCGTCGATGCGCTGGTGGACGGTCTCAACGACAACGCCAACGCTGCCGAGCTCGAGGCGATCAAGCCGCAAACCGACGCGCTGGTCGCGGCGATGAAGGGCTTCGGCGACGTCAAGGAGGGCAGCACCGTCACGCTCGACTTCGCCGACGGCGCGACGCACGTGACGCTCGACGGCCGCGAGCGCGCGACGATTCCCGGCGACGCGTTCAACCGCGCGCTGACGCGCGTGTGGCTGGGCGATCATCCGGCGCAGGCGAGCCTCAAGTCCGCGATGCTGCACGGCGCGGCGAACTGACGTGTCGAAACGGCGTCGTATGGACGTCGGCGCTCGGTAAAATCGGGCGATCGCCCGGAATCGACGATTCCGCCCCGCCGCTCGCGCGGCCGTCCAACCACAGGATCCCCGAATGCCCCACCGCAAGTCCCTCGCCCTCGTTGCGGCGACGATGCTCGCTACCGGCAGTGCGCTGGCC
>JAICUU010000237.1 GCA_025935675.1 Burkholderiales bacterium
CATCGGCTGCGACCTCGCGCCGCGCGCGATTGCTCGCGGCAATGCGCTCATCGCCGAGGCGGGCCTCGGCAACGCGACGCTGCTGAACGTCGACCTGCGCGAGCTGCCGGCTTCGCTGGGCTCTTTCGACTACGTCGTCGCACACGGCTTCTATTCGTGGGTGCCGCCCGAGGTGCGCGACGCGTTGATGCATCTCATCGCCACGCGCACGACGGCCAACGGCGTCGCGTTCGTCAGCTACAACACGCTGCCCGGCAGCCGGCTGCGCCAGATCGCGTCGGACGCCGCGCACTGGCACGCGCGGGCGAGCACGAGTGCGGCCGACACGATGCGGATGGCGCGCGAGCTCCTGCGCATGATGGGAACGCCTGGCGCCACGCAATGGGCGGCGGATTCGGCGCTGCGCGAGGAGTTCGTCATCCGCGCCGACCAAAGCGACAGCGTGCTCTACCACGACGACCTTGCGCAGCCGAACGACGGCGTGTACTTCCACGAGTTCGTCGCGCACGCGCGCCGCCACGGCCTCGAGTACATCGGCGACAGCGACGTGCGCCTGATGAGTGGGGGCGGCCTTGCGCCGGAGGTACGCAAGTTCGTCATGCGCTACGACCGCATCGAGCGCGAGCAGTACCTCGACTTCATGCGCCTTCGCCGCTTCCGGCAGTCGCTGCTCACGCGGGGTCCGTCGGCGTCCGGCTTCAACCTCCAGCCGTCGCGCATCCAGGGCCTGCGGGCGACCGTCGCCTCGTCGCTGCTGCAGTCGATGGCCGAGGCCGTGGGCAAGGGCAAGACGGGCGAATCGACACTGCAGGGCGGATCGGCGAACGTCAACGCGATGGTGATGTGGCTCGCCGATCTCGCGCCGCGGACGGCGACGGTCAACGAGGTCGCGCGCTGGTACGGCGCGCGGTCGCAGGGCGGGGATCGCCCGCTGGAGGCGGTGCTCGCCGAGGCGTTCATCGGCGGCGTGATCGACCTGCACTCGACGCAGGCACCGCTCACATCCGAGGTGGCCACAAAGCCGCGCGCGAGCCGCATGGCCCGCCTTCTCGCCCGCACGCGCACGCGCATCGTCAACCTGCGGCACGAGTCGGTGAACCTGGCCGACGCGGACGCCCGCAGGCTGCTCACGCTCCTCGACGGCACGCGCGATCGCAATGCCTTGCTGCGCGAGCTTGGACCCGGCTTCCATCACGGCGCCGCCAGGCTCGACGCGATGCTGCAGGCGTTCGCGCGCCTCGCGCTGCTGGTACCCTGACCCTTTGCCCCGGACACCCATGGACGCCACGAGCCTCGACCGCCGCATCGCCACGCACTGGGACGAAGATATCGTCCCTCGAATCACCGACTACATCCGCATCCCCGCGAAGTCGCCGCACTTCGATCCGCAATGGCAGGCGAACGGGCATATCGAGCGCGTGATCCAACTCGCGCTGGCGTGGGTCGAGGCGCAGAAGGTCAGTGGCTTGCGCGCCGAGATCGTGCGCATCGAAGGCCGCACGCCGCTGCTGTACATCGACGCGCCGGCGAGCGCCGGCCATCGGGGGGGCAGCACGGTGATGCTGTACGGCCACCTCGACAAGCAACCCGAGATGACCGGCTGGCATGCCGACGCCGGCCCATGGGTGCCGCGGATGGCTGACGGCAAGCTCTACGGACGCGGCGGCGCCGACGATGGCTACGCGGTGTTCGCGGCACTCGCGGCACTCGCCGCGCTCGACGCCGAAGGCGCGCCGCACGCGCGCTGCGTCGGCATCATCGAGACCTGCGAGGAGAGCGGCAGCTACGACCTGCCGGCATACCTCGACCTCCTCGCAGCGCGGATCGGCGACGTCGACTTGGTCGTCGGCCTCGATTCAGGCTGCGGCGACTACGAGCGGCTGTGGATGACGACGTCGCTGCGCGGCCTCGCCTCGGGCACGCTCGACGTCGAGGTGCTGACCGAGGGCGTGCACTCCGGCGACGCGAGCGGCGTCGTGCCGTCGTCGTTCCGCGTCGCGCGACGGCTCGTCGATCGCCTCGAGGACGCGGCGACCGGCCGCGTGCTGCCCGCCGAGCTCCACGCACCGGTCCCGGACGCGCGCGTCGCCGAGGCGCATGCCACGGCATCGATCATCGGAGCCAACGTCATCGAGAAGTACCCGTTCGCGGGCAATACCGAGCCGATGGCGCAGGGCGGCGAGGCGTTGCTCAACCGCACATGGCGCCCGGCGCTGTCGGTGATCGGCGCCGACGGCCTGCCGGCGATCGCCAACGCCGGCAACGTGCTGCGGCCGCGCACATCGCTCGCGCTGTCGATGCGCCTGCCGCCGACGATCGACGGCGACGATGCGGTGCGGGCCATGAAGCGCATCCTCGAGGCCGACCCGCCGGCGCGCGCCAATGTGCGCTTCGAGGGCCACCAGGGCGCCACCGGCTGGAACGCGCCGCCGACTGCGCCGTGGCTCGCCGCGGCGCTCGACGCCGCGTCGAGCGCCGTCTACGGCAAGCCGATGGCGGCGATGGGCGAGGGCGGCACGATCCCGTTCATGGCGATGCTCGGCCGCAAGTTCCCGCGCGCGCAGTTCCTGATCACCGGCGTGCTGGGGCCTCACTCCAACGCCCACGGGCCCAACGAGTTCCTGCACGTGGCGTATGCGCAGAAGCTCACCGCCTGCGTGGCGCGCGTGATCGCCGCGCACGCCACGCGCGGCTGAGGCGCGGCGGTTGCGGCGCGCCGCAATCAGCGCGACGATAGCGGCTCGGGCGCGACGCGCCCGCCAACGGGGGGAGGCGGCATGCTGACGTTTCTTTCACGCAACTGGTGGGTGCTGGTGCTGCGCGGTGTGGCAGCGATCGTATTCGGCGTGTTGACGTTCATCTCGCCGATGACGTCGATCGCGGTGCTCGTGCTGTTCTGGGGCGCCTACGCGCTGGTCGACGGCGTATTCGCGATCATCGCCGCGATCAAGGGGCCGAATCCCGGCGGGTTCCCGTGGTGGATGCTGATCATGGGCATCGTGGCGGTCGCCGCCGGCATCTACACGTTCATGGCGCCCGCGATCACCACGCTCGTGCTGCTGTACATGATTGCCGCGTTCGCGATCGTGCGCGGCGTCACCGAGATCGCCGCGGCGATCCGGCTGCGCAAGGAGATCAACAACGAGTGGCTCTTGATCGTCGCCGGCGTGGCGTCGCTCGTCTTCGGCGTGCTGCTGTTCCTGTTCCCGGGCGCCGGCGCGCTGGCGCTCGTGCTGTACATCGGCGCGATGGCGATCGTCGTCGGCGTCATCGAGACGGTGCTGGGGTTCAAGCTGCGCAATCGCAGCGCCGCGCACGCATCGCACGTGCCTGGCACGCCCGGCACCGGGAAGGCCTGACGGCCGCCACCCGCAGGCTGCGAGGCGCGCGACTGCGCGCCTCGCGCCGGCCCCGCGTCAATCGGCATTCGGAAAGAACAGCTCCTTGCCGTTGACCTTGTAGGCCGCGATCGTCTTCTGACCCTCGGGCGAGACGAGCCAGTCGACGAACTTCTGGCCGTCGTCCTTCTTGATGCTCGGGAACTTCGCCGGGTTGACGAGCATCACGCCGTACTGGTTGAAAAGCACCTTGTCGCCCTCGACGACGATCTCGAGCTCCTGCGGATTCTTGAACGACAGCCACGTACCGCGGTCGGACAGGATGTAGGCATTCATCGACGCCGCGGTGTTGAGCGAGGGTCCCATTCCCGACCCGGTGTCGCGATACCACGCCTGCTTCAAGTCCTCGGGCGAGAACCCGGCGGTCTTCCACAGACGCAACTCCGCCATGTTGGTGCCGCTGCGATCGCCGCGCGACACGAACGGCACCTTCGCAGCGGCGATCTTCTTGAGCGCCGCCGACGCGTCCTTCATGCCCTTGACGTGCGCCGGGTCGGACTTCGGCCCGATCAGCACGAAGTCGTTGTACATGACGTTGTGGCGGCCCACGCCGTAGCCTTGGTCGATGAACTTCTGCTCGGCGGCACGATCGTGGACGAACACGACGTCGGCATCGCCGCGGCGCGCGAGGTCGAGCGCCTGGCCAGTGCCGAGCGCGACGACGTGCACGTCGATGCCGGTGGCCTTGGTGAACACCGGCAACAGGTGCGGGAAGAGCCCCGACTGCTCGGTCGACGTCGTCGACGCGACGGTGATGAAGCGGTTCTGCGCCTGCACGGCCGCGGCGAGCGACAGCGTGGCGAGCAGGACCGCGAGCGTCCGCAGCAATTTCATGACAGCTCTCCTTCGATGAATGCGCGACCGATCGGAGTCGCCGGTCGCGCGAAGAACGCGGCCGCCGATCCATGTTCGACGAGCCGGCCTTCGTGGATCAGCAGGATGTCGTCGGCGAAGCGCCGCGCCATCGCGAGGTTGTGCGTGGTCATCACGATCTTGGTGCCGGCGTCGTGGATCGCCTGCACGGTCGCCTCGACGTTGCGCGCCGCCGTTGGGTCGAGGCTCGCGGTCGGCTCGTCGAGGAACAGGATCGACGGCTCGAGCGCCCAGGCGCGCGCGAGCGCGAGGCGCTGCTGCTCGCCGCCGGACAGCACGCGGGCCGAGCGGCCGGCAATCCCGTCGAGGCCCACCCGCCGCAGCGCGGCGCGCGCACGCGTCGTCCGCGCATCGCCGCGCACGCCGGCGAGGTCGAGCGCGTAGGCGACGTTGGCGATCGCCGAGCGTCTCAGCATCACCGGCCGCTGGAACACCATCGCCTGCGCGCGCGGCCGTCCATTGCCGGCCGCCCAGCGCACCTGTCCCGCCGTCGGCGCGAGCAGGCCGTGGCAGATGCGCAGCAGCGTGCTCTTGCCGGCGCCGTTGGGACCGAGGATCAGCGTGCGCGTGCCGCGCGGGATCGTCGCCGAGACGTCGTCGAGGATCGCGTGTCCGGCGATGGCGAGACCGACACGGTCGAGCGTGAGCGGCAAAATGTCGATGCCCTGGTTCATCGGAAGCGCCGTTGCGCGAAGCTGCGCACGCCGTAGGCGAGGCCGTTGATCGCGACGATGATCGCGATCAGCAGGATCCCGAGCCCCAGCGCGAGCGGGAGGTCGCCCTTGGTGGTTTCGAGCGCGATC
>JAICUU010000046.1 GCA_025935675.1 Burkholderiales bacterium
CGGTCGGTGCCCGCCCCGGCGATGCGCGCGCCCATCGACGTGAGGCATGCGGCGAGATCGACGACCTCCGGCTCGCGCGCCGCGTTCTCGAGCACCGTCGTGCCGTCCGCCAGGGTCGCCGCCATCATCAGGTTCTCGGTGCCGGTCACGGTGACGAGGTCGAACACGAAGCGCGTGCCGGCGAGCTTCTTCGCCCGCGCGCTGATGTAGCCGCTGTCGAGGTCGATCTCGGCGCCCATCGCCGCGAGGCCCTTGAGGTGCAGGTCGACGGGCCGCAGGCCGATGCCGCAGCCGCCCGGCAGCGACACGCGCGCCTCGCCGCAGCGGGCGAGGAGCGGGCCGAGCGCGAGGATCGACGCGCGCATCGTCTTGACGAGCTCGTAGGGCGCGAGCGGCCAGTCGATCGTCGCGGCGTCGAGCGTCATCGCGCCGTCGTCGCCCGACGCGACCTTGACGCCCATCTGCGACAAGAGCTTCGCCATCGTGCGCGTGTCGTTGAGGCGGGGCACGCGCGACAGCACGAGCGGCTCGGCCGTGAGCAGCGCCGCGCACTGGATCGGCAGCGCGGCGTTCTTGGCGCCGGAGATCGCGACCTCGCCCGCGAGCGGCACGCCGCCCTCGATGACGAGCTTATCCATGCGATTCGCCCTTGCGCGCCGCCCACTCGTCGGGTGTCAGCGTCGTCATCGACAGCGCGTGGACTTCTTCGCGCATGCGCTCGCCGAGCGCCGCGTAGACGCGCTGGTGGCGACGCACGCGCGAAAGGCCGGCGAACTCGGCAGCGACGACGAGCGCCTCGAAATGGTGGCCGTCGCCGCGGACGTCGAGCTCGCTGCAGTCGAGCGAGCCCGCGATCGAGGCGCGGATGGATTCGGGAGTGACCATGGCTGTCAGTGGCGCAGCTTCCAGCCGCGCGAGAAGAGGTTGAGCGTCAGCGCCACCAATACCACGGCGAAGCCGACGACGACGGCGAGGCTCGCCTGTGGATCGACGTCGGAGAGCCCGAAGAAGCCGTAGCGGAAGCCGTCGATCATGTAGAAGAACGGGTTGACGTGCGAGGCGCGCTGCCAGAAATCCGGCAGCGAATGGATCGAGTAGAACACGCCGGACAGGAAAGTGAGCGGCACGATGATGAAGTTCTGGAACGCCGCGAGCTGGTCGAACTTGTCCGCCCAGATGCCGGCGATGACGCCGAGCGTGGCGAGGATCAGGCTGCCGAGCAGCAGGAACGCGAGCACCCACAGCGGGTGCACGACGGCCGCCACGCCCGGCGCGAACGCCAGCGTGACGACGAACACGCCGCAGCCGACGACGATGCCGCGCACCATCGCCGCCAGCACGTAGGCGAAGTAGAGCTCGGCGGGGGTGAGCGGCGGCAGCAGCACGAAGATCAGGTTGCCGGTGATCTTCGACTGGATCAGCGACGACGAGGTGTTGGCGAAGCTGTTCTGCAGCACCGACATCATCACGAGGCCCGGCACCAGGAACTCGGCGTAGGACACCCGGTCGCCGTACACCGACACGCGCGTCGACAGCACGTGCGCGAAGATGAGTAGGTAGAGCACCGCGGTCAGGATCGGGGCGGCGATCGTCTGGAAGCTCACCTTCCAGAACCGCAGCAGCTCCTTGTACAGGAGCGTCGTCCAGCCGCGCGCCATCATCGAGCGGACGAACCTCCCGGCGCGACGCTCCTGCACGCTCATGCCGTGCTCCCCATGATGTTGAGGAATGCGTGCTCGAGATCGGTGTCGGTGAGCGCGAGCTCGCCGATCGCGATCCCGTCGCGGCGCAGCGCGGCGAGCAGTTGCTCGAGCTCGGAGTAGTCGGCGAGGCCGAGGTAGCGCACGCTGCCCGACTCGCGCACGACGCGCTCGCGCCAGTCCTCGGGCACGCGCGCGACGTCGACGCGCACGGTGAGCGCGGCGGCGAAGCGCGCGAGCAGGTTGCGCGTCGTGTCGAGCGCGACGATGCGGCCCGCCTTCATCATCGCGATGCGCCCGCACAGCGCCTCGGCCTCCTCGAGGTAGTGCGTCGTCAGGATGATCGTGTGGCCGTCGGCGTTGAGCTTGCGGATGAACGCCCACAGGCTCTGCCGCAACTCGACGTCGACGCCGGCGGTGGGCTCGTCGAGCACGATCAGCGGCGGCTTGTGCACCAGCGCCTGGCCGACCAGCACGCGGCGCTTCATGCCGCCCGACAGCGCGCGCATGTTGGCGTCGGCCTTCGACGTGAGGTCGAGGTGGTGCAGGATCTCGTCGATCCAGTCGTCGTTGCCGCGGATGCCGAAGTAGCCGCTTTGGATGGTGAGCGTCTCGCGCACCGTGAAGAACGGGTCGAACACGAGCTCCTGCGGCACGACGCCGAGCAGCCGCCGTGCCACGCGGTAGTCGTCGACGACGTCGTGGCCGAGGATGCGCACGCGGCCCCGGTCGGCGCGGGTCAGCCCCGCGAGGATCGAGATCAGCGTCGTCTTGCCGGCGCCGTTCGGCCCGAGCAGGCCGAAGAACTCGCCGGGCGCGACAGTGAGGTCGACGCCCGCGAGCGCGTCGACGTCGCCGAAGCGGCGCGCGAGCGACTCGATCTCGACCGCCTGGGTCACGGGTCGCGTGGAGTCGGGTTTTTGGCTGCGGTCAGCTCGCGGCGACGGCATCGGCCGCAGGCGCCAGCAGCTCGTCGATGCCATAGACGCGCGCAATCGCGGCGAGCGCGGCGGGCATGGCCACGATCGCGAGCGGCGTGCGCTCGCGCGTGCCGCGCCGCAGCAGCGCGAGCAGCAGCGCCAGCGCCGACGAATCGGCATGCGCGAGGCCCGAGAGGTCGACGATCGCGCGCGTCGGCAGCGGCCGGTCGGCGAATGCCGCGTAGACGGCGGTTACGTTGTCGAAGGTGATGCGGCCCTGCAGATGCCAGACCGCGGCGTCGTCGCTGGGCGCGACGGGCACGCCCGGCACCGGCTCGATCGCGCTCACCGGCGCGCCCTTCGCCCGACGCAATCGATGGCCGTGCGACGACGGCCCGGCCGATCGACGGCCGTCCCGCGGGATCGAGTCGCGCGCGCCATCAGCCGCCGTTCTTGGTCTTGAGCGTCGCGATGAGGCCGTCGACGCCACCCGACTTGATCTGCTCGTTGAACTCGTCGCGGTAGTTGGTGACGAGCGACACGCCGCCGACGATGACGTCGTACGCCTTCCAGCCCTCGGGCGTCTTGGTGAGGCTGTAGTCGATCGGCACCGGCGAGCCCCCGCCGGCCTTGACGACCAGCGTCTTCACCGTGACGTCGGTGGCCGACGGCGCCACGGCCAGCGGCTTGTACTCGATCTTCTCGTCGCGGTAGCGCGACAGCGCGCCCGAATAGGTGCGCACCAGGAGCTGCTTGAACTGCTCGGTCAGCTCCTTCTGCTGCGCCGGCGTGGCATTGCGCCAGTTGCGGCCCATCGCCAGCGCCGTCATCCGCGTGAAGTCGAAGTGCGGCGCGAGCTTGCCGTCGATCACCTCGTGGATCCGCGCCTGGTCGCCCGCCTGCACCTTCGGGTCGGACTTGGCGATCGCAAGCACATCCTGCGACACGCGCTTCACCAGCGCGTCGGGCGCCTCCTGCGCGAACGCGAGCGTCGCCGCGAGCATCGCCGCGAGCGGCAGCCATCGAATCGTCTTCATCGAAACCGGCATCATTCGTCCTCTTTCTTCGGCGGCACGTTGCCGTCGTACAGCAGGTATTCGCGCCGCTGCAAATACGCGCGGCGTATGAACGCGTACTGGTCGAGCGCGGCCTCGCCGACGAACGACACCGCGCCTTCCGCCTGGTAGCGGGCATCGACGACGCCGAACGCGTAGATCGTGTTGCGGATCGGCACGTCGGGGATGTAGCCGACCGGGCTCGCGCCGAAGATCCGCACCAGCCAGCCCGTGCCGTCGCGGACCGTCGTCGGCCCGAACAGCGGAATGAACAGGTACGGGCCCTGCTCGAAGCCCCAGGTGCCGAACGTCAGACCGAAGTCTTCATTGCCGCGTTCCACGCCGACCTGGCTCGCGATGTCGACCAGGCCGAACATTCCGACGCCGGAGTTGATGAGCACGCGTCCAAGATCGTTGCCCATCTTCTCGCGCTTGCCCTGCAGGCCGTCGTTGATCGCCGAAATGAAGTCGTCGATATTGTTGAAGAAGTTGGAGATCGCCGTGCGCACCGGGCTCGGCACGATGTCGATGTACGCGCGTACCATCGGCTGCATAACGTCGCGGTCGATCGGCACGTGGACCTTTTCGTACATCACCCGGTTCCACGGCTCGAACGGGTCGTCCTTGTTGGGGCCGGTCGCGCAGCCCGCCAGCGCCGCCGCCGTGGCGACGACCAGCACGTATCGCGTCATCGATGTCATTTGGCCGCTCCCGCCGGTGCCGGCGCCGACGACGCCTTGTCGAACATGAACTGCGAGATGAGCTTCTCCAGCACCACCGCCGACTGCGTCTTGCCGATCTGGCCGCCGTCGGCCAGCATCTGCGGGTCGCCGCCGACGGCGAGGCCGATGTACACCTCGCCGAGCAGGCCGGAGGTCAGGATCGAGGCGATCGTGTCCTTGCTGAACTGGTAGCCGTTGTCGATGCGCATCGTCACCACCGCCTCGTAGCTCCTGGGGTCGAGCTGGATGCGGTCGACGCGGCCGACCGCGACGCCCGCCGCCTTCACCGGCGCGCGCAGCTTCAGGCCGCCGATGTTGTCGAAATGCGCCTCGAGCCGGTAGCTCGGCGTCGTCGTGAGCGAGGTCAGGTTGCCGACGCGCAGCGCGAGGAACACCACCGCGCCGATGCCGATCAGGACAAAGATGCCCACCCAGAAGTCGATGGTCGTGCGATTCATTTGGCTCCCATGCCGCGGAACATGAAGACGGTGAGGACGAAGTCGAGGGCGAGGATCGCGAGCGAGCCGATCACCACCGTGCGCGTGGTCGCGGTGGCCACGCCCTCCGCCGTCGGCTTCGCCGTGTAGCCCTCGAACACGGCGATGAGGCACACGGCGACGCCGAACACGCAGCTCTTGATGATGCCGTTGGTGATGTCCGGCCAGAAGCCGACGCCGGCGCGCATGTTGCCCCAGAACGTGCCGCTGTCGGCGCCGATCAGTCGCACGCCGACGATGTAGGCGCCGAACACACCCATCACCGAGAACAGCGCGGCGAGCAGCGGCATCGAGATTACGCCGCCCCAGAAGCGTGGCGCGACGATCCTCGACAGAGGGTCGACCGCCATCATCTCCATCGCGGCGAGCTGGTCGGTGGTCTTCATGAGGCCGATCTCGGCGGTGATCGCGCTCCCCGCGCGGCTCGCGAACAGCAGGCCGGCGACGACCGGCCCCAGCTCGCGCACCAGCGACAGCGCGACGAACACGCCGAGCGAGTCGCCGGCGCCGTACTTCTCGAGCACGTCGAAGCCCTGCAGCGCGAGCACCATGCCGACGAAGAGTCCCGACAGCAGGATGATGACGAGCGACAGCACGCCGGCGAAGTAGATCTCGCGCGTGGTGAGGCCGACGCGCAGGATCGACTGCGGCGAATGGGTGAGGATGGCGACGAAGAAGCGCGCGGCATAGCCGATCCGCACCACGGCGTTGATCGTGCCGGCGCCCAGCCTTCGCACGCCGCGGCCGAGGGCATCAGCCGGCATGGGCGGCGAATTCGGCGGCGAGCGGACGGGCTCGCACATGGAACGGCACCGGCCCGTCGGGCTCGCCGTCGACGAACTGGCGCACGAACGGGTCGGTCGACGCACGCACCTCGTCCGGCGTGCCCTTGGCGATCACGCGCCCCTCGGAGACGAAATAGATGTAGTCGACGATCTTGAGCGACTCGTAGATGTCGTGCGTGACGACGACCGACGTGCTGCCGAGCGCGTCGTTCATCCGGCGGATGAGCTGGCCGACGACGCCGAGCGAGATCGGGTCGAGGCCCGCGAACGGCTCGTCGTACATGACGAGCATCGGGTCGAGCGCGATCGCGCGCGCCAGCGCAACGCGGCGTGCCATGCCGCCCGAAAGCTCGGACGGCTTCAACTGAGCGCTGCCGCGCAGGCCCACGGCGTTGAGCTTCATCAGCACGAGGTCGCGGATCAGCTCGTCGGGCAAGTCGGTGAGCTCGCGCATCGGAAAGGCAATGTTCTCGAATACGGTGAGATCGGTGAACAGCGCGCCGAACTGGAACAGCATGCCGACGCGCCGGCGCAGCCCGAACAGTCCCGCGCGATCGAGATCGGCCACCGACTGCCCGGCGACGACCACGCGTCCCTTGACCGGGCGAAGCTGCCCGCCGATGAGGCGCAGGATCGTGGTCTTGCCGCTGCCCGACGCGCCCATGATCGCGACCACCTTACCGCGCGGGATCGTCATGTCGATCGCGGCCAGCACCGGCCGGCGGCGGTCGTAGCCGAACGTGACGCCTTTCAACTCGACCGCGTTGGCCGACTGCGCGTCGAACGCGACACTGCTGGCGCGGTGCTTGAGGTGGGCCAAGGGGATGCGGTGACGGCGCGGGCAAAGAGGGCGATTGTAGCGTCGCGTCTTCGCGCGTCGCAATGACCTCGAGTCAGTTGCGCAGGGCTGCCGGCGCCGCGCCTATTTGCCGCGCAGGAGCCGGCTCTCGGCGCGGTCGATGTCACCAGGACGGCCGAGCAGCACGACGACGTCACCCGGCTCGAACCGCCAGTCGTCGCCGGGCCGCTCCGAGCGCGTGCCGCGGCGGCGCACGCCGGTCACTTCGACGCTGCCCTTCATCGGCACCTCGCCGAGCGTCTTGCCGATCGCCGACGCGCCCTCGGCAAGCAGCACCGAATGGAGGCGCGGCTGCACGGTGTCGGCGACGGCGGCGGCGTCGGTGACCCCGTGGAAGAAGCCACGGAAGAGGCTGTAGCGCTCCTCGCGGATCGCGCGGATGCGCGCCAGCACGCGCGTGAGCGGCGTGCCGAGCAGGAGCAGCGTATGCGAGGCCAGCATCAGGCTGCCTTCCAGGATCTCCGGCACCACCTCGGCGGCGCCGGCCTTGAGGAGCTGCTCGATGTCCGACTCGTCGTACGTGCGCACGATCACCGGCAGCTCGGGCCGCGTGTACTGGACCTGGTGCATGATCTTGAGCGCGAACCGGGTGTCGGCGAACGTGATGCACACGGCGCGCGCCTTCATGAGCCCGGCGGTCAGCAGCGTCTCGCGGCGCGACGCGTCGCCGAACACGACGTTCCCGCCGCCGACCGCCGCCTCCTTGACGCGCTGCGCGTCGTTGTCGAGCGCGAGGTAGCTGATCTTCTCGGCCTCGAGGAGCCGCGCGAGGTTCTGCCCGCTGCGCCCGTAGCCGCAGATGATCACGTGATCCTGGCGCGACACGTTGCGCGCGGCGATCTGCGTGATCTGCGCGGCGCGCGCGAGCCAGTCGTTGGCAGTGAAGCGCTTGACCAGCGGATCGCCGAGCTGGATCAGAAGCGGTCCCGACAGCATCGACAGCACGAGCGCCGCCAGCACGATCTGCATCGTCGTCGCGTCGAGCACCTCGTTGACGTTGGCGAGCGTCAGCATCACGAGCGCGAGCTCGCCGGCCTGCGCGACGTAGAGGCCGGTGCGGATCGCGTTGCCGCGCCCCGCGCCCGAGAGCCGCGCGAGGCCCGCCACCAGCACGAGCTTGCCGACCGTCGGCACCACGAGCAGGAGCAGCACGAGGCCGAAGTGCGCGAACACCACGTGGAGGTCGAGCGACATGCCGACCGTCACGAAGAAGAGGCCGAGCAGGACGTCGCGGAACGGCGCGACGTGCTCCTCCACCTCGTAGCGGAACTCGGTCTCCGCGATCATCATGCCGGCGATGAACGCGCCGAGCTCGAGCGACAGGCCGGCGTACGCCGTCAGCGACGCGAGCCCCAGCGTCACGAGCAGGAGGTTCAGCATCGCGAGCTCGGGCGAGCGCTGGTTGGCGATGAGCTGGAACCATGCGCGCAGCGGCTTCTGCCCGAAATACAGGATGATCGACAGCACCGCCGCCGCCTTGACCGCTGCCCAGCCGAGCCGCTCCATCAGCTCCTTGCCGGGATGCGCGAGCGACGGGATGATGATCAGGAACGCGACCACCGCGATGTCCTGGAACAGCAGGATCGCCATCACGTCGCGGCCGTAGGGCGAGCCGATCTCGTTGCGCTCGGCGAGCATCTTCGAGGCGATCGCCGTCGAGCTCATCGCCAGCGCGGCGCCGAGCACGAGTCCCACCTGCCAGCTCCCCCAGAACGCCCAGAACGCCAGCATCGCGATCAGCGTGGTCGCGGCGACCTGCGCGAGGCCGAGGCCGAGCACCGCGCGGCGCATCGCCTTCAGCTGCGCGAGGCTGAACTCGAGGCCGATCGAGAACAGCAGGAACACGATGCCGAACTCGGCGAAGAAGCGCGTCGTCTCGTTGTCCGGAATCCAGCGCAGGCCGAACGGGCCCACGACCACGCCGATCACGAGGTAGCCCAGGATCGCCGGCAGCCGCGAGATGCGGCACAGCACGACCACGACCACGGCCGAGGCGAGTAGCACGAGGATCGACTGCAGCGTATGCGGCATCGTGGCGTCCGGCGAGATGATGGCGCCGTGGCGCGCGGCGTGGCACCGCGGCCGGCGACCCTCGTTGTCGCGGCCGGCGCGCGTTGCGCTTGCCGCTCCCCTTTTTCGCGAAACTTACCATGCAAATGCGGCGCGTATACTCGCCCGCGTGACCGCCGCCCCGCGACCCGTCGACGCCCGGCATAGCCTCGCGCTCGCGCGCGACGTGCTGGCGACCGAGGCGCGCGCGATCGACGCGCTCGCGGCGCGTCTCTCCGATGCGTTCGTCGCGGCGCTCGAGCTGCTGCTCGCGTGTCGCGGCCGCGTCGTCGTCTCCGGCATCGGCAAGTCGGGCCACGTCGCGCGCAAGCTCGCCGCGACGCTCGCCTCCACCGGCACGCCGGCGTTCTTCGTGCACCCGGCCGAGGCGAGCCACGGCGACCTCGGCATGATCGCCGCCGACGACGTCGTGCTGATGCTGTCGAACTCCGGCGAGACCGACGAGCTCGTGATGCTGGTGCCGCACATCCGCCGCTGCGGCGCTGCGATCGTCGCGATCACGGGCGACGCCCACTCGTCGCTGGCGCGCGAGGCGAGCGTGCATCTCGACGCCGCCGTCGACGCCGAGGCCTGCCCGCTCGGGCTCGCGCCGACGGCGAGCACGACCGCGGCGCTGGCGCTCGGCGACGCGCTGGCGATCGCGCTCCTCGACGCGCGCGGCTTCTCCGCCGCCGACTTCGCGCGCTCGCACCCGGGCGGCTCGCTCGGCCGCCGGCTCCTCGTCAAGGTGGCCGACGTGATGCGCGTCGGCGATGCGCTTCCCATCGTGCGCGACGACGCGACGCTCGCCGCGGCGCTGGTCGAGATGACCGGCAAGGGAATGGGGATGACCGCGGTCGTCGACGCCGCGCGCCGCGCGGTGGGCGTGTTCACCGACGGCGACCTGCGCCGCGCGATCGACCGCATCGAGCACGCGCGCACGCTGTCGATCGCGGCGCTGATGACGAAGAACCCGCGCAGCATCGCCGCCACGCGCCTTGCGATCGATTGCGTCGAGGCGATGGAGACGCCGCCGCGCGTCACCAACCTCCTCGTCACCGACGGCGACGGCGTCCTGATCGGCGCCGTGCACATGCACGACCTCTTCCGCGCGCGGGTGATCTGAGGGCGATGCACAGCGCCGCCGCAGCGCCGCACGACGCGCTCGCCGCCCGCCTCGCCGCGGTGAAGCTCCTGACGCTCGACGTCGACGGCGTGCTGACCGACGGGCGCGTCTACGTCGACGACGATGGCCGCGAGACCAAGGCGTTCTACGCCGGCGATGGCCTCGGCATCCGCCGCCTTCAGGAAGGCGGCGTCATCGTCGCGTTCGTCAGTGGCAGCCCGTCACCCTCGGTGCGGCACCGCGCCGAGCGCCTCGGCGTCGTGCACGTGCTGCAGGGAACCAACGACAAGCTGCCGGGCTGGCGCGCGCTCGTCGCGCAGCTCGCGCTCGTGCCGTCGGAGTGCGCGCACATGGGCGACGACCTCCCCGACCTGCCGGTGCTGCAGGCGTCCGGCGTGGCGATCACCGTCGCGCATGCGCCGCCGCTGGTGAAGCAGGCTGCGCACTACGTGGCGCACACGCCGGCTGGCCGCGGCGCGGTGCGGGAGGTCGTCGAGCTGATCCTCGCCGCGCGCGCGAGCGCGACCGCGCCCGGCGCGGCGAGCACGCCGCTGCCGCGCGCGTAGGCGATAATGGCGCGGATGCCGCCCCCGCAATCGCCGCCTCCCGCCCGCGACGCCACGCGATGAGCACCGCCGGGCCGCTGGTCGTGAACACTGCGCGCGCCGCCCCCCTTCGGGGGGAGGCGCGCGCCGCGCGCTTCGGGGGGAAACAATGACCGCGACGCGTCGCCTCGACCGCCTCGTCTCATGGTCGCCGGTGCTGCTGCTCGGCAGCCTCGCGGCGCTCACCTACTGGCTCGACGCGCAGATCCAGCCGACCGTGCCGGTGCCCGACGGCAGCAAACGCCACGACGTCGACCTCTACGTCGAAAGCGTACGCGCGATCAACTTCGGCGCAAAGGGCAAGCCGCTGCAGATCCTCGCGGCGGCGCGCGCCGAGCATTACCCCGACGACGACAGCACGGTGCTCGTGAAACCCGACCTCGAGATCAAGGACCCCAAGGAGCCCAACTTCGAGATCCGCGCGGACATGGCGAAAGTCTCGGGCGACCGCGACGACGTCTGGTTCACCGGCGCCGTGCACGCGCGCCGCGATGCCGAGGCCGCGCACGAGGCGTCGCCGCCGCCGGCGGGCGCCGTGTCGCCGGTGGGCGCGACCTCGCTCACGACCGACTACCTGCACGTGCGGCCGCGCGAGAAGACCGCCGACACCGACAAGCCGGTCACCGTCGAGGACGCGCGCGGCACGGTCAACGCCGTCGGCATGAAGCTCGATGCCAAGGACGGCACCGTGCGCTTCCTGTCGCGCGTGCGCGGCACGATCGCGCCGTCCGCGGTGCCGTCGAAATGAGCGCGCGCATCAGTGTCCTCGCGGTGGCGACGCTCGCGCTCGCGCTCGCCGCGCCGGTGCACGCCGACGACGCCGACAAGGACAAGCCGATCAACTTCTCGAGCGACACCGGCGGCTACAGCCGCGCCTCGAACACCGGTGACCTGTGCGGCAACGCGGTGATCACCCAGGGCACGCTGACGCTGCATGCCGATTGCATCAAGTTCAAGGTCAATGCCGACAACTCGGTGTCGGCGACCGCCACCGGCAACCCGGTGAGCTTCCGCCAGCGCCGGGAGGGCACCGACGAGTACGACGAGGCGTACGCGCAGCGCATCGCCTACGACGGCCAGAAGCAGCTCGTCGAGCTGTTCGACCGCGCGCTCTTGAAGCGCGGTCCCACCAACGAGATGCGCAGCGACTACATTTCGTACAACCGCTCGACCGATTACGCGAGCGTCGGCACGCCGCCCAGCGCCGCCACGCCGACGCGGCCGGTCAGCCGCGTCACCGGCGTCATCCTGCCGAAGGACGTCAACGCCGCCGATCAGGGCAAGTCCGGCAAGGAGGCGCCGGTTGCGCCCAAGGCGGGCGACAACGGCGCGAAGGCGGGCGACGCCAACGCCAAGCCGGGCGACAACGGCAAGGTCGCCACGCCGGCACCTGCGTCCGCGCCCAAGCCTGCCGCCGACGCAACGGCGCCGCTGACGATCGACACCGACATGAAGTCGAAGTGAGCCAGCTCACCGCCACGCACCTTCGCAAGCGCTACAAGGCCCGAACCGTCGTCCACGACGTCTCGCTCGACGTCGCGAGCGGCGAAGTGGTCGGGCTGCTCGGCCCGAACGGCGCCGGCAAGACGACATGCTTCTACATGATCGTGGGTCTCGTCGCCACCGACGGCGGCCAGATCGCACTCGACCATGAGAACCTGTCCGGCCTCGCGATCCACCAGCGCGCGCGGCGCGGGCTCTCGTACCTGCCGCAGGAAGCGTCGATCTTCCGCAAGCTCACCGTCGCCGAGAACGTGCGCGCGATATTGGAGCTCGTCGAGACCGACACCGACGTCATCGCCAACCGGCTCGACGCGCTGCTCGAGGACCTGTCGATCTCGCACCTCGCCGACGCGCCGGCGATCTCGCTGTCGGGCGGCGAGCGACGGCGCTGCGAGATCGCGCGCGCGCTGGCGACGCGGCCCCGCTTCATCCTGCTCGACGAGCCGTTCGCGGGCGTCGATCCGATCGCCGTGCTCGACATCCAGCGCATCATCGGCTTCCTCAAGGAGCGCGGGATCGGCGTCCTGATCACCGACCACAACGTGCGCGAGACGCTCGGCATCTGCGACCGCGCCTACATCATCAACGAGGGCAGCGTCCTCGCCTACGGCACGCCCGACGAGATTGTCTATAATGAAGCGGTGCGGAAAGTGTATCTCGGAGAGCACTTCCGGCTGTAGCATGACGGGAGGAATCCCGCGGTGCGCCACATCGGCGTCCGCCCAACGCCCGACGATCGCAACGACGGAAACTGGATCGCGCGGCACCAAAGGCCGCGCCGGCGCACGTGAAGCAGACACTGCAACTCAAGCTCTCGCAGCATCTGACGCTGACGCCGCAGTTGCAGCAGTCGATTCGCCTCCTGCAACTGTCGACGATCGAGCTCAATGCCGAGGTCGAGCGGATGCTGCAGGAGAACCCGTTGCTCGAGAAGGCCGATGCCGACGCCGACGAGGCCGACGGCCCGGTCACCTACGACGCCGGCGGCGCGACGCCTGCGGCGAGCCCGAACGGCGACGATCGCGGGGCGCCCGACGAGCCGGCGCCGACGAGCTCCATCGACAACAACGATTTCGGCGACTACGGCGGCGGCGACGGCGAATGGGGCGGCGGGCCCTCGTCCGACGACGACGAGTTCTATCCGCAGCAGGTCGCATCGTCGACGCTGCGCGACCACCTCAACGCGCAGTTGGCACTCCTCAACCTGCCGCTGCGCGACCGCCAGCTCGTCGCCGCGCTGATCGACGCGCTCGACGAGGACGGCTACCTGACGTCGTCGCTCGAGGAGATCGCCGGCTACCTGCCCGAGGAGCTCGGCATCGATGCCGACGAGCTCAAGATCGCGCTCAACTTCGTGCAGAGCTTCGAGCCGGCGGGCGTGGGCGCGCGCGACTGCGCCGAGTCCCTGGCGCTGCAGTTGCGCGTGCTGTCCCCCGATACGCCCTACCTCGCGATGGCGCAGAAAGTCGTCGTCGAGCACCTCGCGCTCCTCGCCAACCGCGACTTCGCCAAGCTGAAGCGCTTGTTGCACACCGACGACGAAGGCGTGCGCGGCGTGCGCGACCTGATCCGCAGCCTCGCACCGCGGCCGGGCGCGGCGTTCGCCAAGACCGAGTCCAACTACGTCGTGCCCGACGTCATCGTGCGCAAGACGCGCGGCCGCTGGGTCGCCGCGCTCAACGAGGCGGCGATGCCCAAGCTGCGCCTCAACCGCATCTACGCGGACATCCTGACGCGCAACCGCGACTCATCGAACCAGCAGCTCTCGGCGCAGCTCCAGGAAGCCAAGTGGCTGATCCGCAACGTGCAGCAGCGCTTCGACACGATCCTGCGCGTCGCCCAGGCGATCGTCGAGCGGCAGCGCCGATTCTTCGACCACGGCGAGGTGGCGATGCGGCCGATGGTGCTGCGCGAGATCGCCGACATGCTGTCGCTGCACGAGTCGACGATCTCGCGCGTCACCACGCAGAAGTACATGCTGACGCCGCGCGGCACCTTCGAGCTCAAGTACTTCTTCGGCAGCCACGTCGCCACCGACACCGGCGGCGCGGCATCCGCCACCGCGATTCGCGCCCTGATCAAGCAACTGATCGGCGCCGAGAACGTCAAGGCGCCGCTGACCGACAGCCGCATCGCCGACCTCCTCGGCGAGCAGGGCATCCTCGTCGCGCGTCGCACAATCGCCAAGTACCGCGAGGCGCTGGCGATCCCTCCCGTCAACCTGCGCAAGACTCCATGATGGCGAAAGCTGGCCCGGCTCTTGCGTGGTCGCCGAAGCACCGTTTCCCGCTGTCCACAGGAGGTCCCTCGATGAACCTGCACCTCACCGGCCAACACCTCGTCATCACCCCCGCGATCCGCGACTACGTCGTCGCCAAGCTCGATCGGCTCACGCGGCACTTCGATCATGTGATCGACGTCACGGTGGTGCTCACGGTGGACAAGCTGCGACAGAAGATCGAGGCGACGGTGCACGTGCGGGGCAAGGACATCCATTGCGAAAGCGTCGACGCCGACATGTACGCGGCGATCGACAGCCTCGCCGACAAGCTCGACCGCGCGATCGTCAAGCACAAGGAAATGCTGATCGCCGGACGCAACGGCGGCGGCCTCCGCCAGGCGTCGTCGGCGCTCGCGCGCGGCACGGTGGAGTGAGCGCGGGCCACGCGTCCCGCCACGCGCGCGGCCGGTCGTTCCCGCCTGTCGCGCGGCGGCCCGCCACGCGCCTCGCGACCGCCGCCGGCATCGTATAATCGCCGCCGCGGTCGAGCGGCCGCGGCATGCCGGTGGGCGCCGGATTTCCCGACGTGAGCCACCACCCGGCGGGTGCAGGATGGGCCCGCCGTTTTGTTTTCGCGCTACCGATGAACCAGATCGCCGAACTCCTGCCGGCCGCGCACGTCGTCCTCGATGTCGACGTCGCCGACAAGCCCGCGCTGTTCGCGCGCCTGGGCGAGCTCTTCGCGACGAGCGCAGGCCTCTCGGCCGCCACGGTCGCGCACAGCCTCGCGGTGCGCGAGAAGCTCGGCTCGACCGGCCTGGGCCAGGGCATCGCCATCCCGCACGGGCGGCTGCGCGGCCTTAAGGACGCGCAAGGCGCGTTTCTGCGCCTCGCGCATGCGATCCCGTTCGACGCGCCCGACGGCAAGCCGGTGTCGCAGGTCTTCGTGCTGCTCGTCCCCGAGCATGCCACCGACCAGCACCTGCAGCTCCTGTCGGAGCTCGCGCAGATGTTCAGCGAAGGAGCGTTCCGCGACCGCCTCGCCGGCGCCACCGACGTGAGCGGGATCCTGTCGCTCATCGGCGCATGGCAACCCGAATAAGCGGCGACGCGCACCTGCGCCAGGTCAGCGTCGAGCGCCTGTTCGACGACCTGCGCGAGCGCACCGGCATGCTGTGGGTCGCGGGGCGCCAGGGCGGCAGCCGCGTGCTGACGAGCGAGGCGTCGCAGAAGCCCACGATCGGGCTCGTCGGCCACATGAACTTCATTCATCCGTTCCGGATGCAGATCATGGGCGCGGCCGAGCTCGCCTACCTGCGCGCGCTGCCGCAGTCCGAGCTCGACCACACCGTCGAGCGGCTCTTCATCCAGGATCTCGTCGCGATCATCGTCGCCAACAACGAGGTGGTGCCCGACCTCCTGCTCGCGCAGTGCAACGCGCGCCACGTCGCGTTGTTCACCTCGCCGCAGCCGTCGCCGCACCTCGCCGACGTGATCCGCCTGTACCTTTCGCGCGTGCTCGCCGAGAACACCGCATTGCACGGCGTGTTCCTCGACGTGCTCGAGATGGGCGTGCTCATCACCGGCGCGTCGGCGATCGGCAAGAGCGAGCTCGCGCTCGAGCTCATCTCGCGCGGCAACGGCCTCGTCGCCGACGACATCGTCGAGCTCTACCGGATCTCGCCCGACACGATCGAGGCGCGCTGCCCCGAGGTGCTGCGCGACTTCCTCGAGGTGCGCGGCATCGGCGTGCTCAACATCCGCACGATCTTCGGCGAGACCGCGGTGCGCCCGCGCAAGCTCCTGAAGCTCATCGTCCACCTCGAGGACCACAGCAACGAGGCCTTCTCCGAACTCGACCGTCTCAAGGTCGACGCGACCTACCAGGAAGTGCTCGGCGTGCCGATCCGCAAGGTGACGATTCCCGTGGCGGCCGGCCGCAACCTCGCGGTGCTGGTGGAGGCCGCGGTACGCAACTTCGTGCTCAACCAGCGCGGCATCGACAGCACGAAGGAGTTCATCGAGCGGCAGCAGAAGCTGATGGAGGACGGCGCGTAAGCGCGAGGTGCGGGCGATGGACCTCGTGCTGATCGGCGGCGTTTCCGGCTCGGGCAAGAGCGTCGCGCTTGTCGCGCTCGAGGATTCCGGCTACTACACCGTCAACAACCTGCCGGTGTCGATGCTGGTCGACACCCTCGCCTACCTCGCGGGCCGCGGCGAGGCGCGCGTCGGCATTTCGCTCGACGTGCGCACCGGTCCGGGGCTGCCGGGCCTCGCCGAGGCGATCGCAGCGCTCAAGGGCCGCGGCTGGACGGTGCGCTTCATCTATCTCGACGCGACGGTCGAGGCGCTCGTCAAGCGCTTCTCCGAGACTCGCCGCCGCCACCCATTCTCGGCGACGGATCGCACGCTGCCGGAGGCGATCGAGTACGAGCGCAGCCTCGTCGCCGACGTGCGGATGCTGGGCACCGTGTTCGACACGAGCGAGCTCTCGGCGCCCGTGCTGCGCGGATGGGTCAAGGACTTCGTGTCGGTCGATCCCTCGCGCCTGACGCTGCTGTTCGAGTCGTTCGGCTTCAAGCACGGCATCCCGCTCGATTCGGACCTCGTCTTCGACGTGCGCTGCCTGCCCAACCCGTACTACGAGCCGGCGCTGCAGCCGCTGACCGGGCGCGATGCGGCCGTCGTCGATTTCCTCGAGCGCATTCCCGAGGTCGAGCGGATGTACGGCGACATCTACCATTTCGTCGCCGGGTGGCTGCCCGACTACGCGCGCGACAATCGCAACTACCTGACGGTGGCGATCGGCTGCACCGGCGGCCAGCATCGCTCCGTCTATCTCGCCGAGCGCCTGTCGCGCGCCTTCTCGCCGCGCTACCAGGTGCTGGTGCGCCATCGCGAGCTCGCCTGAGGAAACGCAGCGCGCGATGCCCTTCCCGTTCCGCACCGACCGTGCGCGCGAGCCCCGCGCGCTGCCCATCTTCCCGCTGCGCACCGTGCTGTTCCCCGGCGGCATCCTGCCGGTCAAGATCTTCGAGCCGCGCTACGTCGACATGGCGACCGCGTGCATCAAGGACGCGTCGGCGTTCGGCGTGTGCCTGCTCACGCAAGGCGAGGAGGTCGCGCCGCCGGGGTCGCCGCAATCGTTCGCGGCGATCGGCACCGAGGCACGCATCGTGCGCTTCGACATGCCGAGCCAGGGCATCCTGCACGTCGTCTGCGAGGGCGGCGAGCGCTTCAAGGTGCAGCGTCACGACGTGCAGCGCGACAACCTCGCCGTCGGCGAGATCACCGCGCTGCCGGCCGAGGCGCCGGTCGCGCTCGCCGACGAGTACGCGCCGCTGGTGAAGCTGCTCGAGGCCATCGCCACGCGCATCGGGCCCGATAATTTTCCCGCTGAGCGGCGCTACGACGACGGCAGCTGGGTGTCGTACCGCCTCGTCGAGCTCCTGCCGCTGCCGCTCGCGATCAAGCAGTCGATGCTCGAGGTCAACGATGCGGCCGTGCGCCTCACCGTGCTGCGCAACTTCCTCGTCCAGCAGGCGCTGATCTAGCGCGCCGCGCGGACGTGACCCGCCGGCGGCGGCGCCGTGATGCCTCGGATGGACGGTATAATTCGCGCTCGTTCGTCACGCATTCGACGCCATGGCCGGCCACAGCAAATGGGCCAACATCAAGCATCGCAAAGCCGCCACCGATGCGAAGCGCGGCAAGATCTTCACGCGCCTCATCAAGGAGATCACCGTCGCCGCGCGCCTCGGCGGCGGTGACGCGTCGATGAATCCGCGGCTGCGCCTCGCGATCGACAAGGCCACGGCGCAGAACATGCCGAAGGACACGATCGACCGCGCGGTGAAGCGCGGCAGTGGCAGCCTCGAGGACGTCAGCTACGAGGAGATCCGCTACGAGGGCTACGGCATCGGCGGCGCGGCGGTCATCGTCGATTGCATGACCGACAACCGCACGCGCACCGTCGCCGACGTCCGCCATGCGTTTTCCAAGTACGGCGGCAACCTCGGTACCGACGGCTCCGTGGCGTTCCTGTTCAAGCACGTCGGCCAGATCATGTTCGGCCCGGGCACCGACGAGGGCAAGGTGATGGACGCCGCGATCGACGCCGGCGCCGACGACGTCGTCACCCACGACGACCGCAG
>JAICUU010000052.1 GCA_025935675.1 Burkholderiales bacterium
GGCCGCATCGACGACGACCCGAGGACGCATGCACGCACGTGGCGCGCGCCGTCCGGTGGCTCGCCGCTGGCGATGCTCTGGCCGCTGCCTGTCGTCGTCGCACCGCCGCCGCCCGCAGACGAGGAGGGCGGCACGAGGCACGGCGCGGCGCCGACGATTTCGCCGCCACCGCTGCTGCGCCTGCCGGGCGATCATGCGCCACCGCCGATGCCGGCGGACCTCGACGCGGCGTCGCCGCCGGCTCGCGACGAGGACGCGGTGCCCTACGACTGGGCGGGCGCCGACGCCGCGGCGATCGGCACGGTCGTCCACCGCGCGCTGGCGGCGCTCGCGGGCGCCGACCGCCTCGCTGACGAGGGCGTTGCGCCGATCGCGATGCGCGCGCGCTTCGAAGCGGAGCTTGCGGCGCTCGGTGTCGGCGGCGACGCGCTCGACGAAGCCGCGCGCCGCGTCGAGGACGCCATTGCGGGCACGCTGCGCGACACGCGCGGCCGCTGGCTGTTCGACCCGACGCACGGCGAGGCCGCGAGCGAGCTCGCGCTGACGACGCGTGTCGACGGCGACGTGCGGCGCATCGCCATCGACCGCACGTTCGTCGCCGACGGCGTGCGCTGGATCGTGGACTTCAAGACGTCGCGGCACGAGGGCAGCGACACCGAGGCATTCCTCGCGAGCGAGCGCCTTCGCCACGCGCCGCAGCTCGAGCGCTATGCACGCGCGCTCGCCGCGATCGACGCGCGGCCGATTCGCCTCGCACTCTACTACCCGCTCCTCGCACGGCTGGTCGATTGGGCGTTCGCGCGCTGACGCGCCGCGCGCCGCCGCGCGCGATCCGGCAATTTCCGCTATAATTCAACGCTTTGGCACCTCGCTTCCGCGCCGATGCGGCGCTGCAGCGACACCTCGACGTGCGGATCATTCGCGGCCTGCCCGACAGCGCCGACACGCCGGTCGCGCTGACGATCGGCAACTTCGATGGCGTGCACCGCGGCCACGCGGCCATGCTCGCACGGCTCGTCGAGGCCGCCGAGGATCTCGCGCTCGTCCCCGCCGTGCTGACGTTCGATCCGCATCCGCGCGAATATTTCGCGCCGGGCCGCGCGCTGCCGCGGCTGTCGTCGCGGCGCGACAAGCTCGCGCGCCTCGCCGCCGCGGGCGTGGCGCGCACGATCGTCGCGCGCTTCGACGCGCATCTCGCTTCGATGACGCCGCAGCGCTTCATCGACGACGTCCTCGTCGCACGCCTCGCCACGCGCTGGATCCTCGTCGGCAGCGATTTCCGCTTCGGCAAGGGCCGCGCCGGCGATCTCGCGACGCTGCGGCAGGGCGCCCGCAGGTTCAGCGTGGAGGCGATGAACACGATCGAGGTCGAGGGTCTGCGCGTGTCGTCGACCGCGGTGCGCGAGGCGCTCGCCGCCGGCGACTTCGCGCGCGCCGATGCGCTGCTCGGCCGGCCGTTCGCGATCGCCGGCCGCGTGATCCACGGCGACAAGCGCGGCCGCACGCTCGGCATCCCGACGGCGAACCTCGCGCTCGCCGGCGAAGGCCCGGTGCGCGGCGTATTCGCCGTGCGCGTCCACGGCCTGGGTGGCGCGCCGAAGGATGGCGTGGCGGGCGTGGGCGTGCGGCCGACGATCGCCGCCGGCGGCCGGCCGCTCGCCGAGGTCTTCATCTTCGACTTCGACGCCCCCATCTACGGGCGACGGATCGCCATCGAATTCCTGCACAAGCTGCGTGACGAGGCGCATTTCGACTCGCTCGACGCGCTCACCCGACAGATGCACGCCGACGCCGCCGACGCGCGCGACTGGCTCGCGACGCACGCAGTGGCCACCGAATGACCGACAAGCCCGACTACCGCAACACGCTCAACCTTCCCGACACGCCGTTCCCGATGCGCGGCGACCTCGCGCGCCGCGAGCCCGGCTGGGTGAAGGAATGGCAGCAAAACGATGTCTACGGCGCGATCCGCCGCGCGTGCGCGGGGCGGCCCCGCTTCGTGCTGCACGACGGCCCGCCGTACGCCAACGGCGACATCCACATCGGCCACGCGCTCAACAAGATCCTCAAGGACCTCGTGGTCAAGACGCGCACCGTCGCGGGCTTCGACGCGCCGTACGTGCCGGGTTGGGACTGCCACGGCATGCCGATCGAAGTGCAGATCGAGAAGACGTACGGCAAGAACCTGCCCGTCGCGGAAACGCTCGAGCGCTGCCGCGCGTACGCGACCGAGCAGATCGCGCGGCAGAAGGCGCAGTTCCAGCGCCTCGGCGTGCTCGGCGACTGGGACCATCCGTACACGACGATGCACTACGGCAACGAGGCCGACGAGATCCGCGTGCTCGGTCGCGTGCTGGAAAAGGGCTTCCTGTACCGCGGATTGAAGCCGGTCAACTGGTGCTTCGACTGCCAGAGCGCACTGGCCGAGGCCGAGGTCGAGTACGAGGATCGCGTCGATCCCGCGATCGACGTCGGCTTCATGCTCGCCGATGCGGAGCGCGCGCGCCTTGCGGCGGCGTTCGGCCTGGCACAGGCGCCCGAGGGTCCGATTCGCGCGGTGGTCTGGACGACGACGCCGTGGACGATCCCGTCGAACCAGGCGCTCAACGTGCATCCCGACTTCGACTATGTGCTGATCGCCACATCGCGCGGCCACCTCGTGCTCGCCGACGCGCTGGCCGATGCGTGCCTCGCGCGCTACCAGCTCGAGGGACGCGTCGTCGCGCGCGCCAAGGGCGCGGCGCTCGAGGGATTGCGCTTCCGTCACCCGTGGATCGATCGCGATTCGCCCGTGCAGTTGGGCGACTTCGTCACGCTGGCGGCGGGCACCGGCATCGTGCACTCGTCGCCCGCGTACGGCATCGACGACTTCAACACCGCGCGCCGCTATGGCGTCACCGACGACGACATCCTGAAACCGGTGCGCGGCGACGGCCGCTTCGCCGCCGACCTGCCGCTCTTCGGCGGCCTCACGATCTGGGAGGCGAATCCGAAAATCGTCACGAAGCTCGGCGAGGCCGGCGCGCTCTTCCACGTCGAGAAGCACACGCACAGCTACATGCACTGCTGGCGGCACAAGACGCCGATCATCTATCGTGCCACGACACAATGGTTCGCGGCCATGGACGACGCGCGCGGCTATCGCGGCGCCAGGCCGGCGACGAGCCTGCGCACGCTCGCGCTCGAGGGCATCGCCGCGACGCGCTTCTACCCGTCGTGGGGCCAGGCGCGTCTCACCGGCATGATCGAGAACCGGCCCGACTGGACGCTGTCGCGGCAGCGCCAATGGGGCGTGCCGCTGCCGTTCTTCGTCGACCGCGACACCGACGCGCTGCATCCCGACACGCCGGCGCTGCTCGAGCTCGCCGCCGCGCGCGTCGCCGCCGGCGGCATCGAGAGCTGGTTCTCCGCGACGTGCGAGGACTTCGGCGTCGACGAGCGCAAGTACCGCAAGCTCGACGACACGCTCGATGTCTGGTTCGACTCCGGGTCGACGCACCAGACGGTGTTGGGCGGCCCCGACGGCCGCGCGAAACACCAGGGCTCGCACCCCGACGCCACGGCGTTCCCCGCCGACCTCTACCTCGAAGGCTCCGACCAGCACCGCGGCTGGTTCCACTCGTCGCTGCTGGTGTCGTGCATGCTGAACGGCCGGCCGCCGTACAAGGGCCTCCTCACGCACGGCTTCACCGTCGACGGCCAAGGCCGCAAGATGTCGAAGTCGAAGGGCAACGTCGTCGCGCCGCAAAAGGTGTCCGACACGCTCGGCGCCGAGATCCTGCGGCTGTGGGTCGCGTCGACCGATTACTCGGGCGACCTGTCGATCTCCGACGAGATCCTGAAGCGCGTCGTCGAGAGCTACCGGCGCATCCGCAACACGCTGCGCTTCCTGATGGCCAACACCAGCGACTTCGACGCGGCGCGCGACGCCGTGCCTGTCGATGCGCTGTTCGAGATCGACCGCTATGCGATCGCCGAGGCGCAGGCGGTGGTGAGCGCGGTGCAGGCCGACTACGCCGAGTTCCAGTTCCACCTCGGCGTGCAGCGCCTCGTCAACTATTGCTCCGAAGAGCTCGGCGGCTTCTACCTCGACGTGCTGAAGGACCGGCTCTACACGACGCCGGCGAAGGGATTGCCGCGGCGCTCCGCGCAGACGGCGCTCGCGCACATCCGCGATCTGCTGCTCAAGTCGTTCGCGCCGGTGCTGTCGTTCACGACCGAGGAGGCGTGGCGGATCGTCGCGCCCGGCGACCCGACGATCTTCGTGCACACGTTCGACGACCGCTGGGTCGACATCGGCGACGCCGAGGGGCTGCGCGGCAAGTGGCGGCGCATCCTCGACTGGCGCTCGCGCGTGCAGAAGGACATCGAGGCGCTGCGCCAGACCGGCGCGGTCGGCGCGTCGCTGCAGGCCGAGGTCGCGCTCGTCGCCGATGGCGACGACCATGCGGCACTGGCCTCGCTCGGCGACGACCTGCGCTTCGTGTTGATCACATCCGCGGCGACGATTGCACGCGGCGCGCCGGCGGTTCGCGTCACGCCGACGGCGCATGCGAAGTGCGAGCGCTGCTGGCACTGGCGCGCCGATGTCGGCGCCGACGCCGCGCACCCGGCGCTGTGCGGGCGCTGCGTCGCGAACCTGTTCGGCGCCGGCGAGCCGCGCCGCTTCGCATGAAGGACATCGCGACGATGCGCGTCGCGGGCGCGCCGTCCACTCGCGCCTTCTGGCGCTGGGTCGCGCTCTCGGTCGCGATCGTGATCGCCGACCGCGTCACCAAGGACCTCGTTTCCGGCGCGCTCGCGCCCGGCGAGATCCGCCCGTACACGTCGTTCTTCAGCCTCGTGCTCACCTACAACACCGGCGCGGCGTTCAGCTTCCTCGCCGATGCAAAGGGGTGGCAGCGATGGCTCTTCACCGCGATCGCGTGCGTCGCCGGCGTCATCCTCGTCTGGCTGCTGCGGCGCGGCGGTGCGACGCTCTACCTCGCCGGCGTCGCGCTCATCCTCGGCGGCGCGATCGGCAACCTGTGGGACCGTCTCGCGATCGGCCGCGTCGTCGACTTCCTGCTGTTCCACTACGAGCGCTACGCGTGGCCGGCGTTCAACGTCGCCGACAGCGCGATCACCGTCGGCGCCGCGCTGTTGATCCTCGACAGCCTGCGCGCGCGCCGCGTCGAGGTCCGGCGGTGATCGAGATCCTGCTCGCCAACCCGCGCGGCTTCTGCGCCGGCGTCGACCGCGCGATCGCGATCGTCGAGCAGGCGCTCGCGCAGTTCGGCGCGCCGATCTACGTGCGCCACGAGGTCGTGCACAACACCTTCGTCGTCGACGACCTGACGCGCAAGGGCGCGATCTTCATCGAGGACCTCGCCGACGTGCCGCCGGGCGCGACGCTCGTGTTCTCGGCGCACGGCGTGCCACGCGCGGTGCGCACCGAGGCCGAGGCGCGCGGCATGACGATCTTCGACGCCACGTGCCCGCTCGTCACCAAGGTGCACGTCGAGATCGCCAAGATGCACGCGCAGGGCCGCGAGATCGTGATGATCGGCCACGCCGGCCATCCCGAGGTCGAGGGCACGATGGGCCAGTGCGACGGCGGCGTCTATCTCGTCGAGAAGCCGGCCGACGTGGCGGCGCTCGAGGTGCGCGATCCCGGGCACCTCGCGTACGTCACGCAGACGACGCTGTCGGTCGACGACGCCGCCGCGGTGGTCGCCGCGCTCAAGGCGCGCTTTCCGGCGATCGTCGGCCCGCGCCGCGACGACATCTGCTACGCGACGCAGAATCGCCAGGACGCGGTCAAGGCGATCGCCGCGGCGGTCGACGTCGTCATCGTCGTCGGCAGCCCGACGAGCTCGAACTCCAACCGCCTGCGCGAGGTCGCGGCGCTGCGCGGCGCGCGTGCGCACATGATCGACCGCGCCGACGAGCTCCGTGGCGAGTGGCTGGCGGGCGCGGCGCGTGTCGGCGTCACCGCCGGCGCCTCGGCGCCGGAGGTCCTCGTCCGCGAGGTGATCGAGCGCTTGGCTGCGCTCGGCGCGCGCGACGTCCGCGAGCTCGACGGCGTCGTCGAGAAGGTGGTGTTCCCGATGCCGCGCGGGCTCGGCGGCCACGGCCACGGCAAGCCGCCGGAGACGGGCCGCTCTCGCGGCGACTGACCGGCACGGAGTTCGCCCGGCCGGTTTGCGGCACGCGGCGATCCCGCGCCTGCGTCGGCGGCGCGATGTCAGCCCTGCACGTGCCCGCGCACCACGCCTTCCGTCATCACGTAGTCGAAGAGCTTCGCATCCTCGGCGTTGCAATCGCGCAGCCGCGCGATGAGCGCCGGGTCGATGGCCTCCCGGCGCGGCTCCTGGATGGCGCTGCGGTTGTCGACGCCGACGTCGATCGCGACGCCGAGCGCCGCGTCGATCGCCGCGACGAGCTGCGGCATCGCCTCGACGGCGCCGAGGATGTCGATCGCGCGCGCGGCCATGGCCTTCGCGCGCGCGAAGTCGGGTGCGCCGCACAGGCGCATGCACTGGACGTTGTGGCGCGACGGATCGTTCGCGTAGTCGTCGACGAAGCCCGCGATGTCGAGCTGTCCCGCGCTCGCGTGACGGCGATGGCCCTTCCAGCTCCTCATGTAGCGGTAGGTGGACAGCACCCGATCGACCGGCTCGCGCACCGCCGACAGCACGAGCCGCGGCCCCAGGTCGCGCGACAGCCAGAACGGCAGGTTGAAATGGCCGGATAGAAGCCGGCAGCGCTTGAGCTCGGCCTCCGGCATCGCCAGGAACCGCTGCCTGAACGCCTCCTGCGACCGCTCGAAGCGCATCGACTCGCCCGGCGCGAAAGCATGCGCGAGCGCGTTGTAGAGCGACATGCCGGCGGTCTTCTGGATGTGGACGAAGAGCACGGCGTGGCGCGGCGACGCGCTCACGGCAGAGCGGCCGTACGCAACGAGCGCGGACGGCGGGGAGGGCGAGGAAGGCGCGTCACCCGCGCATTGTCGCCGACGGCAGGCGCGCACGCCGCGACCGCGCGAAATCGACGTGGAAGGCCGCGTCAGCGTGCGCGGCGCCCGGCGCGCACGCTCGCGAGGATCGCCACGAACGCGAGCGCCGCCAGCACGACGCCCAGCGTCGCTGCGGCGCGCGCGCGCCCTTCGCTCGTCAATGCGCGCACCAGCGCCTCGGCGACATACCAGGGGAGCAGCAGCGCGAGCCATTGCCGCGCGCGCAGCGAGGCGCGCAGGAGGCCCGGCAGGCACAGCAGCAGCGGCACGCACTTGAGCGCCGCCAGCGAGCCGCCGGGACGCAGCGGCGCGATGACGGATTCCCACAGGATCATCCAGCCGATGGCGGCGAGCGTGGCGACGAGCGCCATCCGCAGCGCCCGCGCCGTCGCCGGTGCGTGCGGCATCGCCGGTCAGCCGACCGCGACGAACTCGTAGAGCTCGAAGCCCGGACCCTGCTCGACGAGCTTGGTCAGCACCGCGAAGCCGGTCTCGGTGCCGCGGCGCAACGTGATCGCCTGCTCGAGGCCGAACGAGTCCGCGGGCACGATGAGCTGTGCCGGCGTGTCGCCGTGCTCGGGATCGCTGTCCTCCGGCAGCACGACGACGCGCTGCACGCTCGCCTCGGCGCCATCCTCGGCAGCCGCGGCTGCCGCTTCCGGCATTTCGGACAAAAGCTCGCAACCGAACTCGAGCCCGCTCGACTTGAGGGTGTTGCGGAACCAGCGCACCATCGCCACCTGCAGCGTCGCGCGTCCCTCGACGCGCAGCGCGATGAGCTCGCCGATGCGCAGCGTGCACGGCGCCTCGCTCGCCTGCCTGAGCGCGTAGCCGGCGGGCGTGTGGTTGATCACCTGGCATTGCGTCAGCGTCGGCATCGCCGAGATCGTCGGCACGGCATGGGTCGCCTGGCTGCGGCTGTACTGCCAGACGCACGCGAGCCCCGCGCACATCGTCACGCGCGCCCGCGACGGCAGCCGGTTGAACTGGCGCGCCGGCGGGATCGCCCATTGACGCAACAGGCGGCGCAGCAGCGTGATGTAGTTGTCGCGCGAATGCTGGCTGCGGCCGACGCCGTCGGGCACCGGCCCGCCATTCTCGAGCGCGCGCAGCTCCTCCTGCAGCCCGAACGCCAGGTCGTACGTGAGCAGGAACAGCCGCGAGCCCTCGATCGAGCCGCCCTTGTTGGCGGAAAACGGCGGGAAATCGTGGCCGACCGGGACGATCGCCACCGCCTTCGCCATCCGGTGCACCGGTGCGACGTCGGTGAGCTTGGCGATGTGCGCATGGCTCGCGAGGTAGCGCAGCACGTGCGCGAGCTGGCCCGGGTGGAAGCCGTACGGATTGGCGAGCGCGAGCAGCAGCGCCTGCACGTAGACGAGCTCGGGGGTGGTCTCGCTGTCGCCGCCGGCGATCGCGACGAGGTGCAGTCCGCGCTCGCGCGCGAACGCATAGACCGCGTGCGCGTCGTGCCAGGTGCGCTGCGGCACCGGCGAATACGACAGGTAAGACGTCGACAGGATGCGCGCGAAGCACTGCAGGCAGCGCAAGATCAGCGCGGTCAGGAGCCGCGAGCCGCCGAGCGACAGCCGCTTCTGCGATTCGGACGCGAGGAGATGCTTGAATGCCACCGACAGCTCGTGCGCGAGCGTGAGCGCCGCCTTGGCGGCCTCGAGCGCTTCGCCCGCGAGCGGATGCGACGCGCGCACGAAGAGCTTCTCGAGCTGCGGCCACAGGTCCAACGCCGTCGACCAGTACGCCTCGGCGAGCTCGAGCCGCTTCGCGTCGCTCATCGCGACGCGATTGGTCGCGGCGAGCGCGTCGCCGATCACGCGCGCGGCATCGGAGGGCCCGCGCTGCGCAACCAGCGTGAGCCAGGGTCCGACCTTGGCGAAGCGGGTTTCCGGAGGGTTCGCCGGCCGCGATTCGACGGTCGGAAGGCTCAGCGCGAGCGCCATGGATCGGTTGGAACTGTGTCGTCGAGCGAATTGTAGGGGAACCGTTGTGAGGCGCCCCATTGTTGACATGTACAAGCGACAAGCGTGCCAGCGATCAGGCCGGTGGGGAACCTCACGTCGCCTCCAGGAAATCCGCGACCGCGGCGATCTGCCCGGCGTCCATCAGCATCGGCGCGTGGCCGACGCCGGCGAACTCGCGCAAGGCGGCGCGGGGCCCGCGCGCCGCCATCGCGCGCGCCGTCGCAGCCGACAGGAGATCGGACTCCAGGCCGCGCAGCACCAGCGTCGGGCAGCGGATCGCGTCCCAATAGCCCCACAGGTCGGGCGGGACGGGGGCGCCCGCGAAGGCGCGCGCGATCCCCGGATCGTAGGCAAGGCGCCAGCGGCCGTCGGGGCGCTGCCGGACGTTGCTGCGCACGATGTGGTCCCAGCCCGCATCGCCCAGGTCGCCGAACGGCGCCGAGATCCTGCGGATGTAGGCTGCAATTTCGTCGTAGCTGTCGTAAACGGGATCGCGGCCGACGTAATCGGCGATGCGTGCCAGCGCGGCGGGCTCGAGCACCGGGCCGACGTCGTTGACGACGAGGCGCGTGAGCGGCGTTCCACGCTCGGCGGCGAGCACCATGCCGAGCAGCCCGCCCATCGAGGTGCCGACGAGCGCCAGGCGCGCCGCATCGGCACGCGCGAACAGCGCGGTCAGCGTGGTGAGGTAGGTCGGGAACGCGTAGTCGAGCGGATCGACGAGCCATTCGCTCTCGCCGCGCCCGGGCATGTCGACGGCGATGACGCGAAAGCGGGCGGCGAGCCGAGCCGCCAGCGCGTCGAAATCGCGGCCGTTGCGCGCAAGGCCGTGCACGCAGACGACGACGTCGCGGTTGGCGGCGTCCCCCCACTCGTAGTAGACGACGCGGTGGAAGCCGTGCGCGGAAAGCGACTGGAGCTCGCGCACCCGCGGCGCGGCAACGGCGATCGTCATCGCGTCAATCCCAGTTGTAGCGCGGCAGCGTCACGCCGGCGATGCGCTCGCCGGCGAGGAATGCCTCGATCTCGTGGCGCCGCGCCATCGCGTCGGCGAAGCCCTGGCGGATCAGCAGCCGGCAATAGGCGCGGTCGAACAGGAGGTACGACATCATCGTCGAGCCGCTCTGCTGCATCGCGCCCAGGCCGCGCAGCATCGCGCGCACGCCGGTCGGCAACAGCGCCGCGTAGTCGAGCGCGCGCGCGCCCAAGTCGATCGTCGGCGCCATCAGCATCGCATCGACGTGGCCGACGTCGGCGCCGGCCGCGCGCGCTTCCGCCGTGGCCATCTTGTCGATCAGCCGGTTGACCGCGACGAGGCGCTCCAGGTCGGCGGCGAGGTTGTCGAGGAAGATCGACGACAGCGCGTGGCTCGCCGTCATCGCGAACGACGGATAGCTCGGCAGGCCGTTGGCGAGGTTGGCTTTCGGCGGTCCGCCGAAGAAATGCCCGACGGCGAGCACGAACAGGCGCCCGGCGCCGAGATGCAGCGCCGGCGCGAGCGGCGCGATCTGGCGCACCGAGCCGTCCATGAAGTAATCCTCGCCGATGCGCGCCGCGGGAAAGATGAACGGGATCGCCACCGACGCCATCAGGTGGTCGGTGTTGATCGTCGTCAGCTCGGCGTGGCGCCGCACGCGCTCCCAGGCCCGCGCGCGGCCGTCGCCCTGCACGAACGTCACCGACTGGCCGCTGCGGTAGCTCGTGGCGTTGATCGTGATTGCCATGAGGCTGCCGTCCTGGGCGCGCTTGGCGATGAGGTCGTAATCGACCTCGCGATCGAGGAGCTTGCGCAGCGGCGCGTTGTCGAGCATGGACAGCGCCTCGGTCTTGACGCCACGGCCGGTGACGACCGACGCGAGCCAGCGGAAGCCGAGCCGCGACAGGCTCGGCATGTCGGACATGTAGATGTCGGGGATGCGCAGCTTGCGCCACAGGCGCAAGAGCCGCGCGACGCCGCGGCGGAAGTCGTCCGCGTGCGCCGCCAGCACCACCGCGTTGATCGCGCCGGCGGAGGTGCCGCAGACGATCGGGAATGGCGAGGGCCGGCGCCGGCCGACGAGGTGCGCGACGGCGCGCAGCGATCCGACCTGGTACGCGGCACGCGCGCCGCCGCCCGACAGGATCAGTGCGGCCGGCGCAGGCGGGGCGCCCGAGTCCTTCATGCCGCCCCCGCGCCCTCGCGCAGCACGCGGTCGAACATCATGAGCATCGCCGCCGTCGCGCCCCAGATGTAGCGCTCGGCGTACGGGATCGCCCAGTAGTCGCGGCGCACCTCGCCCATCATCCGGAAGTGGCGCTTCTGGTTGGCGGGCTCGAGCAGGAACGCGAGCGGCACCTCGAACACGTCGGCGACTTCGGTCGGATCGGGCATCAGCGCGAACGGCGGCGCCACCCAGCCCACGACCGGCGTCACGTCGAAGCCGGTCACCGTCGTGTAGTGCGGCAATTCACCGAGCAGCGTGACGCGCGCGTCCGGGAGGCCGGTTTCCTCGAAGGCCTCGCGCAGTGCCGCGCGCGCGGCGCTCGCGTCGTTGGGCTCGACGCGGCCGCCGGGAAAGCTGATCTGCCCCGGGTGATCGGCCAGCGCGGCGCTGCGCTCGGTCAGCAGCACGTTGACACCCTCGGAGCGATCGACCAGCGCGACCAGCACGGCGGCGGGGCGCGTCGCGCCTTCGCGTCCCGGCAGGCGATGGCCATCCGACAGGCCGAGTGCCGAGGCGGGCGGCGGTGCCGCGAGGCGCGCAGCGATGTACGCGCGCTGCGCCGCGTTCGGCAGGGAAAGGAACGGCAGCGCCATTGAAGCAACCGATGATACCGCGATGGAGTGCGTTCCCGCCGCTGCGGCGTCGGTGCGTGCGACGGCGGCCGCCGAGCGATCCTTGTCGCACGGTGGGTCGCGCCGCAGCGAGGGCGCGTGGCGCTCATCGCGTGATGAGGCGCAACCCCGAGGCGATGACCGTGTCGAACGTTGGCCCCAGCGCCGGCAGCATCAGCGCGAGCACGGCGAAGCCGAGTGCGAGCGTCAGCGGGAAGCCGATCGCGAGCAGGTTCACCTGCGGCGCGGTGCGCATCAGCATGCCGAGCGTCAGGTTGGCGATCAGGATCGCGGCGATCACCGGCAGCGCGATGCGCAGGCCGGTGGCGAAGATGCCGGCGCCGGCGGCGAGCAGCGCATGCATGTCATCGAGCCGCAGGTTCGCGCCCACCGGCAGCACGCGGAAGCTGTCGGCCAGCGCCGCGATCGCCTGCAGGTGGCCGTTCAGCGCGAGGAAGTAGAGCATCAGCAGGATGGTGAGGAAGCTGCCGATCAGCGGCGCGGGCTCGCTGTGCTCGGGATCGACGAACGTCGCGAACGACAGTCCCATCTGCAGGCCGATCATGTCGCCCGCCATCGTCACCGCGGCGAACGCGATCTGCATCGCGAAGCCGATCGCGGTGCCGATCAGGATCTCCTCGACGAGGAGTGCCACGCCGGCGGCCGACAGCGGCGCGACGGCGACCGGCGCGAGCGTCGGCGCGATGACGACGGTGACGACGAACGCGAGCCCGATACGGATCGTCTGCGGCATCGCCGTGTCGGCGAGAACCGGGGCGGTGGCGACGAGCGCTGCGACGCGCGCGAACGGGTAGAAGAAGGCGGCCAGCCACGTGTCGAGGTCGCCGGCGCCGATGGTGAACATCGTCAGCCGATCATCTGCGGAATCGACGTGAACAGCCGCTGCATGTAGTCGACGATCAGCGACAGCATCCACGGGCCGGCGACCACCAGCACGACGAACATCGCCACGAGCTTCGGGATAAACGACAGCGTCATCTCGTTGATCTGCGTCGCGGCCTGGAACACGCTGACGACGAGGCCAACGACCAGCGCGGTGACCAGGAGCGGCGCCGCCAGCAGCATGGTCAGCTGCAGCGCGCCCGCGCCGAGGGTCAGGACGGTATCGCTCGTCATCCTCAGTTGTCCCGAGTTACCCGAAGCTCGCCACCAGCGAGCCCATCAAAAGACCCCAGCCGTCGACCAGCACGAACAGCATCAGCTTGAACGGCAGCGAGATCAGCACCGGCGAGAGCATCATCATCCCCATCGACATCAGCACGCTCGCGATCACCATGTCGATGATCAGGAACGGCAGGAACACCATGAAGCCGATCTGGAACGCCGTCTTGAGCTCGCTCGTCACGAACGCCGGGACGAGCACACGCAGGCCGACGTCGTCGCGCGCCGCCGGCGGCGGCGTCTTGGCGAGGCGCACGAACAGCGCGAGGTCGGGCTCGCGCGTCTGCTTCAGCATGAACGCCTTCAGCGGCTTTTGCGCGACGTCGAGCGCCTGCGCCATCGACAGCTTCTGCTCGCTGTAGGGGACATAGGCGTCGGCGTAGATGCGGTCGACGACCGGCGCCATCACGAACGCGGTGAGGAAGAGCGCGAGGCCGATCAGCACCTGCGTCGGCGGCGACGTCTGCGTGCCGAGCGCGTGGCGCAACAGCGAGAGCACGATGATGATCCGCGTGAACGACGTCATCAGCAGCAGCACCGCCGGCAGGAACGACAGCGCGGTGAGGAACAGCAGCGTCTCGACCGGCAGCGTGTAGCTCTGGCCGCCGCCGGGGGCGGGCGTGCTGTTGAAGAGCGGCAGGTCGCCGCCCGCGGCGAGCGCGGCCGGTGCGACGAGGCACAGCGCGACGGCGGCGAGCGGCCACGCGCGTCGCGCCGCTCGCATCGTGCGGGCGATGCCGCTCATGATTGCGGCGGCTCGCCGCGGCGCATCCGCGCGAGGAGCGACGCGAACGCCGGCGGCGCAACGGGCGCCGCGGGCAGCGCGCCCTTGGGCAGCGTCGCGATCGCCGACACGCTGCCCGGCGCGACGCCGATGACGAGCCATTGGTCGCCGACCTCGACCAGCACGACGCGCTCGCGCTGGCCGAGCGGCTGCGAGGCCACGAGGCGCAGCGCCGAGCCGGCGGGCGATGCGCCGACGTTGAATCGGCGCAGCACCCACGCAGCGCCGAAGATCAGCGCGAGGACGATCGCGAGGCCGACGAGCGTCTGCGCGAGGCCGCCGGCGAACGACGGCTCGATCGCCGCCGCGCGCGCGAAGCCGGGCAGGCAGGCGGCGGCGGTGAGGGCGCGCGCCAAGCGGCGCGCGCTCGCGCGGCCGGCGCTGTGAACCGCGTCGGTCATCGCTGCAGTTTTCGCGCGCGCTCCGTCGGCGTCACGATGTCGGTCAAACGGATGCCGAAGCGCTCGTTGACGACGACGACCTCGCCTTGCGCGATCAGGCAGCCGTTGACGAACACGTCGAGTGGCTCGCCGGCGAGGCCGTCGAGCTCGACGACCGAGCCCTGCGCGAGCTGCAGCACGTCGCGGATCGGCAGCTTGGTGCGGCCGAGCTCGACGGTGAGCTGCACCGGTATGTCGAACACGAGGCCGATGTCGTTGTTGCCTTGCGTACCGTTGCCGGGCGCGGTCGTCAGGCGATCGAACACGGCAGGGCGTGCGGCCGCATCGGCGGCAGGCGTCGCGGCAGCAGCGGGAGGGGTATCGGCCATGGCAGGACTCCGGGCGCCCGTCGATCAGGGCGCGGTCGTGGAAGCGGCGGCGGTCGGCAGTACGCGCGTCACCGACAGCGCGTATCGGCCGCTGGCGATGCCGTAGCGGCACTCGAACATCGGCACGCCATTGACGAGTGCTACGACGCGCTCGGGAATGTCGATGGGGAAGAGGTCGCCGGCCTTCATCGCGAGGAGGTCGGAGAGCTTGAGCTCGCGCGCGGCGAGCGTGGCGGCGAGCTCGATCTCGACGCCGGTCATCGCCGCCGACAGCGGCGCGCGCCAGGCCTCGCGCGACGGGCCCGGGTCGTCGCGAGACGGCGCCTGCAGCTTGTCGCGCAAGGGCGCGAGCAGCGCGCGCGGCAGGACGATCTGCATCGCGCCGCCGCCGGTGCCGATGTCGATCGCGAAACGCGCGACGTAGACCATCTCGTCGGCGTCGCAGAGCTGGACGAAGCGCGGCTGCACCTCGGTGCGCACGCGCTCGGGCGCGAGCGGCGCGATGTCGCGCCAGCACGCGCCGTACGCGGCGAGCAGCAGCACCACGATGCGGTCGATCAGACGCTCCTCGGTGGGCGTGAACGCGCGCGCATCGGCGGGCGCCTTGACGCGGCCGCCGCCGAACAGCGCGTCGACGAACACGCCGACGAGACCCGCATCGACGGTGACAAGGCCGTGGCCGGCGAGCGGCTTCATGTCGACGACGGTGACGTGGGTGGGGGCGCCGAGCTCCTCGACCAGCTGACCGTAGCGCGTGGCGCGCAGCGCGACGACGGTGATCGCCGGCGTGCGCCGCAGCTCGTCGAACAGGATCGCCTTGAGGCGCTCGGCGAAGCGCTCGCCGACCATGTCGAGCGCCGGCATCCGTGCGCGCGTCGCGCGCTCCTGCGTGGCGAGGTCGACGGTGCGCAGGCGGTCCGTTGCGCGCTCGGCGGCCGCGCCGTTGGGACCGACGCCCTGCATCAGGGCATCCACCTCGTCGCGCGACAGGAAGTCCTGGCTCATCGGCCGCGCTACTGGATGACGAACGACGACAAGAGCGCGCCGCGCACTTCCTGCCCGGTGGGCAGCGGCATCGCGTCCTTGACGGCGGCGACGAGCTCGTCGACGAGCTTGCGCTTGCCGTCGACGCTCGCGAGGTCGGAGGGCTTCTTCGACGACAGCAGCAGCAGGATGCGGTTGCGCAGCACCGGCATGTACTGCTTCATCGTGTCGACGACCTTGTCGTCGCTCACCTGGTAGACGATGCCGACCTGCAGGTAATGGTCGCCGTTCTCCTCGGCGAGGTTGACGGTGAACGCATCGAGCGGCACGAACACCGGCGGCTTGGGCGCCGCGGCCTTCGCCTCGGCGGCCGCGTGCGGCGCGAGGAAATACCATCCCGCGCCACCGATGGCGAGCACCGCGACGAGCGCGACGGCGATGAAGAGCCACTTGCGGCCGGATTTCGCCGGCGCGGCGGCTGCGGCGCCGGCCACTTCGGCGCGCATCGGGGTAACGGTTGCGGTCTTGGCCACGGTCTCGGTCGCTGCGTGAATGCGTGAAAGGGTGAGCGTCTGGACGATTATGGCGAGCGCCGCCGGGCGCCGATGGCGGGAATAGCGGCCGGATTGCCGTGCAATTCGCGCTAGGCGTACAGGTCGACGAGCCGCGAGCGCAGGCTCGCGCGCGCCGTTGGGGGCGCGGCGACGTCGACCGCGTTGACCGCGCCCTTGCGGCTGGACGGCGACGACGTGTCGCGCGCGCCCGGGTCGGCTTCGCGGCGCGGCTGGTCGTGCACCGAGGCGTCGGCGAGCGCCATGCCCTGCTGCGCGAGCGCATCGCGCAATTGCGGCAATGCCTGTTGCAGCGCATCGCGCGCCTGCGAGTCGGGCGCAATCACCGCGACGCTCACCTGGTTGTCCTTGATATGCAGCTTGATGCCGATCGGGCCCAGTTCCGCGGGATGCAGATGCAGCTCGGCGCGCTCGGCATTGATGCGCACGAGCTGCGCGACCTCGCCAGCGAACGCCGGCGCGAACCCGGGCGAGCCGACCGGCTCGGCGACGACGCGCGTGAGCGGTGGCGCCGGCGGCGTCGGCGCAGCCGCGCCGGGTGCGCCGAGCGCGACCGTGTCGTCCTGCGAACGCGAAGACGACGCCGCCGATGCGGCGGGCCCGGCCGCCTGGGCGAGGAGCGCAGCCTGTGCGAGCGCGGCGACGGGTCCGGGCGCGGCAGCGGATGGCGCGGCGGCGGTGGCGTGCACTTCGCCGGTCGATGCGGCGCCCAGCGCCGCAACGGCATCGCGCCGTGCGGCGGCGGCCGCGGCGCGCGTGTCGTTGCGTGACGGCGTCGTGTCGCCGTGCGCCGAGGACGTACCGGGCATCGGCAACGTCGTGCCCGCTTGCTGCAGGGTGAACGTGGTGCCGTCCTTGGCCGGCGCGCCGATTTCAGGCGAAGGCGCC
>JAICUU010000041.1 GCA_025935675.1 Burkholderiales bacterium
CTGCTGGACCTCGACGGAAAGTCCACGCAGCGTCCGGTAGTCGAGCTCGGGCGGCAACGCCGTGGCTTCGTGGTCGGCGACGCGCGCGATCTCGTCGCGCTGGCGGTCGATGTAGCCCTGGTATTTGACCTGTACTTCCACCTGCCCCGCGACCGACGGGTCGTCGACGCCCGGCCCGGCGCCGGGGAGCGTCATCAGCCTGGCGTAGTCGATTTCCGGTCGACGCAAAATGTCGGTGAGCGCACACTCTCGTTCCAACGCTTGCCCAATGAGAGCTTCCGCATCCGCTGCGGCCAGCGTCTTCGGCCCGACCGACGTCGCCGCAAGGCGCGCGAGCTCCCCATCAATGGCATCACGCTTGCGTGCAAAGGCGGCCCATCGCGCGTCGTCGACGATACCGAGCCGTCGGCCGGTTTCCGTGAGCCGGAGGTCGGCATTGTCCTCGCGCAGCTGCAGCCGGTATTCGGCACGCGACGTGAACATCCGGTACGGCTCGCTGACGCCGCGCGTGATCAGGTCGTCGACGAGCACGCCGAGATACGCCTCGTCGCGTCGCGGGCACCAGCCGTCCTCGCCGCGCACCTGGCGCGCGGCGTTGAGGCCCGCGAGCAAGCCCTGCGCGGCCGCCTCCTCGTAGCCCGTCGTGCCGTTGATCTGGCCGGCGAAGAAAAGCCCCTCGATTGTCCTGGTCTCGAGCGTTGGCTTCAGCCCGCGGGGGTCGAAGAAGTCGTACTCGATCGAGTAGCCGGGTCGCAGGATGTGCGCCCGCTCGCAGCCCGCCATCGAGCGCACGAGGTCGAGTTGGACGTCAAACGGCAGTGACGTCGAGATCCCGTTCGGATAGATCTCGTCGGTGGTAAGGCCTTCGGGCTCCAGGTAGATCTGGTGGGCCTCGCGCTCGGCGAAGCGCACGACCTTGTCCTCGATCGATGGACAATAGCGCGGGCCGATACCTTGGATCACGCCGGTAAAGAGCGGTGAGCGGTCGAGCCCGGCGCGGATGATCTCGTGGGTGCGTGGATTCGTCTGCGTGATCCAGCACGACAGCTGACGCGGATGCATCGACGCCGCACCCATGAACGACATCGCCGGCGTCGGCACGTCGCCGGGCTGTTCTTCGAGCCGGGTGAAGTCGATGGTGCGGCCGTCGAGGCGCGGCGGCGTTCCGGTCTTGAGGCGCCCCGCCGGCAGCGCGAGCTCGCGCAGCCGCGCCCCGAGGCGCTTCGCCGGCGGTTCGCCCGCCCGCCCCGCCTCGTGGTTGGTCAGGCCGATGTGGATGAGGCCCGACAGAAACGTGCCCGTCGTCAGGACGACGGCGTCGCCAGCGAACACGAGTCCCATCTGGGTCACGACGCCTGCGACCCGGTCACCCTCGAGCACCAGGTCGTCGACGGCTGACTGGAAAAGGGTCAGGTTGGGCTGCGTTTCCAGCCGGCGGCGGATCGCCCCCTTGTACAGCAGGCGGTCGGCCTGCGCCCGGGTCGCCCGGACCGCCGGCCCCTTGCTGGCGTTGAGCGTGCGGAACTGGATGCCGGCTTCGTCGGTGGCGAGCGCCATCGCACCACCGAGCGCGTCGACTTCCTTGACGAGGTGGCCCTTGCCGATGCCGCCGATCGAGGGGTTGCACGACATCTGGCCGAGCGTCTCGATGCTATGGGTCAGCAGCAAGGTGCGGCGGCCCATCCGCGCCGCGGCGAGCGCCGCCTCGGTGCCGGCATGGCCGCCACCGACGACGATTACCTCGAATCGGTCAGGAAAGTTCATGATTCAACGGGGTTTTCGCGCGAAACCGGCGCCCGGTGCGCGAAGTCGGTTATTTTACGCCAATTGACTGAAGCACCCAAGCGGCCGGTTCCACGTGAAACGTCCGCTTCCTCGTCGCGTCGCCCGGGTTTCACGTGAAACATGACCGCCATGCCCATCCGCGTCATCAGCCTCGGCATGTCCGCCTTGGACTGCATCTTTACTCTCGACTCGATCCCGGCGACGCCGGTCAAAGTCCTTGCCTCGGAATACCGCGAAAGCGGCGGCGGGATGGGGGCCAATGCCTCCGTAGCCGCCGCGCGCTTGGGCGCCGTGAGTGAATATTGGGGCCGCGTCGGCGACGACGCACTCGGCCAAAGGATTACCGACGAGCTCGCCCGCGAAGGTGTGGACGTCGCTCAGGTCCGACGCGTGCCCAATTGCACGTCACCCACGGCGGCGATCCTCGTGGACCGTCACGGCGAAAGGCTGATCTGCGCCTACAACGACCCGCGGCTCGACACCGATGCGAGCTGGTTGCCGCTTGACCGCGTCGCCGAAGCCGACGTCGTCCTCGCGGACGTGCGTTGGCCCCAAGGCGCAACGCGGCTCCTGGCCGAAGCCCAGCGCCTTGGCAAGACGACGCTTCTCGACGCCGACGTCGGGCCCGCGGCCGAGGCCCACGCCCTGATGCAGCAGGCATCGCACGTCGCGTTCTCGGTGCAGGGCCTCGCCGCTGCATTTGGCGTGGGAGACGTCGGTGCCGCGCTCGCCATGGCCGACCGGATGTCCCCAGCGCTGGTCGGCGTGACGTTGGGACCCGAGGGGTTCCTGTGGCGCGAGGGCGGTCGCGAGCACCGCGCGCCGGCGCTCGCAATCCGCGCTGTGGACACGCTGGCGGCCGGCGACGTCTGGCATGCCGCGTTCGGCGTCGCGTTGGCGGAGCGTCAGCCGATCGAAGCCGCCGCGCGGTTCGCCAACGTGGCGGCCGCGATCAAATGCGAGCGTGCGGGAGGACGCAGCGGCGCGCCGACGCGCGAGGAAGTCGAGATTCGGCTAAAATTACCGTGAAAACAATTAGTTAGATGCGATCGCCTGGCGCAGCTGTTCGCGCTCGCGCATCAGCGCCGGCGGCTTCTTGTCGCCGAGCTTGGCGAAGAGCGCGTCGTGCGCATCGAGCTCGCGCGACCATTCATCGCGCTCGAATGCCATCAGCCGGTCGAACCGCGCCTCGGTCAGGTCGAGGCCCGACCAGTCGAGATCAGTGTAATCGGGCACGAGCCCGAGCGCCGCCTCGCGCGCATGCGCCTTGCCGCCGCAGCGCTCGAACATCCACTTCAGCGCACGCATGTTCTCGCCGAAGCCGGGCCACGCGAACTTGCCCGCGTCGTCCTTGCGGAACCAGTTGACGGTAAAGATACGCGGCGGATGCGCGACGCGGTGCCCCATCGCCAGCCAGTGCGCGAAGTAGTCGCCGACGTGATAGCCGCAGAACGGCAGCATCGCGAACGGATCCCGGCGCACGTTGCCGGTCGCGCCCGCCATCGCCGCGGTCGTCTCCGAGCCCATCGTCGCCGCCTTGTAGACGCCCTCCTCCCAGGAGCGCGCCTCGACGATCAACGGCGCCGTGTCGCTGCGACGGCCCCCGAAGATGAACGCGGAAATCGGCACGCCGGCCGGATCGTCCCATGCGGCGTCGAGCGACGGGCATTGCGTGACCGATGCAGTGAAGCGCGAGTTGGGATGCGCGGCCTTGCGCCCGCTGTCGGGGGTCCACGAATTGCCGCGCCAGTCGGTGAGATGCGCGGGCGGCGTCGGCGTCATGCCCTCCCACCACACGTCGCCGTCATCGGTCAGCGCGACGTTGGTGAAGATCACGTTGCGGTCGAGTGTGCGCATCGCGTTGGGATTCGACGCTTCGTTGGTGCCCGGTGCGACGCCGAAGTAACCCGCCTCGGGGTTGATCGCGTGCAGCGTGCCGTCCGCGTGCGGCTTCAGCCACGCGATGTCGTCGCCGACCGTCGTCACCGTCCAGCCCGACAGCGCCTTCGGCGGGATCAGCATCGCGAAATTGGTCTTGCCGCAGGCGCTCGGGAACGCCGCCGCGACGTAGCGCTTCTCGCCCGCGGGGGACGCGACGCCGAGGATCAGCATGTGCTCGGCGAGCCAGCCTTCGTCGCGGCCCATCACCGAGGCGATGCGCAGCGCCATGCACTTCTTGCCGAGCAAAGCATTGCCGCCGTAGCCGGAGCCATACGACCAGATCTCGCGCGACTCCGGGAAGTGCACGATGTACTTGGTCTTGTTGCAGGGCCACGCAACGTCGCGCTTTCCGTCCGCGAGCGGCGCGCCCACCGAGTGCACGCAGGGCACGAACGCGCCGTCCTCGCCGAGCACGTCGTAGACGGCGCGGCCCATCCGCGTCATCAGCTTCATGTTGACGACGACGTACGGGCTGTCGGAGAGCTCGACGCCGAGCTGTGCGATCGGGCTGCCGAGCGGGCCCATGGAGAACGGCACGACGTAAAGCGTGCGCCCGCGCATCGCGCCGGCGAAAAGACCATCGAGCGTCGCGCGCATCTTTGCCGGCTCGACCCAGTGATTGGTCGGGCCGGCGTCGTCCTCGCGCTCGCTGCAGATGAACGTGCGGTCCTCGACGCGTGCAACGTCTTCCGGATCGGACCACGCGAGGAAGCTGCCCGGCCGCTTTTGCGGGTTGAGCCGGCGCAGCGTGCCGGAGTCCACCATCGCGTCGCACAACGCGTCGTACTCGGCCTGCGAGCCGTCACACCAGACAATGCGCGCGGGCTCGGCCAGCGCCGCGAACGCGCGCACCCACTCGAGCAGCCGCCGATGGCGGACCCAGGACGGCGCGCCGGTGGCGGCCGCGACACGGTCGAGCGTTTCGGCGGCATTCATGGAATCGATTTCCTCCTGTCGGCGGCTCGCTCATTGGCGTGTCGCGCTTGTCCGCTGCGGTGCGATGCGCGCGCGCTAACGAAAGTTCCACGCGCGGGAACGCTCGGGACCGCAGCACCGGGTCGAAAATTCTAGCGCGCGAAGCGCGCACCGGCTGCGCTTGAAACAGACGGTCTGAAGGTCAGGCCAATCGCGGAAACGACGGCTCGCCGCGCTCACGCCTCGCACTCACGCGCCGCGCTGCGCGACGACGAACACCCGCGAGAACGGAAACAGCACCCCGCCCTCCCGCTGCCGCGGATAGGCGGCCTCGACCCGCGCCGCGAAATCGGCGACGAACGCTTCCGCATCGGCGCCGAGCACGGGCACGAACGGCGTCAGCGTCGAGCCACGCATCCACGCGACGATCGGATGCTCGCCGGAGGGAGTCGGTGGCAACGCCTGCAGGTACGTCGTGCGCCACAGGTCGAGCTTGTGCGCGAGCGGCGCGAGCCACGCGTGGTAACTCTCGAGCGGCGCCACCGGCCGCGTGCGCATCAGTGGCTCGGCGAGCGAGCGCCAGCGCAGCGAGCGCGCCGTGTCGAAGAGCGCCTCGTGCGATGGCGCGGCGTGGTTGTCGGGCATCTGCACGGCCAGCACGCCATGCGGCGCGAGCTTTTGCATCAGCGCCGGGAAGAGCGCGTCGTGCGCGCCGAGCCAGTGCAGCGCGGCGTTGCTGAAGATGACATCGACCGGATACGGCGGGTGCCAATGCGCGAGGTCGCCCTCGTTCCAGCGAAAGCGCGGATCGGTGGCCGTCGACTCGCGCGCCCTGGCGAGCATCGCCTTGTCGCTGTCGACGCCATCGATCGTCGCGCCGGCGAAGCGGTCGGCGAGCACGCGCGCGACGTTGCCGGCGCCGCAGCCCAGGTCGACGATCGTGCCGGGTGCCGCGAGCGGAATGCGCGCGATGAGGTCGATCGCCGGGCGCAGCCGGTGGCCTTCGTACTTGAGGTATTGCGCGGGATCCCAGGTCATGGTCGTGTCGCGCCAGTCGGCGCGCCTCCTATTTGCCGATGCAAAAGCGCGCGAAGATCGCGCCGATGAGGTCGTCCGGCGTGAACGCGCCGGTGATCGTCGACAGCGCGTCGTGCGCGCGCCGCAGCTCCTCGGCGAAGAGCTCGAGCGGCGGCGGCTTCGTGTCGAGATGGCGCGCCGCCGCGTCGAGGCCGCTCGCCGCCTCGCGCAACGCCTCGAGATGACGTTCGCGCGCAAGGAACGCATCCTCGGCGGCGACGCTCGCGCCGGCGATCGCGAGCACCTCGCGCTCGAGGAGATCGATGCCCTCGCCGGTCAGCGCGGACAGTGTCACGTGCGCGATGCCGTCGCGCCGTGTAGCGCCAGCCGGCAACCTGGCGAGATCAGCCTTGTTATGCACGACGAGCCGCGGCAGCGCGGGATCGAGGCCCGCGACGATCGCCGCGTCACCGGCCGCGAGCGCGTCCGCCGCTTCGCGCGCATCCACCAGCACCAGCGCGAGATCGGCGGACGCCACCGCGTCCCAGGTTCGCGCGATGCCGATCTTCTCGACGACGTCGTCGCTGTCCCGCAATCCCGCGGTATCGACGACGCTGATCGGGATGCCGGCGATCTCGACCTGGCGCTCCACGGTGTCACGCGTCGTACCGGGCACCTCGGTGACGATCGCCGCGTCCTCGCGCACCAGCCGATTGAGCAGGCTCGACTTGCCGACGTTGGGACGGCCGACGAGCACGATCGCGAGACCCTCGCGCAGCCGCGCGCCGGCGCGGGCGCGGGCGAGGATGGCGTCGAGACGCGCGCGCAGCGCAGCGAGCCGGCCGCGTGCGTCGTGGGCGCGCACGAAGTCGACGTCGTCCTCGGGAAAATCGAGCGTTGCCTCGACATAAGCGCGCAGCTCGATGAGCGCATCGCGAACCTCGGTCACCGAAGCCGAAAATTCGCCGGTCAGGCTGCGCGCGGCGGCACGCGCGGCGGTCGTCGTCGCAGCGTCGATCAGGTCGGCGACGCCCTCCGCCTGCGCAAGGTCGATCCGGCCGTTGAGGAACGCACGCTCGGTGAACTCGCCAGGGTCGGCGAGGCGCGCGCCAAGCTCGAGGCAGCGCGCGAGGAGCGCGTCCAGCACCGCGCGCCCGCCGTGGCCGTGCAACTCGAGGACGTCGTCGCCGGTGTACGAATGCGGCGCGGGGAAATGGAGCGCGATCCCCTGGTCGAGCGGATGGCCGGCAGCGTCGTGGAACGTCGTGAGCGTCGCCACGCGCGGCGCTGGCACGCGGCCGACGACGCCTTCGATCAATGCGGCGAGGTCGCGCCCGGCTACGCGGACGATGCCAATCCCGCCGCGGCCGCGCGGCGTCGCGATCGCGGCGATCGTGTCGCTGCGCGCGCGCATCGCCGCCTAGCCGCCGCGGCGAGCGCCGCTGCGCGAGGCGGCGACGCTCAGCGCTTTTTCGCCGCGGCCGTCGCGGCGTCGCGCTCGAGCATGCGGTTGACGTGCCACTGCTGCGCGATCTGCAGGAGGTTGTTGACGAGCCAGTACAGCACGAGGCCGGACGGGAAGAACACGAACATCACCGAGAACGCGATCGGCATGATCTGGAACATCTTCTGCTGGATCGGGTCGGTCGCGGGCGTCGGCGAGAGCTTGACCTGCGCCCACGCGCTGATCGCGTAGAGCACCGGCAGGATGAAGTACGGGTCGGGCGCGGCGAGGTCGTGGATCCAGCCGATCCACGGCGCGTGGCGAAGCTCGATCGCCGAGAGCAGCACCCAGTACAGCGAGATGAACACGGGGATCTGCACGAGAATCGGCAGGCAGCCGCCGAGCGGGTTGATCTTCTCGGTCTTGTAGAGCTCCATCATCCGGATCTGGAGCTGTTGCTTGTCCTTGCCGTATTGCTCCTGCAGCGCCTTCATCTTGGGCGCGACGAGCTTCATCTTCGCCATCGAGCGCGCGGCGCGCGCGTTGAGCGGGTAGAAGAAGCCCTTGATGACGATCGTCATCACGACGATCGACCAGCCCCAGTTGCCGAGGTAACCGTGCAGCCACTTGAGGAAGATGAACAGCGGCGCCGCGATGATCGTGAAGATGCCGTAGTCGACGACGAGGTCGAGGCCCTTGGCGACGCCCCCGAGCACCTGCTGGTCCTGCGGGCCGACATAGAGAGGCACGTCGATGGAGCCGGTCGCGCCGGGCGCGATCGGCTTGCCGTCGACGATGACCCCCGCCGAATAGAGCCCGTCGCCGAGCTTGCGCGTATAGAACTCGCGCGGCGTCTTCGCCGCGTCGGAGGGCACCCACGCGGTGACGAAGTAGTGCTCGACCATCGCCACCCAGCCGTTGTCGTTGTTCTTCGTGTAAGGCGACTTGCGGGAGGGATCGGCGGCGTCCTTGTCGATCTCGCCGAAGTCGACCTTCTTGTACTTGTCGGCGGCGTCGTAGATCACCGGGCCAACATACGACGACGGCGCCATCGAGTGGTGGACGACGGCGCTCTTGGTGTCGCGCGTGAACTGGAAGTACGCCGACGGCGTCAGCGGCGCGGACGCCGCGTTGGTGATCGTGTAGCGCGTGTCGACGAGGTAGCTGCCGCGGTGGAACGTGTAGGTGAGCGTGACGCGGTCGCCGTTCTCCGCGGTCGCGGCGAGCTTGACGTCGAGCGTGTCGGCGCCGCTCGCGAGCTCGCGCGGGCCCGGCTCGACCTGCCAGGTCGTCGTGTGGTTGGGCAGCCCCTTGCCGACGAGTCCCGACTGCGCGACGAAGGTGCGCTCGGCGTTGCGCTGGAGCGCGAGGTACGGCTCGTCCTTCGCGCCTTCCGAGCGGTGCTTCAACAGCGCAACGCGCGTGATCACGCCGCCGACGTTGTCGATGTCGACATCCATCAGGTCGGTATGGACGGTGACGATCTCGCCGGCTGCCGGCGCCGTGCCGGTCGCGGCGCCCGGGACCGACGCGGCGCTGGTCGCCGCCGACGGCGCAGCGGCACTGCCCGCCGGCACGTCGTTGCGCGCCGCGGGTGTTGCCGGCGCGGCGGTGACCGGCGGCGGCGGCGGTTGATGCGCGACCTGCCAGCGCTCCCACAGCCAGAAGCCGGAGAGCAGGAAGATCATGACGAGGATCAGGCGTTGCGTATCGGTTTTCATGGGGCCGGGAAGGTGCGGGCGTTCAGCGCGGATCGATCGGGGTCGATCGCGGAGGATGGTGCGGATCCAGCGGACCCAGGGCATCGGGCACCGGATCGAAACCGCCCGGATGGAACGGGTGGCAGCGACAGACGCGGCATGCCGCCAGGAACGTTCCCGCCACTGCACCATGCCGCGCGATCGCCTCGGCCGCATAGTCCGAGCAGCTCGGGTAGAAGCGGCAGCGGTTGCCGAGCAGCGGCCGGAAGATCCATTGGTAGGCGCGCAGGAGCGCGAGCAGGCAGGACTTCAGCATCGGACGATCAACCGAGCCGCGCGACGAGCCGCCGCGCCTCGTCGGCGGCGGCGGGCAGGTCGCACCGCGACAGCGGCGGCTTCACGCGCACGACCACATCGAAGGGTTCAGTCGCCTCGGCCGCGCGCGCGACCAGCATCGCGCGGACCTGCCGGCGCAGCCGGTTGCGGTCGACGGCACGGCGCAGCGCCTTGCGTGATATGACGAAGCCCGCCCGCGAGGGCGGTCGCTCGCCGGTGGCGACGATGAGCTGCATGTAGCGGCCGTCGAGCCGGCGGCCGCGCTCGAACACGGCGGCGAACGCGGTGGCACCGGCCAGGGCCACGAGCGGGCGCCGGTGCGACGCGGGCGCCGCTGCGGACGTCAGATGGCGACGCGGGCGCGGCCCTTGGCGCGGCGCGCCGAGAGGACCTTGCGGCCGCCGACGGTGCTCATGCGCGCGCGAAAACCGTGGACGCGGGCGCGGCGGATCTTGGAAGGCTGGTACGTGCGTTTCATGGCGTCTCTTCGGGAGTGCGCGAAAGGTCGGATGCGGGCGGCGGCTCGATCGACATTGGGTCGACAAATCCGGACGGGGACCCGCGAAAAAGCCTTGAATTACAACATTATCCATCGGACGTGTCAATGTGGACCCGTGGTCGACACATGCGCTGCCGCCGACGCGAGCGTTTACTTTCGGCGCAGCGTTGACGCGCGCGTCGGCGCATTCCGCGCACATGCGTCCACGCAAACGCGCTGTGGATAACGAAACCCGGCGCGGCTAGAATTCGCTCAACCGGGCGCCGGAAGCGCCGAAAATAACGACTCCACGCTTCCGGCGCTCACTGTTTTTCTCCGGCGACAGACCGGGAGGCGGGCAAGAGCCGCCTTTACAAGGGAACTGCCTCTTCATGCCCGACATTTCCGATTCGCCCGTCTGGACGGCGTGCCTTGCTGCCTTCGCGCGAGAGCTCACCGCCCAGCAATTCGCGACCTGGATCCGGCCGCTCGCCGCCACGACGGCCGGCCGCACATTGACCGTCGTCGCCCCCAATCGGTTCGTGCTGCAATGGGTGAAGGACCGTTTCGCGGCGCGGATCGGTGCCGTTGCCGAAGCGGCGGATGACGGTCCGTGGACGCTCGAGTTCACGATCGCCGACCCGGCGCCGTCGAGCGAGGTGGTGCCCGTGACCGAGCCCGCGCCCAAGCGCAGCACGGCCTCGGGTCCGCCGCAGGCGCAGGCCCAGGGCGAAGTGGTCGCGCGCCTCGCGCCGAAAGCGACGGTCACGACCGCGGCCGCCAAGCGCGGCGGGCCCGCCAACCTGAGCCAGGGCCTCACGTTCGACTCGTTCGTCACCGGCAAGGCGAACCAGCTCGCCCGCGCCGCCGGCATGCAGGTGGCCGAGCATCCGACGTCGTACAACCCGCTGTTCGTCTACGGCGGCGTGGGCCTGGGTAAGACGCACCTCATCCACGCGATTGGCCACCGGATCCTCGCCGAGAACCCGGCCGCCAACATCCGCTACATCCACGCCGAGACCTACGTCTCCGACGTGGTCCGCGCGTACCAGCACAAGGCGTTCGACGAGTTCAAGCGCAACTACCGCTCGCTCGACCTCCTCTTGATCGACGACATCCAGTTCATCGGCGGCAAGAGCCGCACGCAGGAAGAGTTCTTCTACCTCTTCAACACGCTGATCGAGGCCGGCAAGCAGGTCGTCATCACCTGCGACACCTATCCGAAGGAGATCGAGGGCATCGAGGAGCGCCTGATCTCGCGCTTCGGGTGGGGTCTCACGGTGGCGCTCGAGCCGCCCGAGCTCGAGATGCGCGTGGCGATCCTGCTGTCGAAGGCGCACGAGGCCGGCATGGCGCTCGACGAGCAGGTGGCGTTCTTCATCGCCAAGCACATCCGCAGCAACGTCCGCGAGCTCGAGGGGGCGCTCAAGCGCGTGCTCGCCTATACCAACTTCCACGCGCAGGACATCACGCTGGCGCTCGCCAAGGAGGCGCTGCGCGACCTCCTCGCCGTGCAGAACCGGCAGATCTCGATCGACAACATCCAGAAGACGGTCGCCGACTATTACAAGATCCGCATCTCGGACATGCACTCCAAGAAGCGCTCGCGCGCGGTGGCGCGGCCGCGCCAGGTGGCGATGGCGCTCGCCAAGGAGCTCACCCAGCTCTCGCTGCCGGAGATCGGCAGCAACTTCGGGGGCCGCGACCACACCACGGTGCTGCACGCCTGCCGGCAGATCGCCAAGCTGCGCGAGGCGCATCCCGACATCAACCACGACGTCAACTTCCTGTTGCAGGTGCTGCGCAGCTAGCAGCGCGTGCGATGCCCTTTTCGAGCGTTTCCGGCGACCCGCGAGGGGCCCGCCGAGGCCCCCTCACGCGCCCCCGCGCGCGTCGCTGCGACGTGTGTTTTGGCGTATAATTTGTGGGTTTCACGAGGCTTCGCCGCCACCCGGAAATCGCTTCACAAACCATCCACACGCGATGCCGGCCATTCTCCCGCGGTGCGACGCGCACGCAACGTCCTGAATCGAGACGCCAATCGCGACTTATACCGGACCGGCCGCGTCCTTATCATTGGTCTTGTTCTTTCATAACACTTCTCGATGCAACTCAAACAAATCGCCCGCGATGCATTGCTGAAGCCTCTGCAGGCCGTGTCGGGAATCGTCGAGCGCCGCCACACGCTGCCGATCCTCGCCAACGTGCTGCTCGAGTCGAACGACGGCAAGCTCTACGTGACCGCGACCGACCTCGAGATGCAGATCACCGCGCACAGCGATCTCGACGCCAAGGAGGGCACGGCGACGACGGTCGCGGCGAGGAAGCTCCAGGACCTCCTGCGCGCGCTGCCCGACGACGCGTCGCTCAATGTCGACGCCGCCGGCAGCAAGATGGCGGTGCGCGCCGGGCGCTCGCGCTTCAACCTGCAGACGCTGCCCGCCGCCGACTATCCGCGGATTACGCTCGGCACCGACAAGCTGCAGACGCTGACGTTGCCGCAAAAGGACCTGCGGGCGCTCCTCAAGCTCGCCGAGTTCGCGATGGCGCAACAGGACATCCGCTACTACCTCAACGGCATGCTGGTGGTGATCGACGGCGCGACGCTGCAGGCGGTCGCGACCGACGGCCACCGGCTGTCGTGGGCGAGCCTCGCCGTCGACGGCAACTACTCGCGCCAGGAAGTGATCCTGCCGCGCAAGACGGTGCTGGAGCTCGGCAAGCTCCTCGCCGAATCGGATGACATGGTGACGATCGACGTCCTCGCGACGCAGGTGCGCTTCCGCTTCGGGAACGTCGAGCTCGTCTCGAAGGTGGTCGACGGCAAGTTCCCCGACTACAACCGGGTGATCCCGACCGGCCACGGCAAGATCGTCGAGCTGCCGCGTACCGACCTGCTCGCGGCGCTGTCGCGCGCGGCGATCCTGTCGAACGAGAAGTTTCGCGGCGTGCGGATGGTGCTCGGCGCCGACACGCTGAAGATCGTCTGCTCGAACAGCGAGCAGGAGGACGCCGAGGAAGAGCTGCCCATTGCATATCAGGGCGACAGCCTCGATATAGGCTTCAATATCAACTATCTGCTCGACGCGCTGCAGAACGTGGCGAGCACCGATGTGCGGCTCGCCTTCGGCGATGCGACCTCGAGCGCGCTCATCACCATCCCCGGCCGCGACGACTACAAGTACGTCGTTATGCCGATGCGCATCTAGTGACCCCGCCCCGCCGGACACGGACACTTCCCGCGGGCCGGCAAAGAGGGCGCCGACTGGCAGCAGTCGGCGTCGTCGTTTTGGCGAATTCGATCACCCCTGCAAGCGGTAGCGGAAGCGGAAACGAAGGATGACCCCAGCACAATCCCGGCCGGTCGAAACCGGCGACGACTACAACTCCGATTCGATCAAGGTCCTCAAAGGTCTCGAGGCGGTGCGCAAGCGCCCCGGGATGTACATCGGCGACACCTCCGACGGCACCGGGCTGCACCACATGGTGTTCGAGGTGCTCGACAACGCGATCGACGAGGCGCTGGCCGGCTACTGCGACGACATCAAGATCGTGATCCACGCCGACCATTCGGTGTCGGTGATCGACAATGGCCGCGGCATTCCGACCGACATCAAGGAGGACGACGAGTTCAAGCGCTCGGCCGCCGAGATCGTCATGACCGAGCTGCACGCCGGCGGCAAGTTCGACAACAACAGCTACAAGGTCTCGGGCGGCCTGCATGGGGTCGGCGTATCGGTGGTGAACGCGCTGTCCGACTGGTTGAAGCTGCGCATCTTCCGCAACGGCAAGATCCACCAGATCGAGTTCCGCCGCGGCGAGGCCGTCGCGCCGCTCAAGGTGGTCGGCAACACCGACCGCCGCGGCACCGAGGTGCATTTCATGGCGTCGACGGCGACGTTCAGCCGCATCGACTGGCATTACGAGGTGCTGGCCAAGCGCATCCGCGAGCTGTCGTTCCTCAACAATGGCGTCAAGATCGAGCTCACCGACCAGCGCGACGGCAAGAGCGAGAACTTCGCGTACGCGGGCGGCATCAAGGGCTTCGTCGAGTACATGAACCGCAGCAAGTCGGTGCTGCATCCGCGCATCTTCCACGCGGTCGGCCAGAAGGACGGCATGACGATCGAGGTGGCGATGCAGTGGAACGACTCGTACGTCGAGAACGTGCAGTGCTTCACCAACAACATCCCGCAGCGCGACGGCGGCACGCACCTGACCGGCCTGCGCCAGGCGATGACGCGCACGCTCAACAACTACATCGAGAAGGAAGAGATCGCCAAGAAGGCGAAGGTGGAGACGAGCGGCGACGACATGCGCGAAGGACTCACCTGCGTGCTGTCGGTCAAGGTCCCCGAGCCCAAGTTCAGCTCGCAGACCAAGGACAAGCTCGTGTCGTCGGAAGTGCAGCCGATCGTGCAGGAAGTGGTGGCCGAGAAGCTCGCCGACTTCCTGCTCGAGTACCCTGGCGAAGCCAGGATCATCTGCACCAAGATCGTCGAGGCGGCGCGCGCGCGCGAAGCCGCGCGCAAGGCGCGCGAGCTCACGCGCCGCAAGGGCGCGCTCGACGGCATGGGATTGCCGGGCAAGCTCGCCGACTGCCAGGAGCGCGATCCGGCGCTATGCGAGATCTACCTCGTCGAGGGCGATTCCGCCGGCGGCTCGGCCAAGCAGGGGCGCGACCGCAAGTTCCAGGCGATCCTGCCGCTGCGCGGCAAGATCCTCAACGTCGAGCGTGCGCGCACCGACAAGGTGCTGTCGTCGCAGGAGATCGTCACGCTGATCACCGCGCTCGGCACCGGCTTCGGCACGTCGTCGGGCGACAAGGAAGACAAGGACGCGTTCAACCCGGACAAGCTGCGCTACCACCGCATCATCATCATGACCGACGCGGACGTCGACGGCTCGCACATCCGCACGCTGCTGCTGACGTTCTTCTACCGGCAGATGCTGCCGCTCGTCGAGCGCGGCCACATCTACATCGCGCAGCCGCCGCTGTATAAGGCCAAGCAGGGCAAGAACGAGGTCTATCTCAAGGACGACCACGAGCTCAAGCAGCACCTCTTCAAGGTGGCGATGCACGGCGCGTCGCTGACGCCGGGGGCCGGCAAGGCGCCCCTGTCGGCGGAATCGCTCGAGAGCGTGGCACGCGAATACCTGCTCGCGGAGGCGGTGATCGAGCGCGCGGCGCGCGTCATCGATCCGTCGGCGCTGTACGCGATGCTCTCGGGCGTGAGCGTCGAACTGCACACGGAGATCGGCGCAGCGCGCTCGGCGCAGCAACTGCAGGACGCGATCGCCGATCCGGAAGTGCGCGTCGAGGCGCGTTACGACGCCGCCAGCGAATCGCGGCGGCTCGTCATCACGCGCACGCATCACGGCACGCCGCACCTCACCGCGATCGACGCCGACTTCCTCGCGAGCGGGGACGGCCAGCAGATCGAGAAGACCACCGGCGTCCTGCGCGACCTCGTCTCGCAAGGCGCGGTCGTGCGGCGCGGCGACAAGGAGCTCGCCGTGCACACGTTCAAGGAAGCGCTCGACTTTCTGCTCGAGGACGCGCGCGGCAGCCTCGCGATCCAGCGCTACAAGGGCCTTGGCGAGATGAATCCCGAGCAGCTCTGGGAAACGACGATGGATCCCGCGGTGCGGCGACTGCTCAAGGTGCAGATCGAGGACGCCGTCGCCTCCGACGACATCTTCGACAAGCTGATGGGCGAGGCGGTCGAGCCACGCCGCAACTTCATCGAATCGAACGCGCTCGGGGTTCGCAACCTCGACGTGTAGCGAGCCGAAGTTGGCGGCGACCTCGGTGTCGCCGGGATTGCAGTGGTGTTGCGCTGCTCGAGGGTCGGCACCTCGCGATCAATGCGACGCGGTCACCTTGGCGGCGCCGACGAAGGCGGGCGCAGGTTGCCCATCCAGCGCGACGTTGATGCACGCCGGCAGTCCGATGGCGGCGGCGGCGTGCAATGCGCCATCGAGCTCGTCGACGCGCGATACGGCCGCGCCGAATCCCCCCAGCGCCCGCGCGGCGTCGTGATAGCGTGCGGACGGCGCAAGCCCGCAGCCGATGAGGCGATCGACGCCGTACGTGCGCACCTGGATCATGTGCTCGGCGTTCCAGCGCAGGTCATTGCCGATCACCGCGATGAACGGCGCGCTTTCGCGCACCGCCGTGTGGAGCTCCATGAAATGGAAGCCGCTGGTGCCGTCGCCCATCAGCGCGACGACCGTCGCGCCGGGGCGCGCGATCTTCGCCGCCAATGCGTAGCAAATGCCGCCACCGATCGCGCCGGACGTGCCGTTGACGATGCGCACCGGCGCGCTGCAGAAGGCCTGCGCCCACTGGCCGAACTCGCCGCCGTCGCACACGAGGATGGGATCGCGCGCCGTCGCGAGAAATCGTTGCACCGCGTCGCATAGCGCGCGCGGTGCGAGTTTCCCGGGCGGCGCGTCGGGTGCGGCCTCCAATGTGCGCGAAGCGACGGCCGCGAAGACTTGGGCGAGCCAGTCGTCGCGTGTCGGCATCTCGCGTGTTCGCACCACTCGCATGAGCGTGTCCGCGGGCTCGCAACGGCACGCGAGCGCGAGACGATTGCCCAGCAAACGCGCGGCGCGGTCGAGCATCGCCGGATCGGGATCGAGGACGACGATGCGCGCATCCGCACCGAACGCGGACGTGCGGCAGAACCCGACGGCGAAGTCGAGACGCTTGCCCGCGAGAACGACGAGATCGGCTTGTGCGCGCGCTTCGGCGAACGCACCGAGCGACGGGTCGCGCAGGCCGCGCGGGCTTTCGAGCGCAAGCACCGGGGCGTGCAGGCCGGCTTCGATTGCGCGCCAGGTGGCGCGCGCGCTTGCGCGTGCCGCGCTCGCGCCGCCCAGCACGATGGGATGCCGCGCGTGTGCGAACAGCGCGGCCAGCGTCACCACGTCGTCGGCGATGGCCTGAGGCGGCTTCGCGTCGGCGGGCAATGCCGGCAACGCGGTGATGCCCGCCTTCTCACGAAGCAGGTCGAACGGCAGCGCGAGGTGGACCGGGCCGCGACGCGGCGCGAGCGCGAGCGTGATCGCCTCATCGACGGCGGTCGCCAATGCGGTGGGTGAATCGACCCGTCTCGACAGCTTCGTCAATGGCCGCGTGATCGCCGCCTGGTCCATTTCCTGGAACGCGCCCATGCCGTCTTCGCCGAGCGGCGAATCGCCGGAAAGCAGCAGGACGGGGCTTTCCGCTTGCGCGGCCGAATAGAGCGGCGCGACGCCGTTGGTGATGCCGGGGCCGGCGGTGAGCAGGGCGACGCCGATCTCGCCCGTCACTTGCGACCACGCGTCAGCCATGAACACCGCGGCCGCCTCGTGGCGCACGTGAACGATGCGGATACCGGCGTCGATGCACGCGTCGTACAGCGGCATGATCTGGTTGCCGGACAGGCTGAAGATGGTGCGGACACCGCGCCGCGCGAGCGCCTGGATGACGAGTTGCGAGCCGAGCATGGATTGCCGATGGGTTGCGGAGGTGCTGCGAATCCGACGGAACGGCGGCGACCCTGGTTCGCAGCGCCGCACGATGCCAGATTATCGCCGTTGTCGCGATTGCGGCAGTTTGCGCCGGCTTGGGGGCCGTCGGCCGCGCGGTGAGGCGCGGACATCAGGTCGCGTCGAGCGGACTGATCACGCCCTTGCCGCCGCGATTGAGGACGTGCGTGTACACCATCGTGGTGGAGACGTCGCTGTGGCCCAGCAGCTCCTGCACCGTGCGAATGTCGTAACCCGCTTCGAGGAGGTGCGTCGCGAATGAATGGCGCAGCGTGTGTGTGGTGGCAGGCTTGGCGATGCCGGCGCGCGAGACGGCACGCGAGATTGCGCGCTGCAGCGTCTGTTCATAGACGTGGTGGCGCCGCACGATCCGCGACCGCGGATCGCTCGAAAGGTTGCGCGCGGGAAACACCCAGAACCATGCCCACGTGGTAGATGCATTGGGATACTTCGCGTGGAGCGCGTGCGGCAGCTCGACGCCCGCAAGCTTCGCTTCGCGATCCTGCTGGTGCAGCGACCGCGCAAGCGCGAGCTGCTCACGAAGGTCCGCGTGCAACACGCGCGGCGCGATCGTGACGCGGTCCTTGCCGCCCTTGCCGCTGCGCACGACGAGCTCGCTGCGCGTGAGGTCGAGATCCTTGACGCGCAGGCGCACGCATTCCATCAGGCGCAGGCCCGCACCATAGATCAGGCGCGCCATCAACCGGTGCTCGCCGACCATGTGCGAAAGCGTGCGCGCGACTTCGTCGCGGGTGAGCACGACTGGCAGGCGCTTCGGCTTTTTGGGACGCCCGATGTCGTCGAGCCAGGGCAGCTCGACCTGCAGCACCTCCCCATAAAGGAACAGCAGCGCGGCCAACGCCTGCTGGTGCGTCGACGCCGCGACGTTGCGCTCGTTGACGAGGTGCGACAGGAACGCCTCGACCTCGGCGCCGCCAAGCTCGCGCGGATGGCGCTTGCCATGGAAATGGATGTAGCGCCGCGCCCAGCCGACGTAGGCACGCTCGGTCCTCAGGCTGAAGTGCTTGTAGCGGATGCGCTCGCGGATCTGGTCGAGGAGGCGGGGTCGGTCTGCGGGGATTGCCGCCAGCTCCGATCCGTCGAATTGCTTAGCAGGCTCGGCCGGCATAGATGGCCTGAAGAAGTCTTGAAGAAACCGGGAGTTGCGTTTTGACCGGCTCGATTATCCGGCGTACGCTAAACATTTACCGATCATCCGATCGATCTACTTTACGTTAGGCCTC
>JAICUU010000071.1 GCA_025935675.1 Burkholderiales bacterium
GCCTTTGCGGGGATGACGTGCCTTTGCGGGGATGACGTGCCTTTGCGGGGATGACGTGCCTTTGCGGGGATGACGTGCCTTTGCGGGGATGACGTGCCTTTGCGGGGATGACGTGCCTTCGCGGAGGTGACATTCCTTCGCCGCGAAGCCGTTGAACGCCCGCACGGCACCAAACCGGCCCGCGCCGGTCGAACGCACTCCCGAATCCCCCGCCCCTTTCGTCCCATGCGCCTCGCTCCGCTCGTTCGCTCGTCCGCCTTCCTGATCGTCGCGCTTTTCGCGCTGGCCGCCCGTGCGGCGCTTCCCGGCGGCGTCACCCAGGGGCCCACCGTCGAGGGGGTCACGCAATACGAGCTCGCCAACGGCATGCGGGTCGTGCTGTTCCCCGACGCCACCAAGCCGACGACGACGGTCAACATCACCTACCTCGTCGGCTCGCGCTTCGAGGGCTACGGCGAGACCGGCATGGCGCACCTCCTCGAGCACATGCTGTTCAAGGGCACGCCGGCGATCCCGAGCGTGTTCGCCGAGCTCGGCCGGCGCGGCATGCGCTTCAACGGCACGACGTGGTTCGACCGGACGCATTTCTACGAGTCGTTCGCCGCCAACGACGACAATCTCGCGTGGGCGCTCAAGATGGAATCCGAGCGCATGACGAAGTCGACGTTCTCCAAGGCCGAGCTCGACAAGGAGATGACGGTCGTCCGCAACGAGTTCGAGATGGGCGAGAACGACGCCGAGAACATCCTGAGCCAGCGCGTGCAGTCGGTGATGTACGACTGGCACAACTACGCGCACGACACGATCGGCGCCCGCTCCGACATCGAGAACGTGCCGTTCGCGAACCTGCGCGCGTTCTACACGAAGTACTACCAGCCCGACAACGCCGTGCTCGTCGTCGCCGGCAAGTTCGACGTCGCGCGCACGCTCGCGCTGATCGCTCAGGACTTCGGACCGATCCCGCGGCCGTCGCGCGTGCTGGCGCCGCTGTACACGGTCGAGCCGGTGCAGGACGGCGAGCGCTCCGTGACGCTCAACCGCGTCGGCAGCGAGCAGTGGGTGTCGGCGGCGTTCCACGGCCCCGCGGGCCCGTCCGCAGACGGCCCCGCGATGGCGGCGCTCGCAGCGATCATGTCGATCGAGCCCTCGGGCCGCCTCTACAAGGCGCTGGTCGAGACGCACAAGGCGGTCGGCGTGCAGGGCGCTTTCTATGAGCTGCACGACCCGGGCTTCGCGATGTTCGAGGCGCAGGTCGCCGTCGGGCAGCCGGTGGCGCCGGCGCGCGACGCGATGATCGCCACGCTGATGGGCGTCAAGGACGCGCCGATCACGCAGGAGGAGCTCGACCGCGTGCGCGCCAAGGAGATCAAGGCGTTCACCGAGACGATCAACGATCCCGCGCGCTTCGGCGTGGGCATCTCCGAGTCGATCGCGCAGGGCGACTGGCGGCTTCTCTTCATCAACCGCGACCGCTGGCGCGCGCTCAAGCCCGGGGACGTGACGAAGGCGGCGCTCGATTACCTCAAGCGCTCGAACATGACGCTCGGCGAGTTCGTGCCGGTCACGAGTCCCGAGCGTGCGCCGCTGCCGCCGAAGGTCGACATCGCGGGGCTGGTCGCGGGCTACAAGGGCGACGCCGCGGTCGCCGCGGGCGAGGCCTTCGACACGTCGATCCAAAACCTCGAGGCGCGCACCCAGCGCGTGACGCTGCCGGGCGGCATGAAGGTCGCGTTGCTGCCGCGCAAGACGCGCGGCGGCACCGTCGACGTGTCGCTGCGGATGCAGTACGGCGACGAGAAGTCGATGTTCGGCCAGTCGACGCTGGCGAGCGCGACGGCGGCGATGCTGTCGAAGGGCACGACGACGCGCTCGCGGCAGGCCTACGACGACCAGCTCGACGCGATGCTCGCGCGCCTCGCATTCGGCGCCGACGGCCAGCAGCTCGTCGCATCGGGCCGCACGGTGAAGATGCACCTCGACGATTTCCTCGCGCTGATGGCGGACGCGTTGCGCAATCCCGCGTTCGCGCCCGACGAGACCGACAAGCAGAAGCGCGAATGGCTCGCCGCGATCGAGCAGGGCCGCACCGACCCGGGCGCCATCACCGAGCGCGAGATCGCGCGCGTCAACAACCCGTACCCGCGCGGCGACCTGCGCTACCAGCCGACGCTCGACGAGGACCTGGCCGACGTCAACGCGGTGACGCCGGCGGCGATGAAGGCGTTCCACGACCGCTTCTACGGCGCGTCCAACGCCGAGATCGCGATCGTCGGCGACTTCGACGCGGCGCACGTCAAGGCCGAGGTCGCGAAGCTCTTCGGCGACTGGAAGGCGCAGGAGCCGTTCGTGCGCGTGCCGAACCCGTTCATCCCGAACAAGACGGCGGCCCTCACGTTCGACACGCCCGACAAGGCTAACGCCGCGTTGCGCGGGCGTTTGTCGATCCCGATCAGCGACCGATCCGCGGATTTCGCGGCGATGCTGGTCGCCAACCGCGCGCTCGGCGGTGGCGAGGATTCGCGGCTCTTCGAGCGCGTGCGCGTCCACGACGGCCTCGCGTACGACGTCGGCAGCGGCCTCCTCCCGTCGAGCCTCGACGACAACTCGACGCTCGTGAGCCGCGCGATCTTCGCGCCGCAGAACTTCGCCAAGGTGAAGGGCGACTTCGCCGAGGAGCTCGCGCGCGCCACCGGCGGCGGTTTCACCGACGCCGAGATCGCGAGCGCGAAGCAATCGCTGCTCGAGGAGCGGCGCCTTCCGCGCGGCGACGACCGCGTTCTCGCGGCCTCGCTCACCTACCAGCTCTATCTCGGCCGCACGTGGGCCGAGAGCGGGCACATCGACGATGCGATCGGCGCGGTGACGCGCGCGACGGCCGACGCGGCACTGCGCAAGTACGTCGACCCCGCGCAATTCGCGTACGTCTATGCGGGGGCTTTCGGCAAGCAATAGCTGCGCTGCCGTCTTCTCGTGCCGTGCCGTCATCTCGTGCCGTGCCGCCATCTCGTGTCGTGCCGTCATCTCGTGCCGTGCCGTCATCTCGTGTCGTGCCGTCATCCCCGCGAAAGCGGGGATCCAGCCGTAACGCTCGATCGAGCCGATCGCGCTCGCATTTGCGGCGTCAAAGCTGGATTCCCGCATTCGCGGGAATGACGATGGGTTGCGCGTACCATAGGGCCTCCGTGCCGCATCGCCGTTCCCTCCCCCGTTGAAGGCCCGCACGTCGCTGACGCCGGTCGATCTCGCCTGGATCGTCGCCGTCGTCGCGTTCTGGGGCTTCTCGTTCGTGCCGATCCGCGTCGCGCTCAACGAGGTGCCGCCGTTCGCGCTGGCGGCGCTGCGCTTCTTCTTCGCCGCCGTGCCGGCGCTGTTCTTCGTCCGCAAGCCGGCGATGCCGTGGCGCGACGTCGCCGCCTACGGGCTCGCGATCGGCCTGTTCCAGTTCGGCCTGCTGTTCCTCGGCATCAAGCTCGGCATGCCGGTGGGACTTGCGTCGCTCGTCATCCAGGTGCAGGTGTTCTTCACGATCGCGCTGGCGGTGCTCGTCACCGGTGACCGGCTGACGCGCGCCAGCATCGCGGGCGCGGCGATCGCCGTCGTCGGCATCGTCGCGCTCGCCGGCTACAAGCTGCTGCAGGGGATGAGCTCGACGCTGCTGGGCTTCGCGCTCGTCATCGTCGCGGGCTTCGCATGGGCCTGCGGCAACATCGTCGCGCGCAACGCCGCCTCGAAATACAAGGCCGACATGCTGTCGCTCGTCGTATGGTCGAGCCTCGTGCCGCCGCTGCCGCTCGCGCTGCTGTCGTACACGCTCGAGGGCGGCAACGCCATGATCGCGAGCGTGGTGAACGCTTCGTGGCTGATGTGGGGCTGCGTGTTCCTGATGGCGTGGGGCGCGACGCTGTTCGGCTTCGGCTCGTGGGCGGCGCTGCTGCATCGCTACCCGGTGGGACTTGTCGCGCCGTTCGGACTGCTTATCCCGGTGTCGGGGCTCATCTGCGGCGCCGTCTTCCTCGGCGAGCGGCTCCATGCCGTGCAATGGCTCGGCGTGGCCATCGTGCTGGCGGGACTCGTCGTCAACGTGTTCGGCGCGCGCTGGTTCGCGGCCTTGCGCACGCCGCCGGCCGCCACGTCGCGCTGATCGCCATGCCCGCGGCACCGCTTCGCCCGCTCGAAACGCTGCACGCCTTCGCGGGCGGCGAGGCCGTGCCGCTGCCGCCGCGTCTCGCCCGCCTGTATGGCGAGCTGCGACTCCCGCGCCGCTCTCCGCGGCCCTATGTCTACAGCAACTTCGTGTCGTCGCTCGACGGCGTGGTGTCGCTCAACATCGCCGGACACGCGAGCGGCGGCGACATCAGCGGCTTCTCCGCGACGGACCGGATGGTGATGGGTGTGCTGCGCGCGCTCGCCGATGCGATCGTCATCGGCACGGGCACGCTCGCGGCCGCTCACTCGCAGCTGTGGACGGCTGGCGCGATCTTTCCGCCGCTCGCCCGCGACTATGCGAAGCTGCGCTCGGCGCTCGGCCTCGCGCCGGCGCCCTTCCACGTCGTCGTCAGCGGCAGCGGCCGCGTCGATCTCGCGTTGCCGATCTTCGCGTCGGGCGCGGTGCCGGTCATGATCGTCACCACCGCCGCGGGCGCGGCGCGCATCGCGAAACGGCGAATCCCCGCCGGCTTGATCGTCCGCGTCGCGCGCGGCCGGCCCGGCGGCAAACTGACGCCGCGCGCGATCCTCGCGGCCGTGCGGCGCGTATGTGACGCACGGCGCATCCTCGTCGAAGGCGGACCGACGCTGCTCGGCGACTTCTACGCGGCGAGGCTCGTCGACGAGCAGTTCCTGACCCTCGCGTCGCAGTTCGTCGGCCGCACGCAGGGCGACGCACGGATGAGCCTCGCGATGGGTGAGCTTTTCGCGCCGGGCCACGGCCGCTGGGGCGCGCTCCGCGACATTCGCCGTAGCGGCGACCTCCTGTTCCTGCGCTACGCGTTCACGCGGAGCGCCCGCGGGACGCCGCGCTAGGCGCCAGCGCCGCCGCTTGGCATGCACAGCGGCGGGCGCAAGCGCATCGCCATGCCAACTCGACGCGTCACTGCAGCGGCCAGCGCCAGAGGATCAGCGGCGTGCCGAGGACAAGCACCATCAGCGTCAGCGGCAGGCCGAGTCGCCAGTAGTCGCCGAAGCGGTAGCCGCCCGGCTCCATCACCAGCGTGTTGTTCTGGTGGCCGATGGGCGTCAGGAAATCGCAGGCGCAACCCAACGCGACCGCCATCAGGAATGCGTCGGCATGAAAGCCGAGGCTCGCCGCGAGCGATGCGGCGACCGGCCCCAGCACGAGCACCGCTGCGGCATGGTGAAGCAGCGGCGTCATCAGCATCGCCACGAGCATCACGAGGCCGATCGCGCCCCAAGCGGGCAGCTGCTGCGCGACGTCCGACAACAAGTGGCCGACGAGCGTCGCGGCACCCGTGTCCTTCATCGCCTCGCCGACCGGAATGAGGCAGCCGATCATCACGATCACCGGCCATTCGATCGCGCCGTACGCGTTCTTGAGCGACACCTGCTTCAGGAGCACGGTCAGCACCGCGGCCGCGAAGAACGCGACCTCGACGTCGAGGATGCCGAAGCCGACGAGGATCAGCGCGACGGCGAGGAGCCCCAGTGGAACGAGCCCGCTCGCCTGCTTGCCGAGCGTGAGCTTGCGATCGGCGAGCGGCAGCACGCCGAGCTCGTCGATCGAGTCGGCGAGCGCCTTCCCCCAGCCCTGCAGCAGCACCACGTCGCCCGCCGCGAAGCGGTGCTTGTGCAGCCGTGTCGACAGCGCGTTGCGCGCGGTACGCACCGCGACGAGGTTGACGCCGTGGCGCTGGCGCAGGTTGAGGGTCATCGGCGTGCCACCGACCAGCATCGAATCGGCCGGCACGATGAACTCGGCGACCGCCATCTCGTCCGACTTCTTCTCGGCGTCGCCGAGGTCCTTGGAGCCCGCGACCTCGAAGCCGGTCTTCGCGACGAGCTTCTCGACGGCCTTCGGATCGGCCAGCACGACGAGCACGTCGCCCGGGTAGATCCGCCACGTGGAGCTCGGCACGTAGCGACGGCCGCCCTCGCGCACGATCGCGGCGATCGACACCTCGTCCTCGGAGTCGGCCTCGAGCTTCGCGACCGTCATGTCCTTGGTGTCCTTGTCCGCCGGCACGTGCAGCTCGGTCGTGTACGACTCGATCGAGAACGCCTCGTCGGCCGCCTTCTGCCCTTCGCGTCGCGGGAGCAGCCGCCAGCCGAAGGCGAGGAACACGACCGCGATCGTCGTCAGCGGCAGGCCGACCGCGACGAAGTCGAACAGCTTGAACGGAGCGCCGCCCAGCTCCTCGCGGACGCTCGAGATCAGCAGGTTGGGCGACGTGCCGATCTTGGTGATCGTGCCGCCGACGAGCGAGCCGAACGCGAGCGGCATCAGGAACGACGACGGCGACTGCCGCGAGCGGCGCGCCGTGCGAATCGCGAGCGGCATGAAGATGCCGAGCGTTCCGACGTTCTTGATGAACGCCGACAGGTAGCTGACCGCCGCGGTGAGGATGCCGATCTGCAGCGACGTGGACTTGATGCGCGCGAGCAGCGTGCCCACCCACACCTCGAGCACGTTCGATGCCGCGATCGCGCGGCTCACCACCAGCACCGAGGCGATGATGACGATCACCGGGTTCGAGAAGCCGGTGAACGCCTTGGCCGCGGGCACCACGCCGAGCAGCGTCGCGGCGACGAGCGCCATCGCCGCGACGACGTCGTAGCGCAGGCGGTCGCTCATGAACACCACGATCATCACGCCGATGATCGCGAAGATCTCGATCTGGTGGAGGCTCATCGAAGGTCGCGCAAGGCGGCGACTCAATCTAGCACGCCGTCGCCGCGGTTCCTTGACCGCCCGAGGGAGACTCCCTCTCCCGCATGCGGAAGAGGCTGAAGCCGAGGGCCTCCCGCAAGGGTGACAGGGTCGGAATGACGGCGCTACTTCTTGGCCGAAGCATCCCCCCGCAAGTATCTCGCCATGAACCGGTCGACATGGTGGTAGTAGTCGAAGACGTTGGCGTCGAGCGAGAGACCGTGCATCTCGCTCGCGTACGTCTCCCATTCGTACGACTTGCCGTACTTGTCGAGCGCGCTCTTGAAGTCCTGGCCATGCACGAAGGGCACGCGCACGTCCGCGGTGCCGTAGACGAGGAACAGCGGCGCATCCACCTTGTCCGCGTGCTGCAGCGGGCTCACGCGCCTGAACCGCTCACGCTCCTTCGCCGGGTCGCCGATCTCGCGCGCGAGCTCGGACGAATGGTCGGCGAGGTACGACACGTCGGTCTGGGCGTTGTCGAACAGGTACTCGATCGACGTCGGCGCCGCGAGCGCGACCGCGCAGGCGATCGACTTGGGATTGCGGATCGTCTCCCAGATCGCCGCGTAACCGCCGTAGCTGCCGCCGTAGTAGCAGACGCGCGCCGGATCGGCGATGCCCTCGGCGACCGCCCACTTGACGCCGTCCTCGAGGTCGTCCTGCATCCTGTCACCCCACTGGCGGAATCCCGCTTCGAAGAAGGCCCGGCCGAAGCCCTCGGTCCCGCGGAACTGCGGCCTGATCACCGCGTAGCCGCGCGACGCGAAGAACTGCACTTCCGTGTCGTAGAAGTTGTTCGCCGCCTCGACGTAGGGTCCACCGTGGATGTCGACGACGAGCGGCACCGGCTTGCCGTTGCGGTCTTTCGGCTCGGTGACGAGCGCGGGGATCGTGAGCCCGTCGCGCGCCTTGTAGCGCACCCAGCGCGACGACGCCATTTGCGCCGGATCGATCCACGGCCGGTACGAGAAGAGCTTCGACATCTTCATCGTGTCGCGCTCGAGCAGGTACACGTCGCCGGGATTGCGATCGGATTCGGCGGTGACGATCCAGCGCTTGCCCTCGTGCTGCAGGTAGTTGATCGTGTCGGGCAGCGCCTTGTCGACGCTCGCCTGTACGTCGGCGTATTCCTTGTCGAACCACGCGACCGACGGCCGGTCGTTGGCATACGAGAAGCCGAGCAGCTTCTTCGCGTCGTAGTCGACGATGAATCTGCCGACGATGTCGCGGTTCGGGTGCGAGATCACGGGACCGCTCCACTTGCCCGTGTCGACCGCGTACTCGTAGACCGCGTCGCGATCGCCGCCGCGGCGTGCGTTGACGTACAGCGTCTTGCCGTCCGGGCTGAACTCCATCGGCTCGGACGTGAGGCCGTTGACGACGCCGTGCTCCACCTGTTGCCACGGCGAGTCGGCGCCCTTGCGGACGTACCAGGCGGACTGGTCCGTGCGCACGTCGTCGGTGACCGCCGCGCGCGGCTTGCCATCGAAATCGGTGACCCACTCCGACACGAGACCCGGCGAATCGAACGACAGGAGCTCGCTGTGGTCGAGGCGCGTATCGAGGCGATAGAGGTCGGTGGACCGCTCGCTGCGCGCATGGCTGCGCGTCTCGAACAGGATGTCGTCCGTGCCTTTGAACACGCGCAGAATGATGCCTCCTGCCGGGCGCGCCACGGCAGTGCCGCCGAGCTGCCGGGCGACCAGCGACCCGCCGATGGGCTTCGCATAATCGCCGTTGCGGTTCACCGCCCACATGCCCGATACGACGGGGCGATCGGAGCCCGCCCGGTTAAGGTCGCCTGCGCTGACGATGAGGCGCTCGTCGCTCTGCCAGATCACGTTCACCATGTCGCCGTCACCGGCATGCAGCACCGAGGATTTCATCGTGTCGAGATCGAGGATCGCGACGTCCATCCGGCCGGCGACGTTGACGATCGCGGCGAGGTAGCGGCCGCTCGGCGAAAGACGCGCGCCGAAGTATTGCGGCTTGCGGAACAGCGTCTCGACTGGCAGCGGATCTGCGCTGGCGGTCGACACGGCGAATGTCGATGCAAGCGCAGCGGCGGCGAGTGCCAGGACGGCGATCGGCCGCAAAACGCGGCCGGAAAAAGGTACGCTCATGGAACGGGGAGTTCCGGCAAAAGCGCCGGACGAAGATCGAGGGACCGCGATTATGCTCTACGATCCGTCGCGCCATGAAGCGCTCGATGCGCGCGCGTGGGACGATGCTTGCGCCCGCGCAAGCATCGAGGCGATCGTCGCCGATGTCGAGGCGCGGTTCACGCCGGACGGCTATTGGCCGGTCCACCCGCTCGATGCCGACAACGGCGAGACAGCGCCACTTTTCCCGCTCTATTTCGGCGCTACCGGCGTCATCTGGGCGCTCCGCCATCTCGAATCGGCTGGCGCATGCCGGCTTGCACGCGCGTACATCGACGACGTCGAGCCGCTCGTCGCACGCACGTGCGAATGGCAGCGCGGTTTCGGCGAGACCGAGCCCGCGTCCTACCTGATGGGCGAGACCGGCATCGACCTCGTCCGCTACGCGCTGCGCCCGAACGCGGGCGTCGCCGACCGCATCGCCGATCTCGTCGCCGCGAATCGGCAGCATCCCTCACGCGAGCTCATGTGGGGCGCGCCCGGCACGCTGCTCACCGCATTGTTCATGCACGAGCGCACGCTCGAGCGGCGCTGGGCGGATCTCTTTCGCAGCACGGCGGCGACGCTGTGGTCGCAGCTTCGCTGGTCGAGCGAATTCGGCTGCCGGTACTGGACGCAGGATCTCTACGGCATCACGAGCACGTACCTCGACGCGGTCCACGGCTTCGTCGCCACCGCGTCCCCGCTCATCCGCGGGCGCGCGTTGCTCGGCGACGCGTGGGCTGCCTGGTCGGACTGCATCGCCGAGACGCTTGCGCGCACCGCGTCGCGCGACGGCAAGCTCGTCAACTGGCGGCCGTGGCTCGATTGGCAGCCGCGCCCCGGCAAGCCGATGCTGATGCAGTACTGCCACGGCGCGCCCGGCTTCGTCATCTGCGCGGGCGACTTCCCCGACGCTTCACTCGACGCGTTGCTGCTGGGTGCCGGCGAGGCGATCTGGCAGGCGGGGCCGCTGCACAAGGGATCGAACCTCTGCCATGGCACCGGCGGCAATGGCTACGCGTTCCTCAAGCTCTTCGCACGCACGGGTGACCATTTGTGGCTCGAGCGCGCCCGCGCGTTCGCGATGCACGGCATCGCGCAGAGCGAGGCGCACGCCGCGCAGTACGGGCAGAGGCGCTACTCGCTGTGGACCGGCGATCCGGGCTTCGCGATCTACCTGTGGGATTGCATCAACGCCCGCGCGGCGTTCCCGACGGTCGACGTGTTCTTCGAGGGCTAGTCGAACACGATGCGCGGGAAATAGAGCGACGCCACCCAGTTCGGCTGGTCGACGATCTCGCTGATGCGAAGATCCGCACAGACGCTGCAGAGCATGTAGGCGTCGACCGGATTCATGTGATGGCGCGCGGCGATGAGGTCGATCATTCCGCTCACCGCATCGCGCGCGCATTGCATGAGGTCGGGACCGATGCCGATCGTCACGTCGTAGCCGCGCTCGTCGAGATGACGGCTCACGGGCCCGGTGGTGACGAAGCGCGGGAACGCGAGCTTCGCATCCTTGACGATTTCGAAGCGGATGGAGAGCGACATCGGGCTCTCGATGGCGGTGCCGCAGACTTCGCCGTCGCCTTGCGCGGCATGGGTGTCGCCGACCGAGAACAGCGCGCCGCCCACTTCCACCGGCAGGTAGAGCTCGGTGCCGGCGCACAGATCGCGGATGTCCATGTTGCCGCCGACGCGCCGCGGCGGCACGATGCTGTGGGAACCGGGCGCGGCGGGTGCGAGCCCGATCGTGCCGCAGAACGGCTTCAGGGGCACGCGTCCGCCGGGACCGAACATCGCCGGCGTACGCGCGTCGGCGGCGTAGCTCCACACGTGCAACGCCGGCTCGCGGAACTGATCGGCGAGTAGCCCGAAGCCCGGGATGTTCGCCGTCCATCCCCAGCCCGACGGCGCGAACGACAGCAGCGTGGCCTTCACGGCATCGCCGGGCTCGGCGCCGTCGATGAACACGGGGCCCACCACCGGGTTCACCTTCGCGAAATCGAGTCGCGCGAGATCGGCGAGCGTCGAGCGCGCGGTGATCTGGCCGCCGGAGGCGTCGAGCGGATGGAACTCGACGCGGTCGCCCGGCGCGATCGACAGCGCGGGCGGCGTCGCGCGATTCCACCCGAGGTGGCCTTGATGCTCGTGGAGCGTGTGCATGCGCTGCGCGTGGTCAGGGGCCGTCGGCCGAAGCGGCGCAACGACGATACCCCCGTCGCCACGTTGCCGCAATCGCGCGCGCGACGCGACTACAGCAACCACTCGATCGGCAGGATCGACAGCAGCTCGACGAGACCGCGAGTCGCGGCGCGCGTGCCGGGCTCGACTGTGAAGCGCGTCACGCCCTGCGGTGTGCGATCGAGCCATTCGAGTGAGCCGTCGGGTGTGAGCCGCACCTCGTACGCGACCCTGGGAACGACATCGTCGAAGGCGGTGCCAAGCCGCTGCGCCAGCGCGGGACTCGCGATGACGAGCCCCATCTCGGTATTGAGATGCGCGGAGCGCTGATCGGTATTGAAGGAGCCGACGAAGATCCGCTCGCCGTCGACGGCGAAGGTCTTCGCGTGCAGGCTCGACGACGAGCTCAGCCCGAACACCGCCTTGTCGTCCGGGTCGTCCGCGACGGCGGTCGGCTTGAGCTCGTAGAGCGCGACTCCCGCCTCGAGCAGCTCGCGGCGGCGCTTCGCGTAACCTGCATGTACGGCGACGACGTCGGTGGCCGCGAGTGAGTTGGTCAGCACACGAACCCGTACACCGCGCTTGGCGAGCGCCGCGATCGCGTCGGTGCCCTTGTCGCCCGGCACGAAATAGGGAGACACGAGATCGAACGAGCGTTGCGGCCGTCCCATCGACTCGAGGAGTTGCGGCAGGAGCAGCACGTCGGTGCGCTGCGCGCTGTCGAGGGTCTTCGCGGGATCGTCGTAGAGCGCCGTGGCGTGAACCCAGTCGAACGCGAGGTGGCCTGCCAACAGCGCCTTCAAGAGCGGGGTGTCGCGCAACGCGCTCGCATAGGCGCGCGACTGCGGATCGGCGCGCACCTCGGCGAGCTTCGCCGCCAAATCGGCGGCAGGCACGCCGCGCGGGCCGAGCAGCGCCGCCGCCGGATACGCCGACGCGCTGTTCCAGTAGAGGTCGAACTCGCCCGACACCTCGCCGACCACGGGGCCGACGGCCATCACGTCGAGATCGGCGAACACGACATCGCTGCCCGCACCGAGGTATTCGTCGGCGATGTTGCGTCCACCGACGACCGCGACCGCGTTGTCGACGATGAATGCCTTGTTGTGCATCCTGCGGTTAGCGCGCGCGAAATCGAAGACATAGTTCGCGACGCGCGCCGTCCGGTAGACGAGCGGGTTGTAGAGCCTGACCTCGATGTTGGGATGGGCGTCGAGCGCCGCAATCACCGGGTCGAGGCCCGCCGTATTGAGATCGTCGAGCAGCAGGCGCACGCGCACGCCGCGCTCCGCGGCACGCCGGAGCGCCTCGAACAGAAGATACCCGGTGTTGTCGCCGTGCCAGATGTAGTACTGCGCGTCGATCGAGCGCTCGGCCGCGCCCGCGAGAAGCGCACGCGCCGCGAACGCATCGATCGGGATCGGCAGCGCATGGATACCGGCGAGGCCCGGATGCGACGCGGCGCGCGAGCTCACCGCCGCCTCGAGCGGCGAGTGCCCGGTCGCGGGCAACGCGGTGCTCGCGATACGATCTTCCGGCGGCGGCAGCGACGCGCAGCCCGCCGACAGGCAGGCGAGCGCCAGCGCGATCGAGCGCAAGAATCCATTCATCCGGCCACCGAATCGAGTTCGAAGCCGCAATGGCAAGCATCGCCCTCGGCAAGGATGGCTTGCGCGCAGCTTCTCGACTAGCTTGCGGTGTCGCGGCGCGCGGCGCAAGTCGCCCGCGATGGCGAGATGTCAGCCCAGCGAGCCGCTCGCAAGCCACGTGCAGATCAGCTTCACCGCCGCCGCCGGCTGCTCCTCCATGATCCAGTGGCCGGCGCCCGGGATCACCGCCGGCGTCACGTCCGTGGCGACGAAGCGGACGTCGTCGGCGAGCGCGAGGCCGTACGACTTCTCGCCGCCGATCGCAAGCACAGGGATGGCGAGCTTGCCTTGCGCGGCGAACGCGACGTTGTCGACGGCATCCTGCGAGAACGCGGCGAACTGGTTGAACGCCGAATGCATCGCATGGGGCCGCGCGTACATCTTGGCGTAATGGTTGCGCGTGGCTTCGTCGATCGCCTTCGGATTCGCCGACAGCTCGTTGTAGAAGCGGTCGAGGTAGATGCGCTCGCGGCCGCTGACGAGTCGCTCGACGTCGGGCCCGCGGAAATTGAAGTGCCACACCAGCGGATTCAGCAACTGGCGCTCCCAGGAGCCGATGCCCGGCAGCGGCGCGTCCATCACCACCCACTTGGTCACGCGGTCGCGGTACTGTGCGGCGAGCGCGTAGCCCACCATGTTGCCGATGTCGTGCGTGACGAGCTCCGCGTGCGCGATGCCGAGCTTGTCCATCACGGCGGCGATGTCGCGCGCCTGCGTCTTCTTGTCGTAGCCGCCCTCGGGATGCGACGACAGCCCCATTCCGCGCAGATCGGGCACCACCACCGTATGGTCGCCGGCCATCGCCGCGGCGAGGGGCGCCCACATGTCGCCGGTATCGCCGAAACCGTGCAGCATCACCACGGCCGGACCGTGGCCGACGATGCGCACGTGGATGACGGCGCCGTCGGTCCTGATGTCCTCGGTGCGCGTGCCGTTGGGAAAGGGCACGATCGCGTGCGCGAGCCCGGCGCCGGCGACGAGCGCCAGCGCGAGAAGGATGCCTTGCATTTTCATGTTCGTTTCCGGTTGAACGCGATCGGAGGACGAGTGTCGCACGGCCCCGCGCGCTGCAGGCTGACTCGCACGCGACGGCGGCCCTTCATGCAGGCGCGAATCGTCTGACGAATGCAAGCGCGGTGTCGGCGACCTCGCGCCATCCGCCGTCGATGGTCAGCGAGTGTCCCCGGCTCGGCATCTCCACGAATTCGGTGACGCCCGGGTTGTGCTGCTGCAGCGCGAACGACGCGTGCGCGACAGCATGCGGCACGGTGTGGTCCTTTTCGCCCGACACGACGAGCAGCGGGCCGCGCGCGGGATTCGCCGTGTCGACCTTCACTTCGGTCCACGGGTTCAGGTTGGCGGTCGCCGCCTGGAAAAGCGGCGCGCCTGCGGCCGGCACGGCGTACGTTTCGTACAGCGCATGAGCCTCATTTTCGCTCACCGCGTTGGCGAACGCGAAGCGGAACTGGTCGAACGTCAGGGGCACCGCACGATTGCGGTTGGCGGGGTTGCCGAGCACCGGCCACGCCGACTTGAGCGCCGAGAAAGGCAGCGGCAGCACGCCGCGAAACGGCGCCGGATCGATCGCCACCGTCGCCGCCGCGAGCCCGCGGCCGGCGAGAATCTGCGCGAGCAGCCCGCCGAACGAGTGCCCGATGACGATCGGCTTGCGCGCGAGCGCACCGGCGATCGCCGCGAAGTGATCGGCCACCTGCCCGACCGTCTTGTGCGCGAACACCTCGGGATTGGCGTTCGCCGTGGCAACGTCGGTGGGGTCGTCGGGCCATCCCGGCATCAGCGATGCGTAGCCGGCGGCATCGAACACCGCCGCCCAGCGCTCCCAGCTCGACGGCAGCAGCCACAGGCCGTGGACGAACACGACAGGCTGGCGACCGGTGGCGTTGGCGTGCTTCGCCTCGGCGATTTCATGCGCGGTGAGTGCGCTCGGCGATTGCGTCGGATCGGTCATGGCATCGGCTTGGTCAAGGGAGCGGATCGGCCCCGATTATCACGCAAGCCGCGCGAGATTCCGAAC
>JAICUU010000031.1 GCA_025935675.1 Burkholderiales bacterium
CCGCGCTCGCCGCTGACGATCACATGCGTGCCGGGCACGAGCGCGGTGCGGTCGCCTTCGGACATCGTCACCACGGGCACGTCGGCGGGAACGACGATCGTCTGCGCGCCGCCCGGGTAACTGAGCGTGAGGCGCATCTCGCCGTTCCCGGCGCTGGCCGCGGCAACGGTGGCGTTGCCGGTCGGCCGCGGCATCGCTTGGGTCACCGCGTTGACGGTGGCGTTGGTCATCGTCGTGCCCGCGGGCCGATCCTTCATCGGCTGGTGGCCTTCGCCGGCCCCGCGTCGCGACTCGGGAAACACGTGCACTTCACTCGCGAGGAGCGCGCCATCGGCTTGCGGCGTCGCCGTCGCGCCGACGTAGCGGCCTTTCGCGAGGATCGAATGGTCGGCGGGCGTGCGGATCGAATAGCGCGTCGACTTGTCGATGCGCACGTTCTCGGACTTCGCCTCGGCGGTGGTGACGACGATCGTGTCGCCTTCGGCGCGCGCGATCGTGCCGGCGACGCGCGCCGGCGCGGCACAGCCGACGCCCGCCGCCAGCGCGGCGATCGCCGCGAGCGCCGCGGCGGCAATCCTGTGGGACGATGTCGGCATCCGTTTACCGTTGCGACCGGACGACGCTATCATGCCCCGGAACTTCCGCCCGCGCGAGCGGGCCTAATGCCGAACTCCGCCCGACAGGACGACACTGCCATGCACCCGCGCCTCGCCACTCCGCTCGCCGCCGCACTTGCATCGCTGTGCATCGGCGCCGCTGCCGCGGCCACGCCGTCGCAAACGTTCATCCCGGCGCCGCAATCGATGCCGCAGGATGCCGGGGGCGCCGCGACGGCGCCACTCGCATCGGCCCCGGACACGGGCAATCCGCCGCCTGCATCGGAGCAATGGGTCGAGCAGCAGACCGCCAAGGTGCGCGCCGAGGTCGAGGCGCGCGTCGCGCGCGGCGAACTGTCACCGGACGAGGCCGAGCGGCTGATCGGCTGGCGCCACTTCCAGCTCGCGCAACGCGCCGCGGGGCAGGCGCCCGCGCCGGCGATCCTCGAGCGCCAGCAAGCGGTGGCCGCGGCGCCGCGTGTCGTGCCCGCGTACCCCGGGTACTACGGCGCGCCCTATCCGTACTACGGCGCTTACGGCTACGCCCCCTATGGCTATGCACCTTACGGCTACGGCTATTACCGCTATTCGCCGGGCATCGCCGTCTGCGCGGGCGGCGCCGGTCACCACTTCGCCGGAGGAGTCTGCTTCTGACGTGTTGACCGTGTTCTTGCCACTCAGCCCGGCGGCCGCGGCACCGGCAGCGTGCCCGGCGGATCGGGCGGGTTGGGCGGACGGTTCGCGCAGGCCACCGTCTGCTGCCAGTAGGCGCCGGCGTTGTTGCCGTTGAAGTACGCGGCGAGATCGCCCTCGACTTTTTCGCCGGCGCGGCCGGCGGCACGCATGGCCTTCAGGCCTTCGCAGTTGGCGGTGAGCTCGACCGTCGTCGGCACGCGCGCATGCGCGCATTCGTGGAAGAACAGGAAATCGCGCACCACGGGCGGCAGCTTGGCGAGCTTCGCCAAGTTCCAGCCGATGACGTAGCCGCCTTTCTCGGGCAGCGTGAGGCCGGTTCGATCGCGCATGATCGGGTCGTCGGCGGGCGCCGCGTATTCGCGCACCGTCTTGTCGCGGGCGGTGCACGTCGCCTTGCTGCCGTCCGACAGCTCGAACGCCGAAGCCGATGCGGCGGCGAGCGCCATCGCCACGGCCACGCACCCCGCCAACACCACGCGCGCATCCATGGCCGCATGTTACCAGCGCGGCGGCACGCGAGGCGCGCGAGTTGGCGCCCGCGCGAACGCGCGCCACCGCCGCGCCTTACACTGTCGGCACGATGCCGAACGAAGCGGCGCTCTCGCGCCAGCTCTGGCTGGTCGCGGTCGGGTTCTTCATGCAGACGCTCGACTCGACGATCGTCAATACGGCGCTGCCGTCGATGGCGCGAAGCCTGGGCGAGAGCCCGTTGCGGATGCAATCGGTCGTCGTCGCGTACACGCTGACGATGGCGACGCTGATCCCCGCGTCGGGCTGGATCGCCGACCGCTTCGGCATCCGCAACACGTACCTCGCCGCGATCGCGCTGTTCACGCTGGGCTCGATCGCCTGCGCCGCGTCGACGTCGCTCGACGTGCTCGTCGCCGCGCGCGTGCTGCAGGGAACGGGCGGGGCGATGCTGCTGCCGGTCGGCCGCCTCGCGCTGTTGCGAACGTTCCCGCGCCAGCGCCTGCTCGAGGCGATGAGCTTCGTCGCGATCCCGGGTCTCATCGGCCCGCTGATCGGCCCGACGCTCGGCGGGTGGCTCACGCAGGCGGCGTCGTGGCACTGGATCTTCCTCATCAACGTCCCGGTCGGCATCGCCGGCGCCTACTTCACCTATCGCTACATGGCACAGAATCGCGTCGACAACATCGCGCGCTTCGACTGGGGCGGCTACGCGGCGCTGACGATCGGCATGATCGCCGTGTCGGTCGCGCTCGATGGCCTCGGCGAGCTGGGGCTCCGGCAGGCGACCGTGCTCGTGCTCCTGATCGTCGGCTTCGCAGGCATCGTCGCGTACTGGCTGCACGCAAGCCGCCACCCGCACCCGCTGTTCGCGCCCGCGCTCTTCAGCGTCGCGTCGTTTCGCGTGGGCCTGCTCGGCAACCTCTTCGCGCGGATCGGCATCGGCGCGATGCCCTACCTCATCCCGCTGCTGCTGCAGGTGAGCCTCGGCTATTCGCCGCTCGAGGCGGGGATGATGATGCTGCCCGTCTCCGCGGCGAGCATGCTGATGAAGCGCTTCGTCATGCCGCTCGTTGGCCGCTACGGCTATCGCCGCGTACTGATCGCCAACACGCTGTCGCTCGGCGTGACGATCGCGGCGTTCGGCGCGGTGTTCGCGCCGGCGCCGTTCGCCGTCAAGCTCGTGCTGCTGGCGGCGCTCGGCGCGCAGAACTCGCTGCAGTTCTCGGCGATGAACACCGTCGTGCTGAAGGACCTGGCGCCGCGCGAGGCAAGCGGCGGCAACAGCCTCCTGTCGATGTCGCAGATGCTGGCGATGAGTCTCGGCGTCACCACCGCCGGCACGCTGCTCGCGATGTTCGGCGAGGCGTTCGGCGCCACGACGAGCGGCGACGCGCTCGCGTCGTTCCGCGGCACGTTCCTGTCGATCGGCGTCTTGACCGCGGTGTCGGCGTGGATCTTCTGGCAGCTCGAGCGCGGCGACGGCGACGGCGGGGACTGACCTTGTTGCAGCGCGCGTCCGCTCAGCCGGTCGTCTCGCCGCCCATCACCTGCAGCACGATGCCGGTCGTATACGACGCATCGGCGTCGGAAGCGAGGTAGACGTACGCGGGCGCAATCTCCTCCGGCTGCGCCGGCCGCTTCATCGGCGAATCGGCGCCGAATTGCGCGACCTCGTCGGGCTTGAGCCCGCCGTCCGAGGGATTGAGCGGCGTCCATACCGGCCCGGGCGCGACCGCGTTGACGCGGATGCCTTTCGGCAGCAATTCCTGCGCGAGCGTCTTGGTGAACGCGTGGATCGCGCCCTTGCTGGCCGAATAGTCGGGCAGCTCCTTCGAGCCCATGATGCCGGTCTCGGAGCCCGTGGCGATGATCGCCGCGCCGGGCTCGAGATGGGGCAGCGCCGCGCGCACGAGCCGGAAGTAGCCGTAGACGTTGGTGCGGAACGTGCGGTCGAATTCCTCGTCGGTAACATCGGCGATGCTCTTCTTGCGGCGCTGGTAGGCGGCATTCGACACGACCACGTCGAGCCGGCCGAAGCGGTCGATCGTGCGCGCGACGAGGTCGTCGCAAAAGCCGTCGTCCTTGATGTCGCCGGCAACCTTGAGGCAATCGCCGCCCGCGGCCTCGATCGCCGCCGCGGTCTCGCGCGCGTCCTGCTCCTCTTCGGGCAGGTACGCGATCGCCACGTCGGCGCCTTCGCGCGCATACAGCACGGCGACCGCGCGGCCGATGCCGGAATCGCCGCCGGTGACCAGCGCGACCTTGCCGTCGAGCTTGCCCGCCGCCTTGTAGCGCTCGGCGGCGTAATGCGGCCGCGGCAGGAGCTGCGACTCGAGCCCCGGCGTCTCCTGGTGCTGCAGCGCGAACGGCGGCTTCGGCTCGCCGCGGATCTGCGGCGTGTCGCCGCGCGCGGCCTTGGACGGGCTGCCCCCTCCGCTCGCCTTGCGAGCGCGTTTGGGCGCTGAGATCGCGCGCGCCATGTCAGCGAGGCATCAGGATCGGCAGGTAGATCCACGCCGCCCAAGCGGCGAGCGCCACCAGTACGACGAGGAGCGGCGTGACGACGCGCATCCGCGCGATCGGCGCGGGCTCGTTATAGGCAGAAAACGTCTGGATGGGTCGGTTCATCGATGATCCTCCGTGGCTGGTGAATGACCGCGCAGGTCGCGCGGGTCGGCACGGCCGGGGACGACGTCCAGGTCGGACGACTCCGCGGCATCGAGCGCGTGATCGCGGTGCAGCGCGCGATCGCGCGCGACGTCATCGGACGAAAACGGCGCGGCATCGGCATCGAATCCGGACCAGCCCCGCTCGCGCCAGGCGGCGGTGCGCTTGTCGATGTCGATCGCGCCGTGCAAGCGCATGACGTCGACGACGTTGTCGATCGCCGCATCCTCGGTGCGCACGGTGACGATCGCTCCGCCGCGGCGCACCGCTTCGGCATACGCCTCGGCATCGGCCTGCGGGACGCCGAGGTCGGTGAGGCTGCCGATAAGGCCGCCGGCAATCACGCCGGCGCCGGCCACCGACATCGTTGCCGCCAGGGGCCCTGCGGCGATCACCGGGCCCAGCCCGGGTATGGCGAGCCCCATCAGGCTCGCGGCAAGGCCTGCCGCGCCGCCCAGCACGCCGCCCGCGACGGCACCCGTCGTGGTGTTGCTCGCGTCGGTGACCGTGATCCGGTCGTCCGACATGAATGCGCCGTCGACATTGCTCGCGACGACGCTGACCTCGGAGGCATCGAATCCGCCGTCGACGAGGTCGCGCGCCACGCGCTGCGCCTCGTCGAAGCTGTGGTACGAAGCCACGATCGTCTTCGCCATTGCGAGCCTCCTTCCATCGCGTCGCTCCGGGGAACGGAGCAGTGCCGTACCGAAAGCCTAGCGACGCGGGCGGCGCGGCTTAAGCCGCCTTCCACCGGTTAGCGTGCGGGCGTCCGGCCTACAAGACGCCGGACGGCCGCGTACACGCATTTCGCGTCAGCCGCGATCGCGCAAGTCGCCGACGCCGGACTCCTTCGCGCAATGCGCGCAGCAGAAGATGCGCTCCTGCGCCTCGACGCCGTGGCCGATGACGACGCAGTCGCAATGCGCACAGCGCGGCGCGAGCGCGTGGATCGCGCATTCGAACGCGTCGAACGTATGCGCCCTGCCGCCCATCGTCACGGTGAAGCTCTTGTCGTAGTCGTTGCCGCAATGCTCGCAGCGCGCCATTGGAGTCTCCTTCGCGGGAAATGGGCAAGGCTTCGCCTGGATCGAGGCACCGGCGGGCGCGCGATTCGCCCGCCGCCGGTCATTGTGCGGCGCGCCTCGCGGCCGCCGCTGTCGGACGAACGCCGATTCGCGCATCCCGCCGGCGCTGCGGCGGGCGCCACGCGAATGCGATACTGCGCGGCACACCGCCCCTTTTTGCCGAACGTCCGTCCGCCGCCCATGGCTGCCGCGCCCTCCCTCCTCGTCATCGCCGACATCGCCGGCTATACGCGCTTCCTCAAGCTGCATACGGTGAGCGCGCTGCACGCGCAGCACACGATCGGCAAGCTCCTCGAGGCCGTCATCGCCGCCGTCAAGCCGGACCTCGCGCTCGCCAAGCTCGAGGGTGACGCCGCGTTCTTCCATGCGCGCACGCCGCGCGACGACGCGACGCTGTCGCGCCTCGCGACCGCGATCCATCGCGCGTTCCATCGCACGCGCGTCGACCTCGCGCAGAACACGATGTGCCCTTGCGACGGCTGCCAGCAGGCGGGCGACCTCAAGATCAAGGTGGTCGCGCACCTCGGCGAGGCGACGCGCCAGAAGATCGCGAAGCGCGACGAGCTCGCCGGCGTCGACGTCATCCTCGTGCACCGGATGCTCAAGAACGACGTGCCGATCGCCGAGTACCTGCTCGTGACGCCGCCGCTCCTGCCGCACCTCGCGCCCGCCGCGCGCGAGGCCGCGACGGCACTTCCGCTCGAGCTCGAGGGGTTCGGCGCGGTCGACGCCTGGTATGTCGGCCTCGCTTCGCCGGCGGCGGACGAGACCCCGCCAAAGCTGTCGTGGCTGCGTCGGCGCGCGCGCCAGTTCGCGCTCGCGCTGCGCACGCTGCCGCAGCTCGCGACGCGGCGCGCGCCCTGCGAGGGCTTCCGCAACGTCGACCTGTCGCCGCCGTGAGCATCCGGAGGCGGCCCGCGCGCCAACACGCCCTGCTGCGGGACGCGTGAACGAGGACCCGGCGAGCACGCAGCGCCGCCCCGGGCGCGTGCAGGCGCCACAGGGTGCCGTGCTCATCGCGGCGTCGCTGCCTGCGCCGTTGCACTCGGCGCTCGCGGCGCGATACCCGATCGTGGACCTGGCCGACGCAGCGCTCGCCGAGCGCGTGCGCAAGCTCGACGCCGCGACGCGCGGCGAAGTGCGCGCCATCGTCAGCATCGGCTCCGTCGCGATCCCTGCAGCCGTGATCGACGCGCTGCCGGCACTCGGACTCGTCTGCTGCATGGGCAGCGGCTACGAGGGCGTCGACGTCGCCGCGGCGCGCGCGCGCGGCGTCGCGATCGCGCACAGCGCGGGCGCCAATGCCGCCGCCGTCGCCGAGGTCGCGATGGGCCTTCTCATCGCGACGGTGCGCGGATTCGGCGTCGAGGCCGATCGCCTCGCGGGCGGCGAATGGCGCGGCAATGCGCACGCACGGCGGCCGCCCCGTCCGGGACTGCGCGGCCTCAGGCTCGGCATCTACGGGCTCGGCGCGATCGGCATGGAGATCGCGCGCCGCGCGCAAGCGTTCGACATGGCGATCGGCTACCACAACCGGCGCGCGCGCACCGACGTCGCGTTCCGCCATTTCGCGTCGCTGGCGGCGCTCGCCGAATGGTGCGACGCGTTGATGATCAGCGTGCGCGCATCGCCCGCGACGCGCCACGCCGTCGACGCTTCGATCCTCGCTGCGCTCGGTGTCGATGGCCACGTGGTCAACATCGCGCGCGGCAGCGTCATCGACGAGGCGGCGCTGGTCGACGCCCTCCAGCGCGGCGTCATCGCCGGCGCCGGCCTCGACGTCTTCGAGCACGAGCCCGACGTCCCGGCGGCGCTCGTCGCCGATCCACGGGTCGTCGCGCTGCCGCACATCGGCGGCGCTTCGCGCGAGGCGCAGGCGGCGATGCAGGCCATGACGCTCGCCAACCTCGACGCGTTCTTCCGCGGCCAAGCGCTGCCGTCCGCCGTGCCCGCATGACCGGCGGCGGGCCGCCGCCACGCGACTCGATCCTCGCCGAGCGCGTGTTCCTGCGTTTCTGGTGCGGTCGTCTCGCTTCCGTGTTCGCCTACCAGATGCTGTCGGTCGCCGTGGGCTGGCAGGTCTACGCGCTGTCGGGGAGCGCGCTCGACTTGGGCCTCATCGGCCTCGCGCAGTTCGCGCCGTCGGTGGCGCTGATGCTCGTCGTCGGCCACGTCGCCGACCGCTTCGACCGGCGCCGCATCGTGCGCACGTGCCAATGGATCGAGGGCGGCGCCATCGCCGTCATCGCCGTCGCGACGCGGATGGGCGAGGTGACGGAGGCGATGCTGTTCGCGCTGGTGTTCGTCGTCGGCGCCGCGCGCGCGTTCGAGTTCCCGACGGTCACCGCGCTCCTGCCGTTCACCGTGAGCGCGGGGCGCCTGCCGCGCGCCGTCGCGCTGTCGTCGACGGCGGGCCAGGTCGGCATCGTCCTCGGCCCGGCGCTGGGGGGATTCCTGTACGTCGCGGGGGCGGCCGCGGTCTATGCGACCTGCGCGGCGCTGTTCGTCGTTGCGAGCATCCTGATCGGCTGGCTCGTGCCGGTGCGCGAGGCCGAAGCAGCACCGGCCGCCGATTCGCGCTCGGTGTTCGCCGGCATCCGCTTCATTCGCGGCCATCCGGCGCTGTTCGGCGCGATCTCGCTCGACCTCTTCGCGGTGCTGCTGGGCGGCGCGACGGCGCTGCTGCCGGTGTATGCGCGCGACATCCTGCACACCGGCCCGTGGGGGCTCGGCCTGCTGCGCTCGGCACCCGCGGTGGGCGCGCTCGCGACCGCGCTATGGCTCGCGCGCCACCCGATCCAGCGTCATGCGGGCCGGCGGATGTTCATCGGCGTCGCCGCGTTCGGCGCCGCGACGATCGTGTTCGGCCTTTCGCGCGCGCTGCCGCTGTCGCTCGCCGCGCTCGTCGTGCTCGGCGCGGCGGACATGCAAAGCGTCGTCGTGCGCCAGTCGCTGTTCCAGCTCAACACGCCCGACCACATGCGCGGGCGCGTCTCGGCGGTCAACGCGATGTTCATCGGCGCGTCGAACCAGCTCGGCGAGTTCGAATCCGGCGTCACGGCGGCATGGCTCGGCACCGTGCCGGCCGTACTGGTGGGTGGCCTCGGCACGCTGGCGATGGTGGCGCTCTGGATCCGGATCTTTCCCGCGCTGGCACGCGTCGATCGCCTCGCCGTGCGCGAGCAGGAGCATAGCGACGAGCGGCCGGCGTGACGTCGTCGCGTTCGCCGGGATGACCGGCCAGCTGCCACGCTCGCGCGCGACCGGCCGGTTGCGTTGCGTCAACCGCTCAGTTGCCGGTCGGTTGCGACTCAGTTGCCATAGTCGCGCTGCGGCGGGCACTGCGGCACGCTGCCCCACAGGCCATCGCACAACTCGATGCGCGCGCGCTGCTCGCAGAACGCCTGCTCGAGCACGTCGCTCGACGTGCACTGCGCGAAGCGGTTGCGCAGTTGCGTGCGGCGGTCGGTGGGCTGCGTCGCCTTCGGCGCGACCGGCGGCGCGACGATCGCCTCCATCGGTGCGGGCGCGGCGATGCGCGCCGGCACTGTCTCGGGCGCGATCACGGGCTTGCGCGCGCTGGCATGCGGCTTGGCCACGGGAGGCGGGGCGGGGCCGACCTCGACCTCGGCGGGCAGGACGATCGGCGCCATCGGCGCCGGTGCAGCGGGCGCGGGTGTCGCCGTCGGCAGCGCAACGGGTTGCAGTGCCGCTGCGGCATCACTCGCCGCCTCGGGCAGGGGTGTCGCATGCTCGCTGACCTGCAGGATCGCGTAGCCGGTGATGCAGACCGCCGCGAGCATGACGCCGACCAGCGCGGGCGTCGCGGAGCGTCGCCGCGCCACGGGCGGGGGAATGAGGACGGCCGGCTTGCCGTCCGCGTCGGCCTTGGCCGCCTTGCGCGCGCGGCGTCGCTCGATCGTATCGCTCGCGCGCCGCACCAGTGGCAGCAGCACCGACGAAGGCTCGTTGCGGGCGCGCTTCAACGCCGAGCGGCACGCGGCACAAAGCTTCGCCCCGGTCAGCACAGGGGTTCCGCAGAACTCGCAATTCACGCCCGCCACGCCCGCGGCCGGGCTACCCGCCATGTCCATCGCGCCCATCGTTCTCGAAAATGAAATCGTCGGGTTATTATGACATCGTCATGGGAACGGCCAAAGCGCCACGACCGCTGACCGCCGGCGGCGGGCACGTTGACCGATGAAGAGCGGCGCATGCACGAATCACGCCATTCGCCCCGAGCGGCGGCGACGGAGGCGTGGCGTTTTGGGGCGCGCGGCGTTACGGCGGCGGCTAGTGGCGGCTGGCGCGCTCGGTGAACTCGACGTGCTCGGCGCGCGCCACCGGGTCGAAATCGGCCCAGTGGCCGTTGCGCCATTCGCCATGAGCCCGCTCGATCATCTGCGCGCCGCCGTCGTAGAGCGCGTCGAGCACGCGCTCGTCGTTGCGCGCGCGGTCGAGGTTGACGGTGACCATGACGCCGAACGGCCGCACGCCGGGGTCGTCGCGCTTGCCCATCGTCGCCAGCGCGCCGGCGAGCGCGCCGGCATAGGCGCCCGCCGCGATGCCGCCGGCGAGACCCGCCGGCCCGGCGATCGGTGTCGCCAGCGCGCCCGCGAGGATGCCGAAGGCTCCGCCCAAGGCGGCACCGCGCAGGGCGCCACGATCGCCCGCGCGGGCATCGTCGTCGGCGTCCTCGTCGCCACCGACGGGAAAGGTGTCGTGGTGACCGGGCGGGTTGAGGACGAAGCTGTCGACGGAGTCGGGGGCGAGGCCCATGCCCGCGAGCACATCGAGCGCGCGCTCGGCGCTCACTTGGTCTTCGAATACGGCAGCGGCGATGCGTGCCATGGTGCTCCCTCGCGACGCGCCCTGCAGGCGACACTGCCACGTTACCGGCGGCCCGCCGGGTCGCCCATAAGCGCAAGCCGAATGTGGCGTCGGCGCCACGCCTACGGCGCCCCTCCCGGCGCTCCGGGATCTCGTTGCGCCACGCTGGCACGCCTTCTGCAGCGATAATCGGCGCAACCGACGCCCGGCACACCGGGCCCGGCCCAATCCGCCACAAGGAGCGACTGCGATGACCCTTCGCCTCACCCTCGGCACGCTGGGGGCGCTCGCCCTTGCCGCCACCGCCCTCCCCGCCGTGGCGGGAACCTGCTACGTCGTCTACGACCGCGGCAACAACGTCGTCTACCAGGGCCAGCATCCGCCGGTCGACCTCAGCGTCACCGGCATCGACGCGCGCGAGGCGATGCGCCACCGCGGCGAGTTCATGGAATCGTTCGAGACGCAGAACTGCCCCGAGCGCAATGCGCGCACCCGCATCGGCCAGGGGGAAGCCAGCGTCGACGAGATCGTCGCCGGCATCCGGCCCTACCAGCGCACGGGGCGCGCGGCGGCGCGATCCGACGACGACGATGCCGCGTTCGCGGCGCCGTCGACGAACGCCGTGCAGGTGCGCGTCGGCAACTGACGCGGACTCGCGAGCAACATCCACGTCCCGCCGCCGCGCGGGACGCAACGACAAGCCGCGGCGGCCCGCGAGTGCCGCACGCGGCGAGCGGAGGGGGAGCGATGGCCGACGGTTACTTTCCGGCGTGGCGCGTCAAGGCCGCGGGCACGGTCGCGCCCGACGAGCGGCCGCCGTGGGGCGCTGCGGTCGCGCTCGGCGCGCAGCACGTCGTGGCGATGTTCGGCGCGACGGTGCTCGCGCCGCTGCTGATGGGATTCGATCCCAACGTCGCGATCCTGATGTCAGGTGTCGGCACGCTGCTCTTCTTCGTGATCACCGGCGGCCGCGTGCCGAGCTACCTCGGCTCGAGCTTCGCATTCATCGGCGTCGTCATCGCCGCGACGGGCTATGGCGGTCACGGCCTCAACGCCGCGCTGCCGGTCGCACTCGGCGGCATCGTCGCCTGCGGCGTCGCCTATGCGGCGATCGGCCTAGTCGTGATGGCCACGGGCACCGGATGGATCGAGCGGCTGATGCCGCCGGTCGTCACCGGCGCGGTGGTCGCCGTCATCGGCCTCAACCTCGCGCCCGTGGCGGTCAGGAGCGCGCAGGGCAGCACGTTCGACGCGGCGATGGCGCTCGTCACCGTGCTGTGCATCGCGCTCATCGCCGTCTACTCGCGCGGCCGCGTGCGGCGCCTGCCGATCCTGCTCGGCCTCGTGCTCGCCTACGCGATCGACGTCGTCGCCACCAACGTGATGGGACTCGGCAAGCCGGTCGATTTCGGTCCGGTGGCTGCCGCCGCGTGGCTCGGCATGCCGGCGTTCACGACGCCGGCGTGGAGCGGCGAGGCGATGACCCTGATCGTGCCGGTCGCGATCGTCCTCGTCGCCGAGAACCTCGGCCACATCAAGGCGGTATCTGCGATGACCGGACGCAACCTCGATCCCCTGCTCGGCCGCGCGTTCCTCGGCGACGGCGTCGCGACGATCGTCTCCGGCATGGCCGGCGGCACCGGCGTCACGACGTACGCCGAGAACATCGGCGTCATGGCGGTCACGCGGATCTTCTCCACCGTGGTGTTCGTGATCGCGGCGCTCGTCGCGCTGGTGCTCGGGTTCTCGCCCAAGTTCGGCGCGCTGATCGGCACGACCCCCGCGCCGGTCCTGGCCGGGGTGTCGCTTGTCGTGTTCGGCCTGATCGCCATCGCCGGCGCGCGGATCTGGGTTCAGAACCGCGTCGATTTCGCGAACAACCGCAACCTCGTGGTCGCCGCGGCGATCCTTACGCTGGGCGCCGGCGACTTCGCGCTCAGGTTCGGCACGTTTACACTCGGGGGCATCGGCACGGCGACGTTCGGCGGCATCCTGCTGTACGCGATCCTCGCGCCGGCCCGCGCGCCCGACTAGCGGCGCAGGACCATCAACGATCGGCGAAGGAGCGGACAGGCATGCAGACGGCAGTCGTCACGGGCGCGGGCAGCGGCATCGGCAAGGCGGTCGCGCAGGCGATGCTGGGGGCGGGGTACGCAGTGGTGCTGGCGGGGCGTCGGGCCGACGCGCTCGACGCCGCCATCGCCGAAGCGGGACCCAATGCGCGCAACGGGCTCGCCGTTTCCACCGACGTCACGCAGGCCGCGTCGGTGCGCGCGCTCTTCGACAAGGCTCAGGCGCGCTTCGGCCGCATCGATGTGCTCTTCAACAACGCGGGCATGAGCGCCGGCGCGCCGTTCGGCGAGCTGACGCTCGAGCAGTGGCAGCGCGTCATCGACACCAACCTCACCGGCTCGTTCCTGTGCGCGCAGGCTGCGTTTCGCGCGATGCAGTCGCAGTCGCCGCGCGGCGGGCGCATCATCAACAATGGCTCGATCTCGGCGCACGCGCCGCGCCCGGGCTCGGCGCCGTACACGGCGTCGAAGCACGCCATCACCGGGCTCACCAAGTCGATCGCGCTGGACGGCCGCGCGTTCGACATCGCCGCGTCGCAGATCGACATCGGCAACGCGTCGACCGAGATGGCGCAGCGGATGGCGAGTGGCGTGCCGCAGGCCAACGGCACGATCGCCATCGAGCCGCTGATGGACGTCGCGCACGTCGCCTCGGCCGTGCTCTATATCGCGGGACTGCCGCTGACGGCGAACGTGCAGTTCATGACGGTGATGGCGACCAAGATGCCGTTCGTGGGGCGCGGCTAGGCCAGCCCCCGCGGCGGCACTCAGCGGACGACGATGTAGGACGGCGGCCGCGGAGGCGGCTTCGGCGGCCGCGGCGGTTTCTCGTGCGGCGGTCGCCATGGCAGGTAGCCCCACAGCGGATACGCGTTGCCGCAGTAGTAGCACTCGTCGGACGCGACGCGCGCCGCGTCGGCAGCTGCCCGCGCGCGCGTCGCCTCGGCTTGCGCCGCCTCCGCTTGCGCCCGCGCCGCGCGCTCGCGCGCTTCCGCCACCCGCCGCAGGTCGTCGCGCGCATTGAAGGCCGCGGCGTCCTCGCGCAGCCGCGCCGCTGCGTCGGCATCGTAGCGGCCGGGCGCGATGTCGATCGCGCGGCCGTTGCCGCACGCCTCGGACTGGTAGGTGACGCGTCCGGAAGGGTCGACGCACTTGTAGATGTCGTCGGCGCGCGCGATCGTCGCCGCGGCGACGATCAACGCCGGCGCGAGCGCGCACGACAGCGCGGCGCGCAGCGCCCGCCTGTTCCGGACGTATCGCACAACGTGTCGCATCGGCGCCAGCATAGTCCTTCCGAGCGCCCGCGGCGACGACTTCGCAACACCGGCCGTCGCCGCAAGCGCGGCGCAGCGCCGGCCCGCATGACGCGACCTGCCCCGCTGCCCTAGAATCGGGCGTCTCCGACGCAGCTTTCGCAATGGCCATCCCCCGCACCGCCGACGACGAAGCCACGGCGCGCCCGTCCGCCGACGAGGCGAAGTCGCTGCTTCGCCAATGCTTCGCGATATACCGCGACAAGCTCGTCGACATCGCGCGCACCTCGCTCGAGATGGCGTCCGATCTCTTCGAGGGCAACGAATACGTCAGCGACGACGACGTCATGCGGTTTCGCACGGGGCGCGGCGAATGGGTGTCGCGCTTCGCCGGGGCACTTCAGGCGCTCTTCGACCGGCGCATGTCCGGCGTCAAGCGCAAGGGACGCCGCCCGGACTTCGACGCGTCGCTCGCGAGCCTGCGCGTGCTCACCGCGTTCGACCACGAGAAGCAGGACGCGCTGAAGTCTTCGACGTCGTTCCTGTTGCGGCTCACCCGCCGCGAGCTCGACGCGCTCGACCTGCGGCTCGAGTACCTGTTGCCGCCACCCGACCGCAGCGACCTCGACAATCCGTTCGGCCCGGCGTACGTGCTCGACGCGATCGGCTCGACGCTGCGCACGAGCTACCCGGACGCGCGCGTCTGGCGGCCGGTGATGGAGCGACTGCTCGCCGACCTCACGCCGGCGATCAACAAGATCTACATCTCGCTCAACCGCTTCCTCGCCGACCGCCACATCCTGCCCGAGATCAAGGCGGCGCTCCGCGCGCGCAGCGAGTTCCGCCCGACCGACGACCGCGACCTGCTGCCGGCGTTCAGCAAGCTGATGGCCGAGGCCGGCGACCTGCCGACCAACGTCGTCGTACCGGAGATCCTCGCCGATCCGAACGCCGCGCCGGCGTTCGACTTCGAGGCGCATTCGCCGGCCGCGCAGGCGGCCGCGCGCGCGGCGGCGGCCGCGCTGCCGGCGCCGCCGTTGATCGCGCCGGAGATCATCGCCGGGCTGAAGGCGCTCGCCACGATGAGCAGCGCCGCGCCGGCGGCGCACGCCGGCGAACCGGCGCCCGGCGAGCTGCCCTCGCTCGATCCGCTGATGGCGCTCGGCACGTCGACGCCGCTGTTCGCCACGCTCGGCCAGTGGCAGCGGCTGGACCTCGCGTCGGCGCTCGCGCGCGTCGCGCCGCCTGGCACCGAGACGGTGGGCGTGCCGCTCAACCTCGTGCCGCACATCCGCTCGGCGATCGCCGACCAGATCACCAATCCGTCCGACAAGATCAGCGTCGACGTCATCTCGCTGCTGTTCGACTACATCTTCCGCGACCCGTCGATCCCGCAGTCCGAGCGCAACCTGTTCGGCCGCTTGCAGGTGCCGATCGTCAAGGTCGCGCTGCTCGACCGCACGTTCTTCTCCGACAAGTCACACCCCGCACGGCGCCTGCTCGACCACCTCGCGGAAGGCGCGATCGGCGCGCAGAACGACGAGACGTACCGCGCCGCATTCGAGCTCGCCGCGAGCGGCGTCATCGACGAGGTGTGCCGCGATTTCGAGATCGACGTCACGACGTTCCGCGCCGCCGACCGCAGGCTCGCGCAGTTCATCGACGACGAGCGCCGCGCCGCCGACGTCGACGCGCAATCCGAGGTCGCCGCGGCGCTTGCCGCCGAGGAGCGCGAGGCCGATCGCTCGCTGACGCGCGCGCTGGTGCGCGACCGCCTCGCGGGGCTGTCGCTGCCGCTCGAGGTGCGTAGCTTCGCCGAGACCACGTGGGCCGACTACCTTGGCGACGTGCGCGCGCGCCACGGCGAGGACAGCGACCCGTACCGGCGCGCGGTGACGACGCTCGACGACCTTCTGTGGAGCATCGTCGCCAAGGAGCGTACCGCGCAGAAGGCACGCCTCACCAAGATGATCCCGACGTTGATCCGCAGCCTCCGCGAGGGCATCGTCGCGCGCGGCATCGCCGAGGATCGCGCCAAGCTGTTCCTCGACGAGCTCTACCAGCTCCACATGGCGGCGATCAAGCCGCCCGCGGCCGACGCGGCGGCGGACGAAGCGGCGCCGGCAGCGCCCGCGGCGCCGGAAGGACGCACGGTGAGCAACGTCTACGACTACGTGAGCGAGATGCCGGCCGGCACGTGGCTCGCGTTCCGCCGCGAGGGCGACGTCGTCAACGCGCGCCTCACCTGGGTGAGCCCGCTGCGCACCAAGTACGTGTTCACGAGCCGCGCGCGCCGTCGCGCGTTCGTGTTCTCGCCGGAGGAGCTCGCCTACGAGCTGGGCTCGGGCCGCGCCGCGCTGGTGGTCGAGCCGGTGCCGCTGTTCGATCGCGCGGTCAGCGCCGCGCTCGATACGCTGGCCGCGAAGAAGCCGCCGCCGGAAGCCGCCGGCGACGCGCCGCTGCTCGCGCCCGCCTGACGCGCTCGCCGCGCGAGCGGCGCATGCGGGCGTGCGCTGCCGATGCCGCCCGCGTCGCGATGCGACGCGCGCGCACTGCGTCGAGCGATCAACCGCCCGTCGTCGGCGCGGGTCCCGACGGGCACTGCGGGACCTTGCCCCAGTAGCCGTCGCAGAAGCGATTGCGGATGCGCTGCTCGCAGACCACGCGCTCGAGGAAGTTCTCGCCCGAGCACGACCTCAGCTCGGTGTCCATCTGCGTCCAGCGATCGGGCCTCGGCGCGGCCTTGGCGGCGGGCGCGGGCTGCGCCGGCGCGGGTGCCGCTTGCGCCGGTGCCGGCGGCGCGCCCGTCGCCGCGGGCGCCGACTTGGCGGCTGCCTTGGCCGGCGCGCGATGCGGCGACGCCTTCTTCGGCGGCACGGCGTCGGGTGCCGGGATCACGGTCGACGAGGCCGGCGCCTCGGCGCCGGACGGCGTCGCGTCGCTCGATGTGCCGGAGGCCGCGCCGGACGGCGGCGCGTCGCTGCCTGCGGGCGGCGTTGACCCGGTCTGCGCTGGCGCCGGCAGCATCGGTGCCGTTGCGGGCTTGGCGGCGTCGCCGGCGGGCGCGGTCGATGACGGCGGCGCGATCGGGTTGCCGATCTGGCGCCATGCGTACCACGCGGCGGCGACGATGATGAGCGCGACCACGAGGATCACGATGTAGGGCTTCGGCAACCCGCCGCCGCTCTCGACGGCCACGCCGCCCTGCCCCGCGGCCGCCGCACCGACGGGCATGGCGGCCGTGGCACTCGCTGCCGCGGCTGCGGTGATGGGCACGACCAGCGCCGCGCCGCACTTCTTGCAGAAGCGGCCGTCGGCAGGATTGTCGAAGCCGCAGATCGTGCAATTCATCGTGATTCCTCGTCGAAGGACCGTTGCCTCTCGCGCCGCAACGGTGGCGCATCGTGCACCGGAGCGCGCGCGCCGCGCAAGTCCCGTGCGTCAGCCGCCGCGCGGAGGGCGGCTCGCTCGCGCGAGCCGCGGGCCGGCATGGGACAATATGGGGTCCACCTCGCCCGACGGCGCGCATCCGCCGCGCTGCATTCCTGAACATGAAGTCGTTGCTGCGTCTTTGCATCTGCCTTGCCGCCTTGGCGCTGCCGTTCGCCGCGATCGCCGAAGACGCGCCCGTCAATCCGATGGCCGTCCTCGGCGCCGCCAAGGCAGCGAGCGGGGGCTCGACGTGGAACGACCTGCGCTACGAGCATTCGAAGGTCACGTTGTCCACCGGCGGGCTGCAGGGGCATGTCGAGCGCTGGAGCGAGTTCCTCACGGGACGCTCGCTGTTGCGCTACTCGCTCGGCGCGATGTCGGGCGCCGCGGGCTTCGACGGGCAGAACGGCTGGACGCAGGACGCGGCCGGCGGCGCGCGGCGCGAGACCTCCGGTGCGGCGCGCGAGCTCGCGGTCAACGCCGCGTATCGCGACCAGCTCGCATTCTGGTTTCCGTCGCGGCACAAGGCGGCGATCGTCGTCAAGGGCCGCGAGCATGCCGACGATGCCGACTTCGTCGTCGTGGCGATCACGCCCGAAGGCGGCCGCGAGTTCGACCTGTGGATCAACGCCGACACGCACCTGATCGAGCGCCTCGTCGAGCGCGAGGCCGAGCAGACGCGCACCGAGTACTACATGGATTTTCGCGAGGTCCACGGCCTGCGGATGCCGTTTCGCGTGCGTGCGTCGCGCGGCGACCCGCGCTTCGACGAGATCGTCACCGTCGATTCGATCGACTTCGACCCGCCGGCGACGCCGGTCGCGTTCGGCGCGCCACCGCCGCCCGCCGACTTCCGGTTCCCGCCCGGCAAGACGAGCGTGACCGTGCCGCTGACGATCGCCAACGGCCACCTGTATGTCGACGCGAAGCTCGACGGCAAGGGTCCGCTGCGGCTGATGATCGACGCGGGCGGCCCCAACGTGATCGCCGCCGAGGCCGCGCAATCGCTCGGGCTCGCGGCAACGCCCGGCGCGACCGCCAGTGAGCCGGCCACGGTCACGGTCGGCGCGCTCGACATCGGCGGGCTCGTGCTCGACAAGCAGGCGTTCGCGAGCGTGCCGCTCGCCGCGGCGATGAAGCGCGTCGAGGACGTCGACCGCTTCGGCGGCGTCACCGGCTACGAGCTCCTGCGGCGGTTCCCGGCGCGCGTCGACTACGCGGCGCGCACGATCACGTTCTACGCGCCCGCCGGGTGGAAGTACGCCGGCAGCGGCACGCGCGTGGCGCTGCGCTTCCACGACAACGTGCCGACCGTCGAGGGCAGCGTCGACGGCGTGCGCGGCGCGTTCGCGCTGTCGACCGCGTCGCGCGCGTCGCTGACGCTCGCGCCGGCGTTCGTCGCGGCACATGGCCTCGTCACCAAATACAAGGCGACGACCGAGGTCGTCGCGGGCGCCGGGGTCCAGGGTGCCGCGCATGCGAAGCTCGCGCGCGCCGACTCGCTCAAGCTCGGTGATGTCGACGTCGCCAAGCCGGTCACGTTGCTGGCCGAGCAAGGCAGCGGCATCCTCGCCGACCCGTCCATTGCCGGTGACGTCGGCTACGGCGTGCTGTCGCGCTTCGCCGTCGTGCTCGACTACGCGGACGAGGCTGCATGGCTCGAGCCGAACCCGGCCGCCGGCGCCGATGCGTTCGACCGCTCGGGCGCGTTCGTCGAGCGCGCCGCCAACGGCATCGCCGTCGTCGACGTCGTCGCGGGCAGCCCCGCGGCGAAGGCCGGGCTCAAGGCGGGCGACGTCATCGCCGCGATCGACGGCGCGCCGGCCGCGCGCGTGACGCTCGATGCGCTGCGCATGCGATTGCGCGCAGCGCCCGGCAGCAAGGTGAAGCTGAAGCTCGCCAGCGGGCGCACGGTGACGCTCGTGCTGCGCGACCTCGTCTGACGCCGCGCGCGATCGCATGAACGACGTCGCGCGGGTCTTCGCGCTCACGTCGCCGCTCTTCGCGCTGGTGCTCGTCGGCTACGCGCTGTCGCGCGTCGGCGGCTGGCCGCGCGCGGTGTCGGACGCGCTGACCCGCTTCGTGTTCGGCGTCGCCATTCCGGCACTGCTGTTCCGCCTGATGAGCGACTTCGCGAAGCTGCCGCACGTCGATCTCGCCCTCCTCGTTGCCTACTTCGGCGGCGCGTTCGTCGTCCATGCGCTGGCACGGGTCGCGGCGCGCGCGCTGTTCGACATGGACGGCGCCGCGCAATCGGTGCTTGGCGTCGGCGCGATCTTTTCCAACAACGTGCTGCTCGGCGTGCCGATCGCGCACGCGACGCTGCCCGTCGCGTCGATGCCGGCGGTCTCGCTGGTGCTCGTGTTCAACTCGCTCGTGCTGTGGACGCTCGTCACCGTGTCGGTGGAGTGGGCGCGGCACCGCGACTTCTCGCTGGCGGGCTTCGGCGCCACCGCACGGCGCGTCGTGCTCAATCCGGTCGTCGCGGGCATCCTCGCCGGCACCGCCTGGGGCTACACGGGCGCCGCGCTGCCGCACGTGGTCGATGCGACGCTCGCGCTCGTCGCTTCGGCCGCCGTGCCCCTGTCGCTGATCGCGCTCGGCATGGGGCTCGCCGAGTTCGGCTTGCGCGCCGGGCTCGCGCAAAGCGCGCTGATCGCGGCGCTCAAGCTCGTCGCGTTCCCGGCGATCGTCTACGCGATCGCGCGGCTGTGCGCGCTGCCGGCGCCCGAGACGACGGCGGTCGTGCTGCTCGCGGCGCTGCCGACCGGCGCGAGCGTCTACCTGATGGCGCGGCAGTTCGGCGCGCTCGAAGGCGCGATCGCGTCGACGCTGGTGTTGTCGACGGCGCTCGCCGCGGTGACGACGCCGGTGACGCTCGCGCTGCTCGCAGCACTTGCGCGCTGACGCTTCGCGTCGTCGCTAAGCGCGTGCAAGGCCCGCTCGGCGCCGACCGGCATAATTCGCGCTTTTCCGGAAGAGAGCGTGCTCGTGGCGGTCGATCGCAAGCAAGGCGGTACATCCAAGGGCGGCAAGCGTCGCCCGGGCCCCTCGTCCGGTGCCGCGAAGCGCGGCGGCGCGCGCAAGGCGGCGGGCAGCGCGAAGGTGAAACCCGCGCGGCTCACCCGCAGCAGCTATTACGTCGTCCGCGATTCGGCGATCCACGGCCGCGGCGTGTTCGCGGCGCGGCCCATCCGCAACAAGCAGACGATCATCGAGTACCGCGGCGAGCGCACCACCTGGGACGAGGCCAACACGCGGCCGCTCTCCGATCCCGATAATCCGCACCACACGTTCCTGTTCGGCCTCGACGACGGACGCGTGATCGACGCCGACGTGGGCGGCAACGCCGCGCGCTGGATCAACCATTCGTGCAGGCCCAACTGCGAGACCTACGAGGACGAGGACGATCGCGTGTTCATCGCCGCGCGGCGCGCGATCGCGCGCGGCGAGGAGCTCACCTACGACTACCAGCTCGACTGGCAGGGACGCTTGAGCAAGAAGGAGCGCGAGGCGTACGTGTGCCGCTGCGGCGCGCGCGGCTGCCGCGGCACGATGCTCGCGAAGAAGAAAAAGCGCTGATCGTTCGCGGCGCGATCGACGCCGCCGTCGAGCCCGCAGGCGCCCGTGGCATGGGCTTGCCGGCCTCATTGGCAAAAACTATGGCGTCGGTAGAAATATGCAATTTGATTTATTGCTGGTCCACCCTTATCCTTGAATCGTTCTCATTTACAACGACACAGGAAAAGGAGATCCAGCATGAAGACAGTCGGACAAAAGCTCGAGCCCTTCAAGGTCGCGGGCGTCAAGCCGGGGTTCAACTTCCCCGAGGAAAAGGGCCAGTCGGCGTTCGAAACCATCAGCGAGGCGTCGTTCCCGGGCAAGTGGAAGGTCATCTACTTCTACCCCAAGGACTTCACGTTCGTTTGCCCGACCGAGATCGTCGGCTTCGCGAAGCTCGCCTCTGAATTCGCCGACCGCGACGCGGTGGTGATGGGCGGATCGACCGACAACGAGTTCAGCAAGCTCGGCTGGCGCCGCGAGCACAAGGATCTCGACAAGCTGCCGCAGTGGCAGTTCGGCGATCCCAGGGGCTCGCTCGTCGACCAGCTCGGCGTGCGCGATCCGAACGAAGGGGTGGCGCTTCGCGCGACGTTCATCGTCGACCCGGACAACGTCATCCAGCACGTGTCGGTCAACAACCTCAACGTCGGGCGCAGCCCCGAGGAGGTGCTGCGGATCCTCGACGGCCTGCAGACCGACGAGCTCTGCCCGTGCAACCGCGGCGTCGGCGGCGACACCCTGGCGATCGCGGCCTGACGGCTCGCCGTTGCCCCCGCGCGGCCCGC